>JAJVIA010000094.1 GCA_022072245.1 Anaerolineae bacterium
ACAAAATTGTGGTATGACCCGACCCTGCCGGTGTCGTCCATATCGTATGACCGAACGGTTTTCCGCGCAATGATTCGCGCCTGATGCCCGTCGATTGCGTCCTCACCAAACTCATATTGATCGCTGAGCCTGCCGGAATGATTCCCATCCGTGATCTCGGTCTCGATATGCGCCTCATCCCCGATCCGTATCGATGCGATATATGCCTCCAGGGCGGCTATCCGCTGCGCCAGGTAGTTGATCTGGTTGACCAGTGACGGATCGTTGATTCTGTACCGCCTCATAGCACCATGCCTCCGAGCATATTGACCGAGTCGCTATCCAGCGATACCGTGGTGGTAAATGCCCCGTCACCGATCACCCTGAGTCCATACTGTATTGGCCCCTCGATCGTGTAGTTGATTCCGTCCCGAATGACCCTCCCCCTGTCATCGACCATCCTGGTGTATGTCATGCCATGCCGCAGGTGAAACGCACAATACGGCATGGTGACGTTGATGGAGTGTTTCGGGTTCTGGCTGATCACTACGGCCTCCCACACCTCCCGGGACAGAATTGGCGTGTCGTCGAACATTGACGCCGGTTCCGCCGGAGTCCTCGCGCCATCCAACTCTCGGTAGAATCGCCCCGCTGTCAACGATGAATATTGGTTGTTGTAGTGGATCCTGCGCCGATAGATCGGCAGATCTCCCTGAACACCAGTATCGTACAGTAGCAGCCCGTCCTGTTTGAGCGCCTGAATCTCCAGCTCCCAGAACGACACAGAGGCGGCAACGCCAACGCCCTCGGCCCGCGCCTGCTGCTGCTCGGTAGTGTAGTACCTCGACACCATCGGAGCGTCGAACACAACAAACCGGTAATCTCCGGACTCCAGCCCGGCCATGTTTTTCCGCGACAGGAACATTGCCTGCCCCGGTTCCGTGACCATCGTGAATTTTGCTGATGCCGGGATCATAACCCATGGGTCGCTGTAACTCCGACGCCCCCAGATGATCGGAGTCTCCTGCGGGGCACTGACACCAGTTGCGTCAGAATTCATCGGCCAGAACTGCCCGTCGAACCGGAACACCCGCCCAACCTCTCGCAACTCAACGCTCCTCTGCATAGAAGCCGAGTTTGTTGTCACATACCCATCCAGCGAACGATCCCATGCCGGGACTAATGTCGCAGTATCGGCCCGCCGTTTCACGCCCCCACGCCCGGTGATCCTGTTGACAACACGGCCATAATCAATGGTGCCGCTGATGCTGCTCACATCAGGCACGATCGACACGCTGCCGGTGTGGTCCTGTATCGATGGCACCACCAGATCCGCATCGGGTTTGCCGCGCTCTCTGGCAGTCAGAATGATTTTGCCATCATCTCGGAACTCGACTACAGGGATCAGCCCCTGTTTGAGCTGCAGCACATCGGCGAATGCCTGAGGCAGCGGCAGCCCGGCGATGTCGATCATTCCGGTCCACTGCATGATGCCGAACAGGTCCTCGTCGATGCATCCGATCTTGTTGCCTGCTGCATCAGTCGGCCAGCAGTCTCCATTGTTTATCCGCTGCAATACGTATCCGATCGATTGAATCGACGTGAACATCTCGACAGGCTCGGCATCCAGTAATGCCGTCGTAGACCATGTCAGGTTCACCCCGTTCTCGTCAGCGCCAAACTGGTGCTCCTCGCTCGACAGTGCACCGCGAAACAACACCTGCCGCAGTCGGCGTGTTCCTGATCTGTAGAACGCCTCCAGCGACAGGATCGACCCGATCAGTGACTCATGGATGTAGTCGGCATTGCTGCTGATCGAGTATTCACCAGCCACTCTCGTTTCGAGGGTTGGCCCCTCGGGCAGTGGCGCATTGGACAACGATATCGGTATTATGTGCCTGGCGATTCTTCCCAGAGAACCGGACCCAGCCAACAGTGATCGGCGGTCTCGATGAGAGTCGAGCAGCCTGACCACAAGCGTCGGAACATCGTTCGTTTTTGTAACGGGTGGAATTATGTTCATCAGTGCACCACATCCACTGTCAGTCCGCTGGCCTTCTCCGATGCAGCGGTGATACGATACACCTCTGCAACCATGTCCTCATTCTCCTCCTCAACGCCGTTGCGGACCGAGCGCGCTCCAATCAGATACCGCCCATCAGTCAGCCCAGAGGATATAGTCAGCGTCACCTCATTCATCTCGGCCGTGCCTGTGTTGGCTGCAGACACGATCAATGTCGTGTAGTCGATTGATCCATCATGCGCGTCATGGTACACCCTGACATGCGTCGCTGTCGAATCGACCCACACGGTCACCAGAATATTGCCGTTGCTCTGCATCTCGGCAGTCATCGAATATGGCGGATTCGGAGCAATGATCTGATTGAGGCTGTCGTCGAGTGTTATCTCGAACACATCGCTCTCGCCGCTCTCCTGGCCTGATGCGTCCAGCGTTGTCGCAGTGATGCGGTTGCGCCCCGGTTGCAGCGCGAGCGTTCCGGACGTGAATCTGTTAGACGAGAATGACGTTCCGCTGTCCGTCCATGCCCAATGAGTGTCACTCTCGTCGGCATGAGGCCTATTCTGGTGGACTCGCCACGATGCGGCATCGTCATCACCGACAGACCACGTCACGGCAATCTGGCCAGTTCCGTCAACGTATGTGGTGTTGCTGTAGTATGACGGCCGTTTCGGCGGAGGGTTGATTTGTTTCGTCACCGCATCTCCCGCTGTTACCGATCCGGCAGCGTTTGCCGTGTCGATCCGAAACGTGTGGTCACCAGTGAGTGTCCATTTTTTCGTCGTGTAGTCAGTCGGCAGCCCAACACGTATCTCCCACGTATCACCAGCCTGGTACTCTGTGTTGCCGTCAAACCAGACACGCACGCCATTGACGGCATGTTCCGGGTATGTCCTGCATACTCCGGATCCGGTGACGCTCCCCCACGTCCACTCATATATTGCCTCGTCGGCATATCCGCCTGACGTGATCTCCAGAGTGATCGTGTCGTACTGCACACCCCCCAGACTCCAGACACCAGACGCATAGGCCACATTGGTGGTCAATGCAAACGGATCAGGGATGGATGCGGACACTGTTGACAACACAGCAAGCGGATCGGATCCAGATATCGATGCGCCGTAATTCCCGCGCACACGCACGCGATATGCATCACCATCCAGATCCCATTGCAGCAGCGCCCGATCGTATGACTGCCACGCGTCGAATCCGTGCTCCCATATCCCGCCGGATGGCCCCAGGAATAACTCGATCTGGTCGCTCACTGAATCAGACAGAGGGACGAACCAATAGAATTTCTCTCCCACAACACGCTGCACAAAATCGCCATCATGATAGACATAGACCGCAGTGCTGCCGTCATCGATGCCGTCGAGCAACTCCACATCCCATGAGATCATCCATTGCCCGCCAACCTGGTCAGCACGCACATCGATGAGCCTGCCGACTGGAGTCAGGCCCAGATCGGTCGCCATCACCAAACCTCTCGGCCTGCGGATCATTCAGCGTACCTCGTGATCGGCACGTTGACATTCAGAGCCAGCGACAATCCATCATGAGATGACTTCCCGAGGAACTGCTGGTAGTCATTGGTCTCCAATTTGTAGGATGGGTCATCATCGCCGATCCATGTCACCTCACCGCCACGGCCAGCCCAGATGTCTCTGTTGCCTGGCATCCCGCGCTTCGGCGTCACGTTGCCGGTTCTCTGCACGACAGCCGAGTTCCCGGCAGAGACAGACTGCGTGATGAACACTGTCGCAACCGAACTGTAATCGGATGGATCGGCCTGGTACAGCAGACCGTCATCAGCGACATACCCGGGGCCAATTACCACACTCTCCCCAGCAGTGTATGTCTCTCCACCCCCTAGAGTGACGTTCTGCATCCTCACACAGTTGGCATGTAGCCACGCGAAATATGACGCATCCAGATGAGACATTATTGATTTCATGGTGACGTACAGAGTCACGCCTGATGCCGACGAATGAAACAGCAGCATCCCAGTCCCAGGCTCGACATGCACCTGCATCGCCGACGGGCTGCCAGCACCCATGATCACGGAATACAGTGTGCCACCGCCACCCGATGCCGTCCTGCATTGGAAATTGCTCGTGTTGGTCGGGTTGCCGTGGATGATGAACGGCAGGGATATTTTGAGTCCGGTCGGCACCGTGAACGACAGATCAGTGATTGTTGTCGCCGCCCCACCTGACGTATGGTTGAGCGGATTCAGAAACTGAATCATGCTCAGAGATGGGTACTGGTTTATGTCGTCAGGCGTTAATCCGTCGTATCGAGTAATCATATCAGGCCGCCATCTGTTTGAATGTCAATTCAAGAAACCTGTTGATCGGTCCCGTTTTCGATTCACCTATCTCTGTCAGCCGCATCCGCTGCCACGACAATGGAGTGACAGACCCGATCGGCGTGATCTCGACCGTGCCCCTGTAGTTGATCAGAGCCTTCCATGCGTTAGCGACATTGTATGTCGTGATGAAATCAACCTCGTTGATCCTGATAGTAGCAGTCAATGTCATCCCCGACTTCGGCCCGATCTCTTTGTCGATCGTCCCATAACCCAGGATGTCCTCATAGATCACATCGTAATCTACTGCAGATGGATCGAACGAAATACACTCCCCGGACTTCGATCCGGATCCGGGAGATGTATATGTGAATGTTAGGCTCGCCATGTCAGAACCCCGGCATCATTGCGCGCCGCTGATTATACGCCCTGATCTGGTCTGGGCCTGCCGTGAAATTCGCGTGCGAGATAATCACATTCCCGCGCCCACGCTGCTGCATACGCTGTATGGTTTGAGCCATTGCCTCTTTCTCTGCTCTTCTATAAGCACGGTCCCCTTCAATGATTGCCCTTGTTCTTTCCCGCTCGCTTGCCGCCGCTTCCTCCATTGTTTGCGGCCCCTGCTCAGATTCGCCTCTTACCTGCGAGGCATACGCTGCGCGTGCTGCAATTCTGTAGCGTTGTTCTGGTGTTATTTCTTTCGCCTTCTGCGCTGCTGCCGCCGCCGCTTTTTCTTGCTCTATTTTCTGCGCCTCTGCTGTTGCTGCCTTTTCTGCCTCTGCATATTTCGCATCATATTCAGAACGGGGGATCCCCTCAGCAGTCATGAGGTCCGTGCCGTATTTTTTGGCCTGTTCTTCTTTTACTTCGATATTCCTTTTTCGGCTGACCGATTCCTCCTCTATCAACTGCCTGTTGCCTTCGTCTGCAACACCAAGGACCAGCCCAAGTGCTTCGATCGGCGAAGAAATGGCCTGTACCATCGACGTGAACCCATTGGCAACTCGCGTCATAAGATTCAGCACGGGCTCGAGCTGTTCCGCAAGGTTGCCCAAGGCATCTGTCAAATCTTGAACCGATCCGGCAAACGTGTCTGCTGCTGCTGCTGCGGACCCGCCAAATTGTTTTTCTATTTCAGTCAAAATAATTCCTTGCGCTGACAGAAGATCATTCGACTCAACAAAATTCTTGACCATTTCTCGTTGGTCCGAACTAAACTGGATCCCTGCCCTGGATAGTGCGGTTATCCCACGAACGGGATCCTGTAGAGCCTTGCCAACCTGAATTACAGCACTCTTCAGATCTGTGTTCATCCCCGTTGCGACATCGACAACAGACTGCATTGCACGCGAGAAGACACCTTGAGTTACATTCGTGAAAGTCAGCATAGTGCTGGATGCGCTGATTATCGCGTCGTCAGAAAAATTGCTCATCGACGCCAATTGAGTGCCAAGGTTATTGACCTGACTTGCAGTGACGCCTGCAATCCCACCCGTAGATTCAAGCACTGCGTTCAGCTGCTGCGCGGCCAACTGGCTCTCGCTGATTTCACTGACAGCAAACGAAAACGCTCGGGAGACTGAAAACATACCAGCTCCGAAAGCTGCCATTTTCCCAATCGACCCGCTAAACATGTTGCCGATCCGCCCACCAAGCGTGTTGGTCTTCTCGGTGAATTTCTCTACCGTCTTCTCGGTCTTGTTCAGTGTCGCAGCAAGATCTTTATCGTTGGCCGCCAGGAACAGTATCGCATCGCCCAGTTTGATCGCCATGTATTATCCCTCGATGTAGTTGGCAATCGAGCGCAGATACTCTGGTGTAGCATCATCGACGCTTCTGCCTCGTCCACGATCCGAAACGCCATGTATCATTTCGAGCAATCCCTCCGAGTACTCAAGCAGTTGCTGCCAGGTCCAATGCATCATGATGTAGTACGGGTCTGGCCATCCATGTCGCATCCCCTGCAACAATATGGATCTCATCCATTTGTCGGACGCATCGTCACCCAGATCGAGATGATCGACGAAACGAAAGGGATGTAGTATGCCTTGAACACCTCGACCATTGCAGCAGTCAGATCGAGTCTCGACGCATTGAGTCTGATCATTTCAAGCGGCTTGTCCGCCAACATGAACATGGATTCCATCAACTCATCAAGACCCTCGGCAAAGAAATATGACAACAGCTCCGCCTGCACATTGTCGTCACGGATCTGCTGCCGCTTGACTACATCGCCGATGATACGCCCGATCCGGCGACGCCACTCCATATCCTCTGCAATTGGCAGCGGCTTGAATGTGACGTCAATTCCACCGACGTCGAGCGTCAATCCCTTGTTGAGTATTGTGTCTGTTGTCGTCATTACGAGTCCGCAATCGTGAATGTCGGAGTGGCTGAGTCGTACAGAGTCTCAAACCTGCATGGCACCATCCACTTCTGGCCCTTGCGGTACGACTGCGCAGCGTCACTCGTGAACACACCGTACGACAATGTGATTGTCCGTGTGCCACCTCCAGCCTTAGTTGCCGTAAACCGCAGCGACACTTTGGACAATGTAGTCTGTCCCATGAGCGTAATCGATGTAGTCCCCGTCACACCAGGCATCACCTTCAACATGTTCGCGACTGTTGCCTCCGCTATGGTGAACTCTGCTACAACTGCTTGGCGTGTGATGATTTTATCGATGAGTTGCGTGAGCTCATCGACTGCTACGTCTTCGGTCTCGGTGACCAGCGAAATGTTGAATCCTTCTTCCGTGGCACCGATATCCACGAAAGAACTCCCGGCATTGTCGCCGATTGCGACAAGCCCTGTACCCCATAATACGTTTGTCGTTGTTACTGGCATCTATGCCCTCCTGCTACAATAGGTTTTTCATTTTCTGGATGATGTATCTTTTAGCCAGCTCGAACGCTGGCATTAAATGAGGTCTAGCCGGTGTCGCTGCGTGTAATTTTGCGGTCTTGAATTTCACGACCTCACCGGTCTCTTTGAGTGATTTAATTGTGTTGGTTAACAGGCGCTTTTCGCCTTTAGTCATGACCTCTTTTTTTGTTTTTTTGTCAGGCGTTAGACCATACTTTGCGACTACTGCCATTCTCTTCTTATAGGTTTCACGCTCGCCCGAATACTTGCGCTCATTGCTTTTCGTACCCTTCTCTATCCAGTACCCGCGACCCGATGTTGACTGCACGTACCAGGTGCCGCCCCATTGAGACGCTTCGCCGAATGCCTGCGCTTTATCTCCCTGCTTCTTTGATTTCGCTTTTCCAGATCTGATCGAATCCTTGTGATGCATGTCTGGGTATTGTGTTTGCCCCTTTGCGTGGCGCGACTGTGGATCAAATGGTGCAAGCCTGGTTGCGGCTTGTGCTACAATTTCCGAGCCTTCCTCAAGAACTGCAGCAACTCTTTGCTTCGCAAGTTCAAGCCCGCGTGTGTCATAGGTCACTTTCATTGTCGTCTTTCGTGCCATCGCCTAAACGACCTCCATTCGCCGGTATGTGTTCAACATCCGCAGATGGCGATAAAAAATCTCTTCGTTTCTGCTGAAGTTGAAACCCTCAGCAGCAACATCGCCAATCTGTGTGGTAACATCGAATCGATTGAAAAACGATTCGACACACATATCAACGGCGCACTGAGTAATTAACCTGGGATACTGCACAACCGACACCGTAGCGCCTGTGTGCTCTGTCGCTGTTGTCCCGTTGATCCCACGCTCAACCGTCAACGTAGTCGAATTGACCGAAGACACAAACATCATTTCACCTGTGCCGACACGAAGTGTCTGTCCGGGGACAATGACTCCTGACGAAGACACAGTGACCGCAGTCCCTGTCGTCGTCGCAACTGTCGCAGTCACTGACGACAAAATCCATGGTGTCGCGCTTTGCCCATCACCATAACCCCACAAGCTTGTCAACTTGTAGCGACGATCACCCGGGCAGAACCTGTAGTTGCCCCACCCGGTTGTGATCGCCACCGCCTTGGGAAACTGATCGACATGACTGAGCGATTCCAAATAGTAGTCAGTACCTTCAACCCATGTCTCGCCATCCCATGTACCATCATTTTCTGAGTCCGCCACGAACGAGCTGATTGACAAAACATCAGGCAACGCCAGGCGGGATCCACTCACCCCATTGATATATTTAATCCCAAGCCAAGGATAAAAATGCCTTGCAGTATACTGATCGATTGCTCTTGAGGATGACTCAAGAAATCGAAGCAACACCGGATCCATTGACGCAGCGACTTCATACGAAGCCGAATAACGTACGTCATCTGGAGTGGCATAAATCGATGGCATCAGGATCCTCGCTTACGCTTCGTTTCCGATGGCGCTGCAACTGCATTCTCATCAGGTCCAGGCGATACAGCAACGCACTTGCACCATCCCTCGATTATCCCTTGCTTTGCGACATCGTCAGGCAGATCCGCCCGCGTTCCCTCATGGAACGTGATCGTGATATGCCCTTCAAGTTTGACGGTCTGTGTTTGAGTGAACTCAACTAACATGTCGTCACCTGGCCTTTCGGATCAGTGGTCGGCCAACAGCCAGGATGCATAGAGGTGCGTTGCCTGTGTTGCCAGACGGCGTGACAGTCAACGACACATAACGCTTTGTCTTGATGTAGCCGATCTGTCTGACCGTATTGTCGTTGGCGTACGTAAACGATGCTGCTGTAGTGGTCCCGATCAGACTTGACGCAGGAACAGCAGATCCGGATATATGCGTATTTGTTGGCGATGTCACACTATCCGAATATGTCAACGACACAGCAAATGTTGCGTTACTGTCTTCAAGGTTTCCTGTCATGACATAAAACTCAAGCGCCTGGTATTCGTTACAGTCAATGACTGTCGTTGTCTTTGCCGTGTTGTTTGTAACCACCGATGGGGCCGCACCCCAGATCGGTGTAATTGTAGTATGCAAATCCTGCGGCTGTGCGCAGCAAACACAGCACGCGAAGAATACTACAAGGGATATCAGTTGTTTCATTTTTTGTTCCTCCGTTTCTGAGCTTCGTTGGTGCGGGGCAGCGCCAAGCGCCACCCCGCACACCACAGAAGAGAAGAGATGGTTAACTCCCACCCAGCTTCAGGATCTTGATTGCGTCTGAATCGACAACCATACCGCCGACACGCTTGGTTGCATAAAACCCAACGTATGGTTTGTTGGTGTAGGGATCACGCAACACACGGACCCCCACTCGATCGATGATGGTGTAGCCAGCACGGAAGTCCCCGACTGCTACACTCAGTGAGTTCGCTCCGATGTCCGGCATATCCGGCATCTCGACAACAGGGTAACCAAGGATTGTCGCAGGGTTGCCCGCCATTGTAGCAGGTTGCCATACCGGTCCGCCATCTGCATTCTTGAACTTCCGAACTGCTGCCAGAGTGAGGGCATTCATCACCCAGGTGGCGTTCGCACGAAACTCAGGCTTGAGTGCATGGAGCAGATCAACAAAATCATCGATCGGGTTGACTGTCGCTGATGTGGTTTTAAAAGCGCCACTGGTTCCCGTGTATTTGTATTGCAGTTGGCCAAAGGTCCGGCTTCCGTCAGCCGATGTTGACAAGGTGTAGCCGAGGAAACCCTTCGGCTTGTTTGTGCCATTACCGCTGACGAATGCTGTGCCTTCTTCCTGCGCGAACTCGTCATAGAGGTTTTGCACAAGAAACCCCTCTGCGTCGAAGAACGCATCATCGAGCAGATGCTGGGTCGCGTATGCATTCGCATACACCTCACCCATCACCGCCTGCACTTCGGCAATGCTCGGGGTCGCTGTCTCTGGTCGCGCTGCCGTCTCTCCCACCCAACCAGACGCAGTCCCACGAGTGTTGACCAGAATCCTGTAGTCGCTACTGCCGATGGTGCGCACAGTCGCAATCTGCCGCATCGGACTGACCTTCAGATATTGACTGACTACATTCGGGTCAGTGACCTCGGGAACAAGGTATCCACCATCCGATCCTGTAGTAATATTGAGCGCCTTGGTCTCGATATCTCGCAGACCAGACTCTTCCCCCTTGCGGAGAAATCTGTCAAACGCTTTCCTATGCTCTGCCTTCAGCGAGTCAGTCTCGCTGTAGTTGCCGATATTCGGCCTGCTCTGTCGCAACTCAACCTTGTCAAGCCGCTTCCGCGTGTCCTCTAAGTCTTTGAGCGCCAGAGAAATCTTATCGACTTTCTCCTCCAGCAGCGGATCCGCTGCACCCTTCTGCTCGATCTGCTTGATACGTTCGTCGTTAGCCTTCTTGAATTCCTCGAAGGTCTGGCCTATCGCCTGAATTGTTTCCTGGAGATCCATTGCGAATCGCCTCTGTAGCTGATCGGATCCTTTCGAGCAACTGCATTGCTGCAGCAATCTCGAGATCCTCATGATCACCATCGTCAACTACATCGCGCAGTCGCAATGACGACAGGCCGCGTGCGACAATCGCCTTGGCCTGCTTTATTGAAAATCCTGCATCACGCAGGACATCCTCTACTAATTTGGGTTGCGGCAACTCACCGCTGTTGAGGACTGCACGCACCTGTCCAATGCGTGCTGCATCGTTCGCCGGAAACGTGACCAGTGAGGTCTCCCACAAATCTATGTCAGTGAGTGTCCGCTTGCCTGTGTCCTCATCTATCTGGTATTTGACCGGCGTGAACCCAATTGACAACCCACTGATGGCTTTGATTTTTAACAACTCGTACGCCTCACGACCGCGTTGTGTCGCAAGCGCTAAACGGCCCTCAGCGAATAACCCTTTTTCATCTTCGACCATCCGATCCCATACGCCAATCGGCTCGTCCGCACGATGCTGCCACAACAATGCTGGCTGTCGCTTCCTCTTGCCATTCAGTGTTCGCTTGAACGCACCCTTTGCCACGATGTCGCCGTAGTAGTCCTCGATGTCGAACACAGATGCGTATCCGGAAAACATCCCTTCAGTGCTCAGCTCTTTAACCTCAAACGGCGTTTCAATCTTTTGCATCATCAGTCTTACCTCCTGCTGTCCTCCTCCACTGTCGTCATGTTGGCCGGGATCAGAAATTTACTCCCACCAGGATATGGATTCAGGTTTTCGCGCGCCCTCACTTCATCGCGATTCATGATCCCATTCGTGACTGCCACAGCGTACGATTGCATTCTTGATAAGGTATCGCCGCGCAGGAAGATATCTGCCATAAATTCGGCGTAGTATTCACCACCGCTATCCTGCAACAAGGAGCGCCCAATTGCCTGCTCGATCCGCCGAAACCATGACAGCAAAGAGTCAGTGGTGAACTCTAAACTCTGATGCTCGATATTGCTGAATGTCGCTCGCTCTAAATCGCCGATCTTATGCGGCGGGACTCGAAAGATACTACAGATTTCTGATCGCTGAAATTTTCTTGTCTCAAGATACTGCGCGTCTTCTGCCGTCATCGTCATCGGTGCCCAGGTCATTCCTTCTTCGAGTAATGCGGTGCGGTATCGGTTTTCGCCCGTGAATCCAGACTGCCATGAATCTCTCAAACGCGCTCGCGCCACGTCGCTCAACTTACCCTGTACAGTAATCACGCCTGCTGGCTTCGCGCCGTTCTCCATCATCTTCGAGCCATGATCCTGCGCGTTCATCGCCAGTCTTATTGTCTCTCGCTGCTGAGAGATCGGCGACAACCCAATCAACCCATCAGACGACATTGCGCGAATATGTAAAACCTGTTCGGCGTTGTATGTCGTTGGCGATCCGCCAGCGTCTCGCACAATATAAGTGACTACACCTAAAGGTGATTTTTGTGGAGTGACATTATCGGGGTGCAACGGCAGCAGCTCATGAATCTCGCCCCCAACCCGATGAATGTATGCGTATGCGTTGCCTCTCAAGTTGAGAGATATCATTATCCCCTCAATGAATTCAAAGGCAGTCATGTTCTCGTTTGGTGCATCATGCAACAACGGGTACAGCCGATGAGTTACCGCTCGCTCCCTCTGCTCTCCCTGTCGCTGAAAAAGTAGTAGCGGACACGATGCAACAGATTCTGCAAGCACACGCACACACGCATAAACGGAAGCGCAACGCATCGCTGTTTCTGGCGTCACAGATGCAGTCGATGAAGACTGCGACATCGCTTCATGTAGCATTGCATCCAATGACATACTGCGCCGTTCAAACATTCTGCCAAACATTCGGGTCAGCAGGTTCATACGAATAACACCTCTGACCTCTCGTATACGGATTCGCTCATCGCGTTTCGAGTCGCACGATCAATCGCCATGATCAACGCAACCATTCCATCAATTTTTGATCTGCTTGTACTCTTGTCCGGTTTGATATTCCCCGCTGCGTCTGACGTCACTTCGAGGTTATCTGCCATCCAGCGGAGTACCGGGTTATTCTGGTGGTTGAGTCGGTGCCCTTCGACCAGTGCGAGCATCTGTTTGGTTGGTCCAGTCAGAGACGGCAGCCCTTGCCTGATCGGAACCATCGTGAATCCATCACCCTGTAGTTGTGTGACCAGGTGCATGGCATTCCAGGGGTCGTACGCAATTTCTCGAATAATGTACGATCCCTGCGAGTACTGGTTGAGCCATGCTCTGACTCTGTCGTAGTCAACTACATTCCCCGGTGTCGAAGTAATAAATCCATCGCGTATCCAAACAGAATAATCAACTCTATCGCGGCGGCCCTTCTCGACTATGTTATCCGAAGGGATCCAGAACATCGCATCAACGATGTAGTCGCCATCAGGGTCATACGGCGGGAACACCGCCACCGCAGCAGTAATATCTGTGGTTGACGCTAAATCCAAACCGATGTAGCAATCTCGCCCGATGAGTTCTTTTTCATCGACCTGCTCGCCACACTCATTCCAATGCAACATGTTGATGGCACGGCAGTTCTGCGCGGTCCATTGATTCAGATGCAAACGTCTAAATGTGTTTTGATATGAGGGTGTGTTCTTCGCCCTCTCACACTCTTGCGCCAAATATTCCTCACTCACACTCACGCCAAGATTCGGGTTCGCCTTCTTCCATACTTCCGGAGATGTCCAATCATCGTCTTCATCGGCAGCAGAGAGAAATGGATAGAAACTCGGATCCTCGATCACACCATCGATGATCTGGCGCGCGTATTCGTGCTGCTCCCAACAGATTGATTCTCGATCATACCCTGCTGTCGTTATCGCCCAAACAAGTGGCTGTCGTCGTGCGCCAGTCGATGTGCAAAGCACATCCCACAAGTCCCG
>JAJVIA010000141.1 GCA_022072245.1 Anaerolineae bacterium
ATGACCAAGAAAATCGGCTGACCTCCATCACCGTCGACGCGAACGCGAATATGTATGTTTACGATGGGGACGAAAACCGCGTCAAGAAGACGGGCAACGGTATTTCGGCGTTCTATGTGGGCAATTACTATGATGGTGCGTCATCACACACCCCGCGACGCGATGGGCGCCATGTGTGTTCCTGTAACAACACAAGCGCGCAAACGGCACTGCGCGCAGTTGTTCCCCCCGGCATTTACAAAGAAAAAAGAGGACGCGCGGTGCGCGTCCTCTTGCATTTCCTTCCCACCTATCGTTATTGCTCAATCCTATTGCGCAATCTCAAAGTGCATTTCCACCGTCACGGAAATTTCATTTTGTCCCGTTTCCACCGGACCCGCGCCGCTTGCGGCTTCGGCTACCGGATAGTTGGCGCTTTTGACGATGGGCTGAAAGCCGCCGGACAATTCGCTAATGACAGTGATTTTGCCAATCTTGACGCCCGCAGCCGTCGCCAGCGTTTGCGCTTTAGCCATCGCATCTTGCACCGCCAACGTGCGCGCTTCTTCTTCTGCTTTCGCAGAATCGTCCACCGTGAACATGACGCTGTTGACGGAATTCGCGCCCGCCGCAATCGCGGCGTCCAACACCTTGCCCACATCCGCAATGTTGCGAATTTTTACGGTCACGATGTTGGTCACGTGATAGCCGGTGATTTTCGGCGTCTCGCCTTCTTTGGACGTATTGGTAATCGGATACACGCTGTAACTGCTGGTTTGAATGTCCTTGGCGTCAACGCCTTGCGCTTTGATGGCATTAATCACCGCAGTCATTTGGTCGGACGCTTGTTTCGTCGCTTCGGCAAGCGTCGGCGCGGTAATGTCAACGCCGATAGACGCAATCGCCGTATCCGGCGCCACGAACACGCGGCCGGTTCCCGATACGCCAATGTCCGTGCGCGGCGCGGCGGGCGTTGGATTTTGCGCGTACGCGATAGTTGCAATGTTTTGCGTCAAGCTTGCGACGACGGCAACGATGGCGAGCGTGCCGATTGCCATGAGCAGCGACGCGGAAAATTTTGTTGTACGATTCAAGGGTCACGCTCCTATTCTGCAATTTCAAAACGCATCTCGACATTGACGTTGACATCGAGCGAACCGGCTTGGACCGGGCCCGGCGCCGCCGCGTCCGCCACCATCGCGCTGCGATACATCACGGGCAGCGGATTGGACGCAACGCCTTCGGCAATGGACAGAACGCGTCCGAGTTTCACGCCTGCGGCATCCGCCAATGTCTGCGCCTTTTGCTGCGCGTCGTGGACCGCCGCCGTGCGCGCTTGGGTTTCAAGCGGTTTCGGGTCGGCGATGCTGAATGAAACGCCGCCCAAATAATTCGCGCCGGCGCTCATCCCCGCGTCCAGAATGTTGCCCACTTGTTTCAAATCTTTGACCGTGACTGTGACGACGTTCATCACTTGATAGCCGGTGATTTGCGGCGTTTGCCCTTCTTTATAATTCGTTATCGGGTTGACGTTGTATGCGCTGGTTTGAATATCCTTGTCGTCAACGCCCTGCTTTTTGAGCGCCTCCAAAACTTGGGTCATGGTGGCAGCCGCTTGCTTGGTCGCTTCCGCCAAAGTCGGCGCGGTGATTTGAACGCCAATCGAAATCGTCGCCTGATCCGGCGCGCCGCTGGCGCGGCCCGTGCCGGAAACGACAATCACGCGCGCTGGCGGCGTCTCGGCTTGGGCGGGCGCGGCGTGAACGACGGGACTTTGCGCGGCTAAACTTATTACGCCAAGCAGCGCCGCCGCGCTAAACGCCATAATGCTTGCAGTTTGAACAAAACGGTTCATTGTGTTTTCTCCTCCGAAAAGATTCGGATAACAGACGCACGCGCGGATTGGTTTGTTCCAAAAAAATACGAGAGCGTTTTACGCTCTCGCAATTTTCCGCCGCGCTAGCGCGCCAGACTCGTAATCCAAACCGCCGCCCAGATGGCGAGAAAGAAAAGCCACGCGACGGGCGGCTGCTCCAACAAAGCCAAACCGGATAATGTCAGCGCGCGCAAAAAACGATACACCCGATCCAACGCCCGTCCCAGCGCGCTCAAGTCCAAAAATTCGGCGAGCGAAGCGGGCAAAAAACTTGCGCCGCGCGCGCGGCGGCGCGCCAATTCCAAGGCAAACAACAGCGGAACGACCAAACCCGCGACGGTAAAAGCAAGCGCGTTAAAATTGGGCGCGCGCGTCAAAAGATTCCACTCTGCCGTCGCGCCGTTTAGCGTTTGCGCGCCGAACGGCGCCAAGAAAACTTGCGGCGCGACAAGCAATGCGAGCGCGGGAAACAAACCGCATCCCAGCGCCGCATATTCGAATCGCGTCGGCGCTCGGGGCGCAATGTCGCGACTGGCAAAAATTTCGCGCCACAGCGGAATCAAATACAACGCCGCGCTGGCGACGAGCAAGAGCCACCACGCCATGCCGGCGGCATACGCGTTCGTCAATAAACCGACGCGGCCCAAAAACGCGGGCATCAGCGGCAGCGCGGCAGCCATAGCTAAAACAATGCCCCATACGAGCATGGTCAATGGGACGCGCGCCAATTGACTGCGCCACGACCACGCGATGCTCAACCATACCGCCAAACCAAACGCGCCCAACGTCAACCACACGCTCACCGCCGACAGATCGGCGGCAGCGCCGATAAACGGCAGCAAAAGCAAACTCGCGCCGCACGCGCGCAGCGCCCACACAAACGCATTGCCGCCGTGCCATTGGCTAACCGTCACCAGCGCGCTCAAACCCAATGACAGGGCGACCAAAACGGACATTCCGTCGGCGAACGCCATCGCGCCTTGATTCGCCGCGAGGAAACGCGTCATCAAATAGCCGCCCAAGAGCAGCGGGATGCCCATGCGAACTGCCGCGCCCGGCACATCGCTCGGCGCCGCGGCGTGCGCCGGATACAAACCGCTCCGAATCCACACCGCGACAAACACAAGCAGCGCGGGCAATTCGCTCCAAGTCGTTTCCTGCAAACGTAAAGAACTGCCCGAATTTGCCAACATCATCGCCGCGCCCAACCACAATACAAGCGCCGCGAGATTCCACGCCAACGCCGTCGTCACGCGGGCGCGCGTCTCGACGTCCGGGTCGGGCGTCGCCAACAAACCCAACTCGACCGCGAGCCACGCCGCCGCCACCGTCGTAAAATTGTCCGCCGCCAAAAACAAGAGCGCGCCGCCGGCGACCGCGAGCGAGCCGACGACAAACGCGCGCGCATCCTGTCCATGCGACGCCATCAAACGCGCCGCCAACAGCGCCAACATAAATAGACCAAACGGCGCGGCGGCGCCGTTCCATTGCAGCGCGAGCGTCAAGCCCGGTAAAATCGCGCTCGGCTCGAAAAGTTCGACCGGATTGGGCATGGTTCGCGCGAGCGTCCCAAGCGCGACGGCGCTCGCCGCCAATGCCAACAGCGGAATAAAATTGCGATAGCGTTCCGCGCGCGGCAGCGGTACAAGATACAAAAGCGCGCCCGCCCAAACCAACAACGCGGGGAGCAGCGCAAGCGTCACAGTCATGGAATCAAGATTCTAGCATACATTGAACGCGCCGCCGAAATCCGAGGCGCTCAAGCTTTGCCAAGCGTCCTCCGCGCAGCGCGCGCAAAATCGTTCGCGGCGCAAGGCAAGACCGTTCCGTCCATGCAACAATTTTTTCAGCGCGCACGTCTATTAGTCGGCTGCGCGTGAGCAGCGCTATAATGGCGAAAGGATGCGGCATGAACTCGAACCATGCCGCATCAGATTTCGATTCTGTTTTTCGGTTATGCGAAACAAGACCGTTCATTTTTTCCTCTGGCTCTTTGGCGGCATGTTCTTTACCATGCTCGTCTGCGGCGGCATCGGCGCCGGCTATTATTTCTTTGACACCATTCGCGCGTACACCGCGTCCGCCGCGCTGCCCGCCATCAACAATATCGTCGCCGATTTTCCAACCCAGCAGCAGGCGCTCGTGCCGACGGTGGCGCCCGCGCCCAAAGTGAGCGAAGGCGAACGCGTCAACGTCCTCCTTTTGGGCATTGACCGCCGCGAGGGCGAACACGGGCCCTGGCGCACCGACACCATGATTGTGGCGACGCTCGACCCCAAAACCAAAAGCGCGGCGATGCTGACCATACCGCGCGATTTGTACGTGCCGATTCCCGCGCCGGGCGCGGGCGAGAACCGCATCAACACCGCCAACTTTTACGGCGACCAAACCAATTACCCCGGCGGCGGGCCCGCGCTCGCCAAAAAAACTATTGAATACAATTTCGCCATTCCCATTCACTATTACGTCCTGATTGATTTTAACGGCTTTCGCAAAATCATTGACGCGTTGGGCGGGATTGACGTGAACGTGCCGTACGCCATTGACGACCCCGAATATCCGACCGAAGATTACGGCGTCATGCGGCTGCAAATTCCGGCGGGCATGCAGCACATGGACGGCGCCCTCGCGCTCCAGTACGCGCGCACGCGTCACGGCGACAGCGATTTCGGCCGCTCGCAGCGCCAAATGCAAGTCATTCTCGCCGCGCGCGACAAGGCGTTAAAAATCAACGCGCTCGCCCAAGCGCCGCAACTGCTGCAACAATTGCGCGCGACAATCGAGACCGACATGACGCCCGAGCAAATGTTGGCGCTCGCGCCCATCGCCGCGCAGGTGCGCGCCGACAATATCAAAACGCGTTCGATTGATCTAAACACCGCGTACGAAATCAAACTCAATACCGGCGCGGATGTTTTGTGGCCCGACCGCGAAAAAATCGGCGCGATGATTCAGGAATTGTTTGCCCCGCCGACGAGCGTCGGCAGCGTCGCCGCGCTGAATCCGCTCAAAGCCGAAGCCGCGCGCATTATCATTTTGAACGGCACCGCCAAAGATGGGCTCGCCGCGATGGCGTCGCGCTATCTCAAGAGCGCCGGCTTTAACGTCACGCAAATCGGAAACGCGGAACGCCGCGATTACGCCAAAACGATTTTGGTCAATCTCGCCGACAAACCCGCCACCACAGCTTGGCTCCAAGAACGGTTTAACATTGACGCCGCCAACGTCCGCCAAAATCTGACCGCGCAACCCGACTCGGACATTCGCATCATTCTCGGCAATGATTGGACGCCGCCGCTGGAATAAAAAAATGCCGCGCAATAGAGCGCGGCATTTTTCATGGTCGCTCGTCCGGCTCAATCCGTCAGCATCAACCACAAAAATTCATACTCTTCCAATTGTACGCGCGCCGGAAACAAAAATTCGATGCGATTCAAAATATCCCAGCCCGCGCGCCCCGTGTACGCCATAAACTTGACGGGCTGCGGCACGCGCGCCAAATTGTTGACAATCAACAAGCGTTCGTCCGCGCCGACGCGTTCAAACGCCCAAATGTATGGATTGCCCAACTCGACTTGGGCGAACGTACCGTCGCGCAGCGCGTCATAGCGTTCGCGCGCAAACTCCATCAAATCGCGCGCGTCGGCGCCAATGAGTTTGGTCGCATCCGCCGACGGAACGATTTGCGTTTCCAAAACCGTTTGCGGCAGCGTCAAAGTCAACGCAAAAGCCAACTCTAACGCGCGCGGTTCGCGCGCGTCCAAGTCCGCCAAAAAGTGGTCGAGAACATATTGCGCGATCACGCGTCAACTCGGTCGTGCAAAATTTGAAGTTTCATTGTCAAAACCAAAATTACCTCGCAGCCACAAACAGCATTAGCCCCGTAACAGGCGGGGCTAATGCGTGAACCGAAATTTTCGGGCCGTATCCCGAACGCAGCCGCCAAAGGCGTTTAACCTTGACGGGCTTTTTGCTGCGCTTCCAAAAAGGCGATGGCTTCGCCCACCGTCGTAATTTTTTGCGCTTCTTCGTCCGAGATATTGCCGCCGAATTTTTCTTCAAACTCCATGATGAGTTCGACTAAATCGAGCGAGTCCGCTTCGAGGTCTTCACGAAAACGCGCTTCCGGTACGACTTTGGATTCGTCCACGCCCAATTTATCCGCCACAATCGAAACAACCTGCGCCCGAATTTCGGCGTCTGTCATTGCACTGGTATCGCCTGCCATTGTGTCCTCCAAAAGTGATGAGATTGA
This sequence comes from Anaerolineae bacterium, assembly GCA_022072245.1. Classification (GTDB taxonomy): domain Bacteria; phylum Chloroflexota; class Anaerolineae; order UBA4142; family SHND01; genus SHND01. The sequence goes on from JAJVIA010000141.1 coordinate 6,111, forward strand.
TTTCAACGTTCGCGCAAGTATATGCAGGATGCCCAAGCGCGTCAAAAGTTATCCTGTTTGCGCTCAAGCATAAACACCGCGCGCCCCATCAAGTTGCGCGGGAAAAAAAGCGTCTGCAACCGGCGCGGGATTCGATGTGATATAATCGCCGTCGAGCATACCATGACCGACGAAACTGTTGTCAGCGCGCGCAAACTTGAACATTTGCGCATCAACATTCAAGAGGACGTTCAATTTGCCCAAGTCCGTTCCGGCTTGGAACAATATCGCTTTGTACATCAGGCGCTCCCCGACCTCGACCTCGCGCAGTTGGACACAACGCAAACGCTTTTTGGCAGACGCTTGCGCGCGCCGCTATTGGTCTCGTCCATGACCGGCGGCGCCGCCGAGGCGGAACGCATCAATCGCAATCTCGCCGCCGCCGCGCAAGCGTGCGGAATTGCGATGGGGTTGGGTTCGCAGCGCGCCGCCATCGCCGACGCGTCGCTCGCGCGCACGTATCAAGTGCGCGCCGTCGCGCCGGACATTTTATTGTTCGCCAATCTCGGCGCGATTCAATTAAATTACGGTTACGGACTCGACGAATGTCGTCGCGCGGTCGAAATGGTGGGCGCCGACGCGTTGATTTTGCATCTCAATCCGCTTCAAGAAGCGGTTCAGGATCACGGCAACACCAATTGGAGCGGCTTGCTCGCCAAAATCGAAACTGTCTGCCGCACGCTCGAAAAACCCGTGATTGTCAAAGAAGTGGGCTTTGGCATTTCCGCCGATACGGCGCGTATGCTGTACGCGGCGGGCGTCAGCGCCATTGACGTCGCGGGCGCGGGCGGCACCTCGTGGGCGGCGGTCGAATCACGACGCGCGCCGAATGTGGAATTGCAAAAACTCGCCGAGACATTTTGGGATTGGGGCATTCCGACGGTTGCGAGTTTGCTCCAAGCGCGTGCAGCCGCGCCAACGCTCCCTCTGTTTGCCAGCGGCGGCATTCGCACCGGCATTGATGTCGCCAAATGCTTAGCGCTTGGCGCGACGCTCGTGGGGCTTGCCTCGCCCTTTCTCAAGCTCGCCGACATTTCCGCCGAAGCGACCGGCGAAGGCATTCGCGCCTTGAGCGCGCAGCTGCGCGTGGCAATGTTTGGCATCGGCGCGCCGAATCTGGCGGCGCTGCGCGACACGCCGCATCTCATCAAACTTCCGTCGCCCTAAAAAAATCGCAAGCGCTTTACGACGGACGCGCGGCATTGCGCGCGAAATCAAATCACAACGCTATCGTATGCACAACGAATATCTCGCCGCGCTCGAACGGCAATTGTTGGATTTAACGCGCGCAGCGCAGCCCGCGTATGCGGAATTTTTCAACATGTTCCGCTATCATCTCGGCTGGACGGACGCGCAGGGGCTTGCCGCGCGCGCCGATACCGGCAAACGCATTCGTCCCCTGCTCTGTTTGTGGAGCTGCGAAGCGTGCGGCGCAGATTGGCGCGCCGCGCTGCCGGCGGCGGCGGCAATCGAGTTGATTCACAATTTCTCGCTGATTCACGACGACATCGAAGACAATAGCGCCGAACGGCGCGGCCGCGCGACGGTGTGGAAAGTCTGGGGAATGGCGCAAGCCATCAATGCGGGCGACGCGCTGTTTGTCTTGGCGCATCACGCGCTCGACCGTTTGACGCAGCCATCGGCGGCGGAGCGTCGTCTGGAAATTTATCGCGCGTTCCATGCCGCGAATCTAAAACTCACGCAGGGCCAATTTCTCGACATTGCTTTCGAGCGCGCCGACCAGGTGACGCTCGAAAGCTATTTTGAAATGGTGCGCGGCAAGACCGCCGCGCTGCTGAGCGCCGCGTGCGAAATCGGCGCGCGGGTGGCGGCTGCGGACGAAAAAATTGTCGGCGCGTTTGCCGCTTATGGCGAAAATTTAGGCATCGCGTTTCAAATTTCCGACGACGCGTTGGGCTTGTGGGGCGACCCCGCCCTGACGGGCAAATCCGCGCTCACCGATTTAATCAGTCGCAAAAAATCGTATCCCGTATTGGCGGCGATGCAAAGCGAATGGGGCGCGGAGCTGCGCGCGCGGTACGCGCAACCGGTTTGGCAAGCTAACGACCTTGCGCGCGTTCAAGAAATTTTGCATGAATCGAATGTCCGCGCGCACGCCGCACAGCAAGCGGAAATTTTCGCGCAGCGCGCGTTGGATGCGTTACAACAAACGCAGTTGGAAAATCCAGCCGTCGTCCGCTTGCGCGAACTCGTCGCGCAGATTGTATCGCGCGATAAATAGCGCTCACGATCAAGTTTTGGCATCGTCCTCTAACAAAAAACGCCACAGCAATTGATTCGAGACGAGTACGCCCCGTTCGGCAAGTCGTACGCGTTCGTCGTCCACGCACAACATTTTCCATTCCGTCAACAGGGCAAGCGGTTCGCGGAAAATCAAGCGCGCATCCACGCCAAAACGTTCCTGAAAACGCGCCCACGTCACGCCTTCGCCCAACCGCAGACCCAAAAACATGACTTCGGACATTTCGGCGGCGCGTGAAATTTTTTCGCGCGCCGCGAACGCCGACGCGCCGTTCATCACGCGCTGCATATATTGACGCGGCGCGCGAATGTTTTCGTACCGTTCGCGCTGCCACAACGAATGGGCGCCCGCGCCAAAACCGAGATACGGTTCAGCCAGCCAATACGTTTGATTGTGCCGCGAGGCAAATCCCGGTTTTGCCCAATTGGAAATTTCGTAATGCGTATAACCGGCCGCGCGCAAGCGTTCGACCGCCATTTCGTACATCTGCGCGGCGGTATCGTCGTCGGGCGGCGGCACGCGTCCGAGTTCGATTTGTTTTTGCAAAACGGTCCGCGCTTCCACCTGTAAACCGTACAACGACAAATGTTCGGACTGGAACGCCAGCGCGCGTTCCAACGTCGCGCGCCATTCGGCGAGCGTTTGCTGCGGCAAACCGTAAATCAAATCCAAATTGATATTTTCAAAACCGGCGCGGCGCGCCCAGTCGAACGCGGCATACGCGTCAGCCGCCGTATGCGCGCGATTGAATTGTTTGAGCCGCGCGTCGTCAAAAGTTTGGACGCCGAGCGAGAGCCGATTAAAACCCATTTGGCGCAAGGCGCGCAAATTTTCCAAATCCACCGTGCCGGGATTGGCTTCGAGCGTCCATTCCGCGTCCGTCTCAAAGACAAAATGCGCGCGAAAGGTTTGAACTAGTTTTTCGTTTTGCGCGGCGGACAAAAGCGAAGGCGTGCCGCCGCCCAAAGCGAGCGTCCGGGCGCGGCGCGGCGCGGGGATATTTTGCGCGCGGCTTGCAATTTCGCGCGCGACCGCGTTCACATACGCGTCGTATTCGTCGGCGCGCCGCGCGTACACATTGAAATCGCAGTACGTGCAAATCGAAGCGCAATAGGGAATGTACACAAACAGCGCGGGCGCGTCAGCTTGGGCGCGGACAACTTCATTCATCGCCATCCATTATACGAGGTTCGCGGACGGCGCGAAACGCCACCGCGCCGCGCGGACTCGAAAAAAAATGCGCCGACGCAGGTTTGCACTGCGTCGGCGCATGGCGGCGGGGGATGCGAGAATGAAATTACTTGACCCATACAGGGTCGATGTCGTTAGATGCGCTGTTGCTCAGATTCTGCAGCTCTGAACCGTCCGCGCGCACGAGCCAAATCTGAAAGTTTGGCGTACCGTCGTTACTTTTGAAAGCAAGACGCGAACTATCAGGCGACCAGGTGGGACGCTGCTTGTAAATAAACGGATTGCCGCCGTGCGTGATTTGCGTATGCGCGCCGCTGCCCAAATCGTATATATAAATTTCATCGCTGCCGGTCTCGCGACTGACGTACGCGATTTTGCCGCCGTCGGGCGACCACACGGGATCGTAGGCGATGCCACGCGAGAGATGGGTGATCAAACGCAGCGTGCCGGCGTCTTGGTCCTGAATCCAGATTTGTAAAATCTCGCGGTCATCCGGCGCGACCACAGCGCGATAGCGCAAATCTGGCGAATACGGTTCGCGCGCCAGCGCGAATTTGTAATATTCGTCGCCCGTCAAACCTTGCGTAAGCGCGCCGTCGGGACGCATCACGGCAATGTCGCGGCTTTTGAAACGATCCGTCATGACCAATAACATGCCGCGCAAAAAAGCGGGCAACGGCCGGGTCAATACTTCGCGCACAGTCGGCGTGTTGGTTGGCGGAACGGTCGGGGTCAAACGCGCATAGAGCGTGCTGACGGGAATCGCCAGCGGCGTGCGCGTGGGCAGCGGCGTAAATGTCGCGGTCACCTCGACCCAATTTTCGGGCGTAGGCGTATATGTTCCCGTCGTCAGCGCCACTGCGGTCGCGCGCTGCGCGAGCGCGACGCGCGTTTCCACGTTCTCTGCCGTTGGCTGCGGCGTGACCCACACAATCGGCGTCGCGGTGGCGATGCTGCGCGGAAAAGGCGTGAGCGTCCCTTGGTCGCGTACGAAATCTGTTTCGCGCACCGCCAGCGCCGCCGCCGTGACAACGTTTTCCGCCGTCGGCGTATTCGTCACAACCACAAAATTGCCGGGGCGCGCGACGAGGCGTAAACGCGGATGCGCGCCGGTTTCCAAGTTCATTCCCCCGCCGTCCCATGTGAACAAGCTATTGTCGGGACCCGTGGGACCCACGAGACGCACCAGCACAAAATTTTCTTGATTGACCTGATTCTCTAGCGCGGGCAATTGATCCGCCGCAAAGACAAAGGCATTGGTATCGCCCGCGTTCAAATCAGTCGGGGCAAGCGCGGCGCCGACGCTGCTGACGGCGGTGGCGGTAAGCCATTCGCCGGGCGTTATCCCATTCCATGCCCGGCCCAAAGGCAGATGAATTAATTCCGCGCGCCACGCGCCCTGCGCGCCCAAATTATCGCGGCCCAAACCGGTCAGTTCCACCTCCGCCGAAATAATTTCGGAATTCGGCGGCAGCGCGGCGATTTCAAAATATAAAATGCTCGTATAGACATCGCCGCCGAAAAAACCGACGTGAAGATTGCGGTCGCCCCAATACGTTTTGGCTTGGCCCGCTCTGAGATAGCCGCTGCGCGTCGGGTCCGCCACAAAAGCGTACGCTTGCGCGCCATCGGGGATAGAAAAAGTTGGCGCGGGCGTGCGCGAACGCGGCGGCGGCGCGACGGGCAGCGGCGTTACGGTAGCCGGCAGCGTGGCGGTCGCTTTGACCGTCGCCGTAACCATGCGGGTTGGCGTCAACGTTGGCGCAGGCGGATTCAATAAATTGGGGGCGATGTACAAGAACGCGCCAAAGGCAATCAAACTTGCCAGAATCCATAGGATCGTCGTCAAGCCGGGGAGGCGCGAAACAAGTTTATCCAAAGCGAACTCTCAGCGTAGAATGAACGGCGCGCAGCTAATCGTCAAGTTGAGGATCGGCTAATTCTGGCTTGACCGCGTCGGCGTGATGACCGTTACCGGCATTTGACGCGTTTCCATTCAGAGGCGCAAATGTGCGCGCGGGAGTTTTGGCGTTTGATTTTGGGGAACTATAGTACGGCTTGTAATTGTACTGGTAGTAATAACCGCGCCCGCGTCCGCCCACCCGATTCAGCGCCACGCCCAACACCTTGACCTGACTGCGGTTCATGGTCTCGATCACTTGGCGCGCGGCTTCGGTGCGGGTGCGTCCGCTGTCCACCACCAATAACACGCCGGAACAGCGCGAAGCCAAAATGCTCGCGTCCGCCACGACGAGCGCGGGCGGCGAATCCAAAATTACTACGTCAAACTTCTGGCGCAGAGCTTGGAGAATTTCCGTCATGCGGCGCGAATCCAATAATTCAGCCGGATTCGGCGGCGGTTCGCTGGACGTTAAAACGACCAGCCCCGGGATGGCGGTCTCGCGCAAAACCTCGTCCAACGTCGGCGGTTGGTCCAAAAAGAGCGAGGTCAAACCGTTTGCGTTATCCAGCTCAAAGACCCGATGCAGGTTCGGGCGGCGCAAATCGGCGTCCACGAGCGCCACGCGTTTACCGGCTTGCGCCATAGCGAGAGCCAAATTTGTGGCAGTGGTAGTTTTGCCTTCGCCCGGATTCGCGCTGGTAATCAATAACGCGCCGCCGGGATTTTCGATGCCCGCATAACGCAAATTGGTGCGGAGGGTGCGATATTCTTCGGCAATCGCCGAACGCGGATGTTTGAGCGTAATCAAGGCGTCCGCGGGTTTATGGACAGAGTGAATGCGCGCGATGCCGCCCAATGTCGCTGCGCCCATCTCGCGCCGAACATCCTCCGCGCTCTTGATGGTATCGTCCAGATATTCTAAAAGCAATATCACGCCCGCCGCCAGAACCAAACCCGCCGCCGCCGCGAGCAAGACATTTTGCAAAAGGTTGGGACTGATGGGCGCGGGCGGCAGCGGCGCGGGCGAGATGAGCGTAATGTAGCGCTCGGTGGATTGCGTCAACAAGCCGCCCATCTGAATATAGGTGCGCTGCGCGCCTTCGATTTTTGTTTGCAGCGCGGCGAGGCGCGCATTCAACGCGTCGAGTTTTACGGGGTCGGTTTCGAGCGCGATTTGCTGCGTCAGGTCGGATACTTGATTTTGCGCGGCGATGATTTGCGCTTGCAGCAGCTCTTGTTGATTCGTGACAAACTCGCGCCGCGTATCGGCGGCTTGCTGTTGGCGGCTGATGGGACTCTGGGCAATGATTTGGTTCGCCGCCGCATTTGCCATTTCCTGCGCGCGTTCGGGGGTGGACGCCAGCGCGGAAACATTAATGGTTTGTCCGCCTGCCGGCGCATTGGCAGAGATGACAAAATAGAGCGACTCCCACGAATCGGGCCAGTGAATATCTTGAGCAACGGCTTGCAAAACGGAGGGCTGGCTCGCGAGGAGGGCGTACGCTTGCGCTAAATTGCTGGAAACGTTAAGGTCGCTGGCGGTCGGATTGGCGCTGGATTGTTCCTGTCCGACCAACAAAATCGCGGTGGCGCGATAGGTGGGCGAGATGGCGCGGCTGTACAAGTAGCTGCCTGCCGCCGCCAAACCGACGAGCAAAAGAATGAGCCAACCCCATTTGCGCGCCAGAGCAAAATATTGTCGCAGTTCCAAGTGAGCCGCCTTGATAGATTTGCAAGACCAAAACGCTTTGGGCTATTTTACAGCGTTATCGTTCATTTGTCGAGTGACAAAAACGAATTCGGACAAATTACAAATTTGTCCTACGGTTTGGCTCGATTTGGGAAAGCGACGATGGGGTTATTGTGCGCGACAGATTTTCCGACGCGAACGC
>JAJVIA010000004.1 GCA_022072245.1 Anaerolineae bacterium
CAATCATAAACAAAAGGAAACCCACAAGCAGGAGACTTGCAAAGCGAACCATCACATTGCGGTGCAGGAACGTTTTCGTCAACGGCTCGAATTTTTCCCACGTCCAGCGTGTCTTGGCGGCGCTAGTAACCGTGTCATTTGAATTGGCGCTGACGAACGAATTCCGCGTTGAACTCATGCCTACCGCCAAGCCAATGGCAGCGCCAACCGGAATCAATAAAAAACACATCCAATTCCATGTGAAAACAAAGCACAGCGCCGCAATCGGAGATGCCAGACCCGCTCCCTGAATGGTATAGGTGAGTGTTGATTGTTTCATTACTGACTCCTTTCGCGTTACATCGCGCCAGACGTTCGAGCGTATGTTACGTTTCGTTTTAGCCCAAGCGCAGTCTTTTGATTTGTGGCTCTCCCGTTATTTCACGATGTACGGCGCAAGCCACAACCACGCCAGAATGATGACGTTCAAGATGGCGCCCGCAAACGCGACTCGCCAATCCAGAACGGTGAGCGTCAACGAGAATACTGTCACGCCGATTAGCGCCGGGCGATACCAATCCCAGCCCGCCAACAGCGCGACCGCGGCGACGACAAAACCGAGCGCCGCGAGCGCCCAGAGCGCGCCGTAAAGCGCAATTCCGTTTTCGCCCAAATTCCAGCGGCCATCGAGCAAAGTGGTTTTGTATGTCAGGCCTTGCACTGTGCCGAGTTTCATGTACGTCGCCGTACCCATCAGATGGACAATGCCATGCAGAATGAGCGCGAGCGCAGCGAGGATGATTAGAGCTTTCACGAGTCCTCCGATTTGCGTTCTGAACGCGCGAGAATGTGTTGCAAGGCGGCAAGGAACGCTTCAGCGGCAAGCTGTTTGGAGATGAAACCGTCCACGCCATATTCCTTTGCCGTCTTTTCATCCTCCGGCTTGACGCTGAGAACTGCCAGCGTTGCCGCAGGACAACATTCGCGCAGAGTGCGGATCAATCGTTGCGGATAAAGTCCGGGTAGATTCCAATCCAACAGGATGAGATCGGGCGCCTGCCGACAAACTTGCGCCAATAGACTTTCCACCGAACGGGCTTCCCCCACAATTTTTATTTCTGTGCGCTGTCCTATCATCAGGCGCAGGGCATCCAAAACATGTTTTTCGCCTTCCGCCAGAAAGATGGTTTTTACATCGTTCTCCATTTTTCAGTTCCGATTGCAGAGTACAAGAAAAACTCCCCAACCGTATCTGCACAGTGGGGAGTTTTCGCGTCGCGCTTTGGAATAGATTTGAGCGGGTCACTTGACCAGGCGCTTTTGCAGCGCAATCGCCACCGCTTCGGTGCGGCTGGCGGCATTTAATTTGGACAGCACGCTGCTGACGTGAAACTTGGCGGTCGAAACGCTAATCACAAGCCGTTCGGCGATTTGCTGATTGTTCAAACCTTCCGTCATCAATGCCAAGACTTGACGCTCGCGCTCGGTCAAGTCAAAGCCCGGTTTTTCGGCAGGCGCGCGGGCTGACTGAATGAGAACTTGAGCCGCTTCCGAAGCGAGCGTAGGTTTCCCTGCCGCTGCGGCGCGAATGGCGCGCGCCAGCTCGTCGGCGGAAACATCCTTGAGCAGATAACCAATAGCGCCTACCTGCAATACTCCTTCGACCATTTCTTTTTCCTTGAAACTGGTCAATGCAATGACCTGTGTAGCGGGCTGGCGCTCGCGAATCAATTTTGTGGCGGTCACGCCATCCATGCCCGGCATCATCAAATCCATGAGAACGACATCGGGTTGAAGCTGTTGACACAATGCAATGGCGCGTTCTCCGTTCGATGCCTCGCCGACCAATTCAAGGTCGTCATACGCCATCAAAAAAGCGCCCAACCCACTGCGTACGACGGCATGGTCATCCACCAGCATTACGCGAATGGTTTTTGTTTCGGTCATGTTTCTTTCTCCTGCTTGGGGGTCCAAGTCAATCGCAAACGCGTCCCGCGTCCGAGTTGGCTCGTAATCTCCAGCCGCGCGTTCATGCTGCGGGCGCGCTCGTGCATGATGCCCAAGCCCAGCCCTTTGTGTTCGGTTGCCTGCGTATCGAAACCGATTCCATCATCCAGTATCGCCAATTCCGTCTTGTCTGGCAGGCAATCCAATCTAATTGCCACCTGCGCGGCTTCGGCGTGCTTGGCGATATTGTTGAGCGCTTCCTGCGCTGTGCGATAGAACGCCTCTTTGATTTCTACGGGCGGGTTGTGTTGACAATGCCGTTCATACTCGACGGGGATGCGGGCGCGAGCGATAAAGGCATTGACCTGATGCCCAATCAAGTCGCCCAAGTCAGTATCTTCCAGCGCGGCGGGACGCAATTCCACAAGCAAAGTACGCATTTCGGAAAGCGCGCCGCGCGTCAACTGTCGCAACTCTTGCAAGCGGCGGCGCCCTTCCTCCGGATTCCGTTCCCAGATTTTGGGCAACACGTCCGCAATCAGATTGGACGAAAAAAGAGTTTGCGTCACCGCATCGTGTAGGTCGCGCGCCAGACGATTGCGTTCAGCCGTCACGGCGGCTTGTTTGCTTGTCGCAAAAAGACGCGCGTTTTCAATGGCGCCGCCCATCTGGTCGGCAATGGATTGAAATAAAGCCAGTTGCGCCGCAGTGAAATGTCCATTCTTGGGCCCAATAATCACCAAGACGCCCGTCCTGGCTTGGCGCGTACGAATGGGCAGCAGCGCGCCGGGCTCGTACAATTTTTGCGCCGCGTCAGGGTCAACGTACAGTATCTCGCCGGTCTCAACTACTCTTTGGCAGGCAGCGCCGAGAATTGCCAAGTCATTCGGCGCAATGACCTGCTCTGGATATAGTGTGTATGGAATCAACGCGCCGCTTTGTTCGTCCAACAGCATAACGCCGGCGCGGGTCGCTTGGACCAGCGAGACAATGCGCTCCAATGTTTCTTGCAGAATTTCCGATAGATTCAGCGAACGGCTGACTGTCGCCGAAATATCCAACAAGACCTGTAATTCGCGTGTGCGCGCGGCGACTCGCCCTTCCAAGTCTTGGCGCAGTCGCGTCGGTTCGGTGACATCCACCGCCACATTCAAAATGCCAACGGTCTCGCCGTCTTGAATGAGCGGCGCAAGCACGATATTCCAATAGGTTGTGATTCCGCCCGCATCCAGCCGCACATCATTCGCTTGCACCGTTTCGCCCGCCAACGCGCGCTCGAACAAGGGCAGGACGACGCGTTCTGCGCCGGGGAGATGTTCAAAATAACCGACGCCCGGCGCAAGCGGGACGCCTGTCGCGGGAGCATAGCGCGCCGCAAAGTCGTTCCAGGTTGGATTGAAACGCTGAATGTGAAATTCACGGTCCAATATCGCAACGCCCATCGGCATCCGTTCAAACAACAGTTCAAAAAGATTGGCTTGTTTTTGTTCGTTCGCGTCGCGGTTAGAGTGAGGCATGGCGATTCCTTACAAAGCGATTATATAACCGATATGCCGCGCGGGGCAGTTGAAAATCAAAATTTTAACGAGTGAAAAAAATAACTGCGCCGCTCCAAATCGGAGCAGCGCAGTTTTTATTCGCGCCGATTCGTGTAATTTGTGGATTCTCAACCTTTTGCCAAATGCCGCAGCACCGTCTGCAAAATCCCGCCGTTCTTGTAATAGTCCACGTCCACCGGCGTATCGAGACGCGCAATCACTTCAAACTCTTTTTTGTTGTCGTTTTCATCCGTCGCCACAACCTTAAGGATTTGACGCGGTTTGATGTCGTCGTTGATGCCGAGAATGTCGTACGTCTCGCGTCCGGTCAAGCCGAGCGAATCCGCGTTTTCGCCGGGTTTGAACACGCACGGCAAGACGCCCATCCCGACGAGATTGGAGCGATGAATGCGTTCGAATGATTCGGCGATGACGGCTTTGACGCCGAGCAGCAAAGTTCCCTTTGCCGCCCAATCGCGCGAGGAACCCGTGCCGTATTCTTTGCCCGCGAGAATGATGAGCGGAACGCCCGCCTCTTTGTATTTCATTGCCGTATCAAAGAACGACCCTTTGATGGCGCCGGGAAAATACAGCGAGTTGGGACCTTCTTCGCCGCCGAGCAAAAGATTTTTGATGCGGATGTTGGCAAAAGTGCCGCGCACCATCACTTTGTCGTTGCCGCGTCGCGTGCCGTACTGATTGAAATCGTACGGTTGCACGCCGTGCGCTTCGAGCCATTTGCCCGCCGGACTATTTTTGGCGATATTGCCCGCCGGTGAAATGTGGTCCGTCGTGATGCTGTCGCCGAAATAACCCAACACGCGCGCGCCGTGAATTTCAGAGAGCGCGGCGGGCGCCATGGTCAAATGTTCAAAAAAGGGCGGATGCGCGATATACGTCGAATGGTCGTCCCACGTGTACGATTCGCCGTCCGCCGTCGGAATCGCGTTCCACATTTCATTGCCATTGAACACGTTGCCGTACGATTTTTCAAACATTTGCGCGTCCACCGTATTGGAAATGATTTCCGCGATTTCGCGCTGCGTGGGCCAAATGTCGCGCAAGAAAACAGGCGCGCCGTCGCGGCCCGTTCCAAGCGGTTCGGTCGCCAAATCAATGTCCGTCGTTCCCGCCAACGCGTACGCGACGACAAGCGGCGGCGACGCGAGAAAATTCGCCTTGACGTATGGATGCACGCGGCCCTCAAAATTGCGATTGCCCGAAATCACCGCCGCCGCGACGAGATTGCCTTCCGTAATCGCTTGCGTTACGGGTTCGGGCAGGGGCCCGCTGTTGCCGATACACGTGGTGCAGCCGTACGCCACAATATCGAAACCGAGCTCTTCGAGATACGTCAGCAGTCCGGATTTTTTCAGATATTCGGTCACAACTTTCGAGCCGGGCGCGAGCGAAGTTTTGACGTACGGTTTTATGGCGAGACCTTTTTCCGCCGCTTTTTTCGCGACGAGCCCCGCGCCAATCAACACGGACGGATTGCTCGTGTTGGTGCAAGAGGTGATGGACGCAATCACCACCGCGCCGTGCGTGATTGTGGTGTGCGGAGCATGTTTGCCCGCTTTCGGGTTTTCGTCGTTGGCGTCATTGCCATTGCCAAAGACCACCTCGGCGCTGCGCGCCAAAGCCGCCTCGTCCAAACCGTACCCGCGTTCTTTGACGGGCGCGACGAGCGACGCGTGAAATGATTTTTTCAAATCCTTCATCAAGATGCGGTCTTGCGGACGCTTTGGCCCGGCGAGCGACGGTTCGACCGACGACAAATCGAGTTCGAGCGAATCGCTGAATACGGGGTCGGGCGTGGTATCGGTGCGGAACAGTTCTTGTTCTTTGGTATAGCGTTCGACCAATTCCGCCGCCGCTGCGCGTCCGGTCGCGCGCAAATAGCGCAGCGTTTCCGCGTCCGTCGGGAAAAAGCCGCACGTCGCGCCATATTCCGGCGCCATGTTGCCAATCGTCGCGCGGTCGGGCAGCGACATGGACGAAAGCCCCGCGCCATAGAATTCGACAAATTTATCTACGACGCCTTTTTTGCGGAGCATTTGCGTAATGGTCAAAACCAAATCGGTCGCGGTCACGCCGTCGCGCAGCGCGCCCGTGAGTTTCACGCCAATCACTTGCGGCGTCACCATGTACAACGGTTGGCCCAACATGACCGCTTCGGCTTCGATGCCGCCGACGCCCCAGCCCAATACGCCGAGACCATTGATCATGGTCGTATGCGAATCGGTCCCGACGAGCGAATCGGGATACGCTTCGCCGTTGCGCGTGAGAACGCCTTGCGCGAGATATTCCAAATTCACTTGATGGATGATGCCCGTCGAAGGCGGCACCACGCGCAAATTTTCAAACGCCTGCGAACCCCATTTCAAAAATTCATAGCGTTCGCGATTGCGTTTGAATTCCAATTCCGCGTTGCGAATGAGCGCGGTGGGCGCGCCGTAAAAATCCACCTGCACGGAATGGTCAATCACCAAATCCACCGGCACGAGCGGATTGATTTTTTTGGGGTCGCCGCCGAGTTGTTTCATCGCCTCGCGCATCGCCGCCAAATCCACCACGCACGGTACGCCGGTAAAATCTTGCATCACGACGCGCGCGGGCATGAACGGCAATTCGACCGGCGCGGGATTGAGCGCGTCCCATGCCGCGAGATTTTTCACGTCCTGCTCGGTGACAATGTAATCGTCCACGTGACGCAGAACCGCTTCGAGCAAAATTTTGATAGAAAAGGGAAGGCGTTCGAGGTTGGGCGCGAGCCCGAGCTGCGCGAGGCGGTCGAGGCGGTATATGGTGTATGCGCCAAACGCCGCGCGCGCGTTAAAAGCATCTATACGGGGCATGTTAATTTTTCCTTTCGGGACACACAGGGTCCCTCTAAAATATCCTGACCTCACAGCGGTCAGTTCTGATAATATCTTTATCAGCAACGAAATTATAGCACAAGACCCTAAGGGTTTCGAAAATCCTTAGGGTCTGGTAGGGTCTGGCGCAAGTATGCTATACTCGATGCGCGATTGTAAATTTATTGGGCGCGAGCGGAACATGTATTTATTTCCTGAACGATTGGTATTGATCAAAGGCGGCGGCGATTTGGGCGCGGGCGTCGCGTGGCGTTTGTACAAAGCCGGTTTCCCGGTGGCGCTTACGGAATTGGCGCAGCCGCTGGTGGTGCGGCGCACGGTCGCGTTTGCGAGCGCGGTGTATGACGGCGAAATTGCGGTGGAAGGCGTGACCGCTTGGCGCGCGGATTCGTTGGACGAAGCGCGGCGTTTGTTGGACGACGAAATTATTCCGGTCTTGATTGACCCCGCCTGCAACGCGCGCGCGACGCTGCGCCCGACGATTTTGATTGACGCGGTGATGGCGAAAAAAAATACGGGAACGCATAAAGACGACGCGCCGCTTGTCATTGCGCTGGGGCCCGGTTTTACGCCGAATGTGGATTGTCACTGCGTCATTGAAACGCAGCGCGGTCACAATTTGGGCCGCGTATTGTGGGACCGCGCGGCGGAACCGAATACGGGTATCCCCGGCGAAATCGGCGGCAAAGGTTCGGAACGCGTTTTACGCGCGCCGCGCGCCGGCGTTTTGCGCGGCTTGAAAAGAATCGGCGACCGCGTGCAGCAGGGCGAGACGTTGGCGCTGGTGGACGACGCGCCCGTGATGGCGCCGTTCGATGGCGTCTTGCGCGGTTTGGCGCATGACGGTTTGCATGTGACGGCAAATTTGAAAATCGGCGACGTGGACCCGCGCGCCGCGCGCGAGAATTGTTTTACAATCAGCGATAAAGCGTTAGCTATCGGCGGCGGCGCGTTAGAGGCGGCGCTTGAATGGATAAAAATTTGGGGGGGCTTGGGGAAATAGAGAAACGGAAAAACCGCTTTCTCTGACGAGAGCCACATGTTACTTGCGACGGCATTTTCAATTCGAGACAAAGATGTAATCGCGTTTGTCGGCGGCGGCGGCAAGACGACGGCAATGTTTCGCCTCGCCGCCGAATTGGTTACACAAGGCAAGCGCGTCGTGACGACGACGACGACGCGCATTTTTGTCTCGCAAATTCAACTTGCGCCCCAACATATCTTGGCGACGGATGACGCTCAAACGCTCCGCGCGGTGCGCGCCGCGCTCGCCGAATATCCGCACGTTCTCGTCATTGGCGCGGCGAGTCAGGTGGGCAAAGCGTTCGGCGTCAAACCCGCCTTGATTGATGAACTGATTGCGCTGGACAATGTAGATCAGGTCATTGTCGAAGCGGACGGTTCGCGGATGCGTCCGTTCAAGGCGCCGGGCGAACACGAGCCGGTCGTGCCGTCGTTCGCAACGCTGCTCGCGCCGGTGGTCGGCTTGGACGCGGTGGGCAAAATTTTGAACGATGAAAATATCCACCGCGCCGAATTGGTCGCGCAGCTCGCGGCGGCGCCGTTGGATACGCCGTTGACCGCCGAACAGATTGCGCGCGTTTTGACGCATCCGCAAGGCGGCTTGAAAAATCAGCCCGCGTCCGCGCGCGTGATTCCGCTTCTTAACAAAGCGGAAACCGCAGCGCAGCAAGCCGCCGCGTTGGAAATTGCAGCTGCCGCATTGCGCCATGACGAAATCAGCGCGGTCGCGATTGGCGCAGTCCAACGCGCGGACGCTCCCATTGCGCGGCTTGAAACGCGCGTCGCCGCCGTCATTCTCGCGGCGGGCGGTTCGACGCGGATGCGCGGCGAGACGAAACAATTGTTGGCGTGGGGCGATACGACCTTTGTGGGCAATGCCGCGCGCATCGCCCAAGCCGCGCGCGTCGCCGAAACGGTGGTCGTTACGGGCAATCGCGCGGAAGAAGTCCAACGCGCACTGACCGAAATGAACGCGCGCAGCGCGTTCAATCCCGACTGGGCGAGCGGCCGCGCGTCGAGTGTGCGCGTCGGCATTCGCGCGCTGCGCGAAAATTGCGACGCCGCGCTTTTTATCAATGCCGACCAACCGTTTCTTACGTCCGCGATTCTGGACCAAATTAGCGCGCGGTATGCCGCGACGCGCGCGCCGATTATTGTGCCGACGTTCGACGGACAGCCGGGCAGTCCCGTTTTGTTTGCGCGCTCTATGTTTGACGAACTCGCCGCGTTGACCGGCGATGTGGGCGGCAAAACTTTGTTGGAAAAATATCGCGCGCAAACGGAACGCGTTCCCATTGCCGATACGCGCGCGGCGTTGGATTTGGACACGCCGGAAGCGTACGCCAACGCGCGCGCGACGATGAGTTGATTGGCGATACGCGCGATGGTTGAACTGTATCTGGTGCGGCACGGGAACGCGAAAAAACTGGAAGGCGAGTCGTATGTGACGGCGCCGCTGACGGCGTTGGGCAGGCAGCAGGCGGATTTGACGGGCGCGTATTTGCGCGCGGCGGGGATTGGTTTTGACGGCTATTATACGAGTCCGCTGCGGCGCGCGCGCGAAACGGCGGATTTGATTGGCGCGCATATCGGACAGACGGCGCAAGCGCGCGACGGTTTGCAAGAAATGGAATACCGCGAAATCCCGGCGACCGTCGCGGTAGAATTGTTTGCGCGTACGGGATGGTTGGATGGCTATTACGAAAAACGCGCGGGGCAAGCGCTTTGGCATCCGCTGCTCGGACGCGTGTCGCGCGCGCTGGTGGAAATTTTGCGCGTTCATTCGCAAGGGCGCGTGGCGGTCGTCGCGCATGGCGGCGTGATTTCGGGCGTGTTGGCGTGGTATTTTCCGCACGAACGCGAGCGCTGGTGGCACACCACCGTCGGCAATTGTTCTATCACGCGTTTGGAAATCGAGGCGACGCGCGCGCGTCTTGTCGCGGTGGATGAGCTGGATCATCTCGGCGCGCTGCGCGAAATGGCGCACGCGCGCAATTATTCTTTCTCGAGTCGCAGCGAGGGCGTCTAGCGCGCGGGACGACATGAAATCATTTTGTCGGGCGCGAGAATATAGTTGCAAGCTCTGTCGCGCAATAAAAAAAATTTCGCCGCGCGTCACCTGTGATATAATTGTGGCGGAAAGGTTCCGAGTCTTGGTCGTATGAATCCCGAATCCGTCAGTTTTTGGGCAGATGTCGCTGCGATTTTTATTTTGGCGCAGCTCGTTCTGGTCACGTTGTTGTTTGCGGTGGGCTTGGGCGTAGGGTGGTGGTATTTTCGCCAAGCGCGCAAAAAATTGATTGTGCCTTTGTTGATGGGGCAGGTGTATGCGCTGCGGATTCAACAAGGGACGACCAAAGTCAGCGACAAATTGGTGAACGTGCCCATTACGCTTAACGCGACGGTCAAGCGCGTACAAATCACCGCGCAATCGTTTGTTCGCCCGAATCGCGCCGCAAAGGATTGAAATGGAACAACTTCCCACGAGAAATCAAACCGAAAATGCGTTGGCTTGGGACGATTTACGCACCAGCCCCGCCTTTCCCGCGATAATTGGCGGCTTGGCGGGCGCGGTGGGCGGCATTGCGTTAATGTTTATTTTCAGCCGTCTAAAGCGTCCTAAAATGAACGAGCCGCAAGCGTATGACGCGAACGGCAATCCAATCAGCGTAGTGTATCTGCCGTCGCCGCAAGAGTTTCGCATTTTGGGTTTCACCATCGGCGATTTAATGACGGTCGGCAGTCTGGCTTTTGGGATGTACCGCCAATATCACAACATGCGGCGGATTGACGCGCTCGAACGCCAAGACCAAGAAATCCGAGAGCAAACCGCCAATTTGGTTGCGCCGCTGAATCCCACGCCCGTTGTGGACGCCGCAAAACCTGCGGCCAAGAAATAAGCGTGCCGCGGCTGACGCCTTTGCGTACGCGATGGGTTTCGGTCGAGAGATGCAATCATTGTGTCGTGAGACGCAGCGGATTGCATTTTTTTTACGTGAGCTTTTGACGCAATTGGATGAACCGAGATTGACATGAAAGATTTGTATCCCAAACGCGGGGCGGATGACCCCGGCAATCTAGACCTTGAACTCGGACGGTATGAGCGCGCGCAGATTCCGCCGGGACCGCCGCCGAAACAAGAAGCTAAAAAGCGCGTCTGGAATTTTGACGAAGTATTTTTGGGCTATGACCAAGAGCAAGCCATCGTCGAAGCTACGCGGTGTATCCATTGTCCTTCGCCCGAACCGTGCATTTTGGGTTGTCCGGTGCATAACGATATTCCGACCGCAATGCTCTTGATTGAACAGGGCAATTTTATCGCGGCGGCGAACGTTTTTCGCGCGACACACAACATGCCCGAAGTGTGCGGGCGCATTTGTCCCCAAGAAATTTTGTGCGAAGGTTCGTGCACCGTCGCGGGCTATGACCGCGCGGTCAACATCGGCAAGCTCGAAGCGTTTTGCACCGATTGGCAGCGCGTGCATGAAGGATTTCCGCAATATCGCATCGCGCCGCCAACCGGGCGACGCGTGGCGATTGTGGGCAGCGGGCCCGCGGGCATGGCGGCGGCGGAAGAATTGATGCGCGACGGTCACGCCATTGTCGTGTATGAAGAATGGCCCAAACCCGGCGGCTTGAATGTGTATGGCATTCCGGGTTTTAAGTTGTCCAAACAAATTTTGGCGGAAAAAGCGGCGTGGCTCGAAACGTATGGCGTCCAATTTATTTGCGATACGCGCGTCGGCCGCGATATTTCCTTGCCGCAATTATTGGAAGAATACGACGCGGTTTTTCTCGGCATCGGCGCGCCGATTGGCAACAAGGCGCGCATCCCCGGCGAAAATTTAAAAGGCGTCTATCAAGCCACCGAATTTTTGGTGCGCGCGAATTTGCCTTTGGAAGATTTGCCGCGCCGCATGAGGGCGCGCCCCGAAATCGGCAAACACATGGCGGTCATTGGCGGCGGCGATACTTCGATGGATTGCGTCCGCAGCTCGATACGTTTGCAAATGCAAGCGGGCATGACCGACGGCGTGGTGACGGATTATTATCGGCGTACGGAAAATGAAATGCCGGGCCGCGCCGAAGAACGGATGCACGCGAAACAAGAGGGCGTGCAATTTGAATTTCTTGTCGCGCCGGTGCAATTTATCGGCGACGAGAACGGGCATGTGCGCGAGTTGGAATTGCAGCGCATGGCTTTGGGCGCGCCGGACGCGTCGGGGCGGCGTTCGCCGCAGCCGGTGGAGGGTTCCAATTTTCGCGTTCCCGCCGATGTAATTGTGTTGGCGTTGGGGTACAGTCCCGACCCGACGATTGGCGATTCGATGCCGAATTTGGAAAAAGGGTGGAAAGGTTTGTTCAAAGTCGAAACCGAATTTACAGGCGCGACCAACATCCCCGGTTTGTATGCCGGGGGCGATGATGTGCGCGGCGCGGATTTGGTGGTGACGGCGGTGGCGGCGGGCAGACACGCGGCGCGCGCGATGGATGATTATTTGCGGCGCTTGGAGACGCCGTTCAAAACGGCTGCCGCGCCGGACGAAATAGCGCAACCTGTTCCCGTGTAAAATAAAAACCCGTCCTTGCGGACGGGTTTCGTTTATTCGGCGGGCGGCAAAAAGGGTTCGGTGGGGATTTCTATTTCCGCGACGGATTCAAGGATTGGCGCCGGGTCGTGGAACGCTTCGGGCAGCGGCGTTGCGCCATTTGGCGCTTCGACGCCGGGCGCGGCGGCGGCTTGCGCGATTTGCTGCTGCTGCGCGAGCGCGAGCGCGGCAATCACTTCGGGATGGTCGCGGCGGAAATGCAAGAGCCGCAGCGTGCGTCCGTCCATATCGCGGATTTCTTCGAGCAGGATGCCGCGTTCTTTAAAGCCGGTGAGAATGACATCCACTTGCAGCGGCGTCAGTTCCACCTGATTGCTGGGCGCGAGCGCGTGCGTTTTGACAAAGAGGAACGTGAGATACGGACGCGTGCGGTCGAGATATTCAATCAGTTTGAGCAGTTTGATTTCCGCTTGCTGCGCGTTGGGTACGGTGGTCGTTTCATACGTCGCATACGGCTTGGTCAACGCGCCGACTTCGCGCACGATTGGCGTCCAACCTTCTTCAAAAATTGGGTCGCTAATGTCCGCCGCCGCGATGAGGTCGTTCGAGACGCAGCCCGGCACGCCCGCGACGACGACGCGTTTGTTGAAACGATAGCGCGCGCGCGCGACGGCGCGAATGAAATCGCTGTCGCCCGTCATCAAAATCAAAGTTGTCACGGTGGGGCGGTCGAGCAGACAATCAATAATGTCGAGCAGCATCGCCATGTCGGACGAGCTCTTGTGCTGGACATCGGGACTGCGGCGCGGAATGTCGCGCGGGGAAATGCCGGCGACTTCGAGTTTACGACGATAGAATTCGGGATGTTCAGTAAAATCGGCATACGCGTTAGCCAAAGCTACGGGGCCGTATGCGCGCGCTTTTTCCATCAATTTTTGCGGTTCGGGCTCCAGACCAAACGTATTTTTCAACCCGTAACGCACATTCTCGAAATCAATAAAGAGGGCGACTTCGCCACTTTCAGACATATTTGTTTATCAGCGCCATTTCACGCGTTGGGGTGAAAACGCGCTGCCTTCCATCTAGTAAAAAGAGTCGCTCGCACCTTTTCGCCAAGGTTTGAAAAAGGTTGCGAATAGGTTAAGATTTAGTAAAGATATTATCAGGAACAAATCATCTTGTCAACAACAAAAAATACAGTACGGCGGATTGGAATTTGGGCATGGCGCGTGGGCGGCTTGGCGCTGGCGCTCGCGTTATTGTGGCAATTTAGCGCGCCGCCCGCCATCCTCGTCACGCTCGGCGCGCCGCAAACGGTGCAAACGCTTCATCCCAAAATGGGCATTCATACGCG
>JAJVIA010000019.1:0-11495 GCA_022072245.1 Anaerolineae bacterium
CGGTTTGGAAAATTTTCAAAAATCAAGCGCGCTATACCGCGATTCTGTTTGACAATCTCGCCATTCCCAAATTCAAAAAAGAATTGGCGAAATTGGATTTGCCCATCAGCGTCTATATCTTTTCGCTCGGTGATGAAACGTTCGACGACGAATTCGAGGACTTGGCAGACCGCGTGAGCGTGCGCGCCATCCCCGAAGCGATTTTGCGCGTGTATCGGAGGATTTACGTGTAGGGGCAAAGCATTTGCATGGGCAGATGCCGCAAGTCTCACGGACGCGTCTGCAAATGCTTTGCCCCTACAACCAATCATGCTTTTGCGCGATTATCAACGCGACGCGGTGAGTGAACTCGTCCAAAAAACAAATCGGCTGCTCAAGCTGGGGACGAACAAGACGATTGTTTTCCAAGCGCCAACGGGTTCGGGCAAAACCGTAATGATGGCGGAATATCTCAAGGCGTTGATTGAGCAGCGCGCCGACGACCGCCGCTTTGCGTTCATCTGGACGGCGCCGCGTCAACTACATACGCAAAGTTTTGAAAAACTCGCGCAATACTATTTCGACAGCAAAGCGTTGCGCTGCGTCACGTTTGAAGATTTGAACGGCGCGCAGATTGCCGAAAACGAAATCCTCTTTCTCAACTGGGAGAGCATCAACAAACGAGACAATATCTATATTCGGGAGAATGAACGCGACTTTAATTTATCGTCCGTCGTCGAGAACACGCGCGACGCGGGACGCACGCTCATCCTCTGCATTGACGAAAGTCACTTTGCCGCGAAAAGCGAAATCTCGCGCGAACTGATTGCGATGCTCGCGCCCCAAGTGACGCTTGAAGTTTCCGCCACGCCCAATTTACACGGCGATGAAACGGTGACGGTGCAGCGCGAACAAGTCATTCTCGAAGAAATGATCAAAAAGCGCATCGCCATCAATCCCGATTTTGAAAACAGCATCACCAAGCACAAAGGCGACGAAACTATTTTCACCAGCGCGGCGGCGGAAAGCGGCAACGAAATTATCTTGCGGCTCGCGCTCGAAAAACGCGCCGCCCTCGCGCAAGCGTTTCAAGCGTGCGGCTCGAATGTGAATCCCTTGCTGCTGATTCAACTCCCCGACCATCGGCAAGGCGAAGACGATATGAAAGACGAAATCGTCAAACTCTTGGGCGCCAAACACCAAATCACAGAGGACAATGGCAAGCTTGCGATTTATCTTGCCGCAGACAAGGCAAATCTGGAAACGATTACGCGCAACGACAGCGATGTGGACGTAATGATTTTCAAACAGGCGATTGCGCTCGGCTGGGATTGTCCCCGCGCGTCCATCCTCGCCCTCTTTCGCGAGTGGAAGAGTTTTACCTTTTCGATTCAAACGCTCGGACGCATCTTGCGAATGCCCGAATTGAAACATTATCAAAACGATGAACTGAATGTTGGCTATGTCTTTACCAATCTGAATGACCTCGCGATTCAAAACGAGCTCGCGCGCGATTACGTTACCCTGCAACAGGCAAAACGCCGCGCGGATTATCAACCGCTTCAATTGCGTTCCGTGTACCCGAAACGGTTTCGTGAAGAGACGCGGCTTGCCGCTTCCTTTGTCGCGGACTTTATGCAAGCCGCGCAGGAACTTGAACTCAAAACGCGACTGAATCGCAGCGTCAAATTACCCCAAGTCACAATTCTCTCGAACGGCATCATCGAGAACATTGACAAAGGATTCAAGCACATTGGCGAAGGCGAAAAGGGCGAAGGGTTCAGCGCAACGACGATTGAGCGCGTGCAAACTACGACCGAAGCGCAGCGCGAATTTGACCACTTTGTGCGCGACAATCTCCATCCGTTTGCGCCCGAACAGCGTTCCATCGGACGCGCCAAGCAAGCGCTTTACGAATTTTTCAAACAAACATTTCCAAAGGAACAATACACTACCGGCGACATCCGCATCCAATTGATGACGCTCATTCCCGAAAATCGCCAAACGTTGATTGATGCGCTAAATCGCGCCAAAGAAATCTATCAAGCAAACGTCGGCAAAGGCAAACGCGAATTGATTACCCTTGACGGTTGGGAAATTCCGCGCGCATACAACTACAATCAAAATTACAAACGCCGCAAACTCAAGCGTTCGGCGTTCGAGCCATTTTACGAATCACTTGCCGCTTCCGACCTTGAACAAGAATTTGCCATGTTCCTCGCAAACGAATGTCAAAACGTCGCATGGTGGTTCAAAAACGGCGAACAGGACGGCACGTTTTTCGCCGTGCCGTACAGCGAAAACGAAATCGAAAAACCGTTCTATGTGGATTGGATTGTGAAATTCGCCGACGGCCGCGTAGGTCTTTTTGATACCAAAAGCGGCATCACGGCGCGCGATGCAAAAGCGCGCGCGGCGGGCCTCGCCCGCTATATTGCCCAAGAAAACAAAAACGGCAAAAACCTTTTCGGCGGCATCGTCACACAAAAAGATGACAGCTGGCGCTATAACGACCGAGAAAATTATTCGTACAACGAAAATGATTTGAGCGCATGGAAATATCTCGCGTAAAAATGATACGCGCCAAGCCAAAAGTTTGTCCGAAAACCCTTGGAGTCTAATCCTTAATCAAATCGAAATTCGCTCTACCATGCAAGGCATGTTTCGTGTTCTTGTTGCGGTGAATTCATTCGCCCCAAAGCGCGCCGCGCGCTCTAGCGCGTGCGAATTTGCGGTACGTCGCGCAATCATTTATTATCTGTCCGAACGTCCATTTCCAACCACAGGTCAAATTCACCATGAGCTGTTTTTCCGGTCCCATTTCGCGCGCGGTCAATACGCGCATCTTTGCCCGCGTGAGCGCGCAGGCAACGCAATTTCTCGTATATCAAATGGAATACGCGGCGGACAATGACCTCGCCATGCTTTTGCCGCTGCCGACGCCGCCCGACGCGGCGCCCGACGCCGTGCGTTTCATTGACCTCTCGGCGTACCCGCACTTTTTTTCCGATTTGGCAAACGGTATGCCCAAGCCGCGCGGCGCCGACGCATTGGGCGACGCGCCGGCGTATAAAAATTTCAAGAGCAGCGTCAAGAATTTTGACGCCGCTTTCGCGCCGTCGCGCGCGGCGCTGACAAAATTGGACGCGCCTTTTCGCATCCCCGATGCCGTGTGGGACGAATTGCCCGAATATCACGATTACGGTTTTGCCGTCATTACATTGCGCGCCGCCGCGAACGCCGCGCCGCTGCTCGCGTTGGAATTCAAAACGCGCAATCCTCAATTGTTATTTTTTCCCACCGTCCACATTCAAGACGGACACGTGCCGGCGAATGTATATTTCGACCACGATTTATACTGCCAACATCACACCAATTGGATGCGTTCGTACGACAATGCGCCCTCATTCATGAACATCGCTTTGACGCAAGGCATCGTTGCGCCGAACCGCCGCGTCGAATGGCTCGCCGTGCGCGGGATGCATCCCAACAGCGACATTGTGCTTGAAATCGCATGAACGCCGCGCTCGAAGCTTTTATCCGCGCCATGCCCAAGGTGGAGCTGCACGTCCATCTGGAAGGGTCCATCCAACCGGAAACGCTGCTCCAATTGGCGCAGCGCAATGGGATTCACTTGCCCTATACCACGCTCGAAGGTTTGCGACAGTGGTATGTCTTTCGCGACTTTACGCATTTCGTCGAAATCTATGTCGCCATTTCAAAATGCATCCGCACGGCTGACGACATCGAATTGATTGCGCGCGAATTTCTGGCGAACCAAGCCGCGCAAAATATAACGCACAGCGAAGTCACATTCACGGCATACACCATTTTTACCTTGAGCGGCATCCCCTTTGCCGACCAACTCGCCGCCATTCAGCGCGCGCGCGCGTGGGCGCAAACTACGCTGGGCGTGGATATGACGCTCACGTTGGACATTGCGCGCGAGGTCAAACCCGAACAAGGCATGGTCACGGCGGAATGGGCTATCGCCGCGCACGATAACGGCGTAAGCGCGTTGGGACTCGGCGGCTATGAAGTGGGCAATCCGCCGGAAAAATTTACGGCGGCGTTTCAACGCGTCCGCGCGGCAAATTTGCCGACCGTGCCGCACGCAGGCGAAACCGAAGGACCCGCCAGCATTTGGGGCGCGCTGCGAAAGTTGGGCGCCGCGCGCATCGGTCACGGCGTGCGCGCCATCGAAGACCCGATGCTGCTCGCGTATTTGCGCGCGCGCCAGATTCCGCTCGAAGTGTGTCCCACCAGCAACGTGCGGCTCGGCGTCGCCGCGAGCATCGCGCAGCATCCGGTTCAAAAATTGCTTGACGCGGGCATCTATGTCACGCTCAACTCGGATGACCCGCCCATGTTCAACACCACGCTCACGGACGAATATCTGGCGTGCGCGGAGGCGTTCGGTTGGGACGCGGCATTGTGCGAAAAATTGGCGCTGAACGCGCTGCGCGCTAGTTTTTTGCCGCGCGCGCAAAAGACGGAAATGGAACGCGCATTTCGCGCCGTGGCCGCGCAGCTGCGGCAAGAATTCAATTTATAAAACACGTCGCCATGGATTCGCAAACTCCCGACCTGCCTGCCGTCATACACGCGCTGGAACAAGAATTGACGCTGCCGCCCGGTTTTATCACGACGCTGTATCAGGAAGATGATTGGTCCTTTGTCATCAAAAGCCACGCGCTCGTCGAGGCGTTGTTGACTTTTTTGCTCTCGGCGCATGTGGCAAACCATGACGTCGGTTCCATTTTCGCGTTTTTGGATACGTCCAATCCGCGCACAGGCAAACTTGCGTTCGCCAAAGCGTTCGGTCTCTTGAGTCCCGACGCGCGGCGCTTTATCCGCGATTTGTCGGAACTACGCAACAAGTTGGTGCATAACGTCTCGAATGTGCGTTTCACGTTCGCGGAACAGGTCGCGCAGCTCAATAAACAAACGCGCCGCGAATGGGTACAAGCGTTTGGTTACGGTTTGCACGCCGTCGGCAAAGCGCGTTTGGGCGACCTCGACGCCAAAGCGCAGCAGCATCTGGACGCGTTGGTAATCGCAGAACCCAAAATGGCAATCATGGCGAGCGTAGCATGGCTCGCGCTCGTCATTTTTTCGCGCGGGCAAAATAAAGATCTGCGCCGCGCGATGGACCGCCTCGCCGATATTTTGAATGACGAGTACGAGCGCAAACAATTGGCAAACTTGGCTGCCGTAAAAACGACGCGATGAATACGCCGCTCCTTCTCGCGCATCGCGGCGCCAGCGCGGTTGCGCCCGAAAATACCATCGCGGCGTTTCGCCGCGCGCGCGAACTCGGCGCGGACGGCATCGAGCTCGACGTGCAATTGACGCGCGATAAAATCCCGGTCGTCATTCACGACGATACGGTGGAGCGCACGACAAATGGACGCGGCCGCGTGTGCGATTTGACGATTGGCGAAATCGCGCGCCTCGACGCGGGCGCGTGGAAAAGCGCGGCGTTTAGCGGCGAACCGATTCCGACGCTCGCCCAAGTTTTCGAGAGTTTGATGGATTGGCTAAAACCCGTCGGACGCGCGCAACCCTGTCTCATTAACGTCGAATTGAAAACCGAGCGTTTTTTTACGGACGGTTTGGAACAACAAGTTTTGAATGTGATTGCGCGTTATAATTTGCAAGACCGCATTTTACTTTCGTCATTCAGTCCGTGGGCGCTGCATCGCGCGCGCGCCATCAACCGCGACCTGCCGCGCGGCTATTTGTATGACATGACCATGCCGCTGGTTTTACGCAAGGCGTGGCTGCGCTTTTGGGCGGACCCACAAGCCATGCACCCCGAAGCGTCCATGCTCGACGCGGCGTACATGAATTGGGCAAAGCGCAAAAATTTACAGGTGAATACGTGGACGGTGGACGACCCCGCGCAAGCGCAGCGGCTCGCGGCATTGGGCGTTCATGCCATCATCACCAACCAACCCGATGTGATACGGGACGCGTTGAAATAAAAAAATCGCGGAACATTCCGCGATTTTTTTATTCGAGCGTTATGCTTCGGGCAGTCGGATTTTATAGCCCATCCATTCTAATCCTTTGAACAGCGTCATTAGCATTGTCGCCGCGAGCCACAACAAAATAAACGTGAGGAAAAGGACGATGCCCCACACAATCGTCTCGATATTGGCGCGCAAATTTTGCACGGTGGCTTGGAATAATTTCACTTGCGTTTCGTATTGTTCCACGACGCCGACCAATTGCGCCATGTCGCTCTGAACCTTGCCCAAATTTTGCGCCAACGAGAGCGCATCGCCGCCCACTTTATCCAGACTGCCGCCCGAATCGTTCAGATTTTTTTCCAAACTAGAGAGCGAACTCGGAATGGTCGCCAAGCGCTCGGTTAAATCGCCGACGCTGGCGCTGAGCGATTGCGCGGGGTCGTAATTGATATTCACAAACGGCAGTTTAGAAACTCCCGCCAGAAAATCGTCAATCGTTTGCGCCGTACTTTTGACCGTCCCCAATGTGCCGAGCGCGGAATCGAGCGTGCTGGATAAATTTTTACCCACGATGGCGCTCAAGGAGCTGACCGAAGCGCTCGCCGTATCAATCGTTTGGGCGGCGGACGTGACGGTGCTTTGCAGCGCGCCGAGCGTATCGGTCACGGATTTCAAACTCGTCTTGATCAGGGCTAAACCTTGCGAGGTCGTGCCGAGCGTGCTATTGAGCAAGTCGAGCGTATTGACCGCATCGCGCGTCACCGGCTCGCGCAGCATCCAAATTTGCGCCACGCCCACCGCATCCACAAGCAGACTCAACGCCGCCACAATGACAAGCACAAGTCCGAGTACGCTCCGCAGATTCCATTTGATATTCATGTAACCCTCTCCATGTCGCGCGCAAAATTATTCCGGCGCGCCGCCAATGCGTCGCAATACAAAAAAGATGAGGAACGCCGATAGAAACGCGAGCAAACCGATGGCGACGACGCCAAAAAATTGCGCCTCCATTTGGCCGGGCGAATCCGGCACAAAACCGGTTTGCACAAAAATTCCGCTGACGCCCTGCCCCGTCACGCCGAGATGACGACCGATGCCCGTTTTATTCCAACCATCGCCGTAAGTGCCATCGGCAAAAATGGCGAGCGCCAACAAACCCCAAATGCCCGCGACGCCAAAAGTCGGCACGAGCAGCGCGCGGTCGTCCGCGCGAATCCAGCGCTCTACCGCATACGTCGTCAACGGCAGCAGCAAGCCCGCGACGCCGCCAATGACCAACGCCGCCCACGCGGGAATGAATGGCAGCGACGCGGAAACGGCGACCACGCCCGCGACGGCGCCGCGCGCGGCGAGCATCGCCAGCGGCTCGCCGGAAACAAACCAACCGTATAACGTCGCTACGACGAGCCCCGCCATCGCCGCGTTCAGCAGATTCAATTGAATTTGCGGAATCGGTAAATCCGCCACCGGAAACGGGTCGCCAAACACAACGACGCCCGCGCCGATGAGAAATAGGAACGCGCCGAGAATCATCAACAGCGGTAAATGCGCGGACGGAAATTCGGGACTGTTTGCCGCCGTCGCCACGCGCGTATGGCTGCGTACGCCATAGCCCAACAACGCGCCCAACGTCGCCATGCCGCCAAATAAATAGACGACGCCGCTGCCCGCCAAATCCACCATGCCGTGACCGAGCGCGGAGGTCAAACCGAATTGCTGAAGCCACCCGCCGCCCCACACCCAATTCGCCGCGAGCGGATAGACGAACATGCCCAACAGCGCCGCGCCAATGACAATGACGCGGGAACGCACGCGCGCGGCGAGCGCCAACGCCGGCATAAACACAGCCGTCGCCGCCAGCGCCGCGTGATACAAATATAAATTGGTCAGGTCGGCATTGATAAACAATAAATTGATGCCGAACGCGTCGAGACCGATGATGCCCCAGCCCAAACCGAGCGTCGTATCAAAGGGCGACCATTCGCGCACCAGCGCTTTCAAGCCCGGCGCGTCGTTCACGAGACCGATGCCGCCAAATTGAAAACCAAATCCGACCGCGCCATAGAGCAGCATGACCAACGCAAATACGACCAACGCCACCGTCGCCGCGCGCGCGGCGCGGCGCTCTTCGACGGCGCCAGCCGCCACGAGCAAGACGGCAAGCGGAACGAGATACATCAAGAGAACGTTCAAGGGAATTTTTCCTGTCGCATGGGGATAGACGAACTGCCTAACGCAGCGCGCACGCGAAAAAGAGCGCGATATCCCGATTATGATAATAGCGGTCGTTGAATCCGCAAAACGCAAAACCATGCTTTTGCAGAAAATTGGACGCGGGATAATTTTTGGTCGAGAGCGTGGCGATGACGACGCGCAATTTTTTGTCGCGCGCCCATTGCAGCGTTTCGCGCAAGAGCTGCGCGCCGACGCCGCGCCGCCGCGCGTCGGGCGTCACAATCAGATAGTGCAGCCACGCGGCGCGCTGGTCCAAATCCGCCGTCGCGTCCGCGAAACCGAGCAAGCGCGGATATTCTTCCGCCACCACAAAACAGGCGCCGAGTTCGAGGTGGTCGAGCATCGCGTCGCGCGGCGCCTGGCTGGGGACGCGCATCGGGCGCGGCAAACGCGTCGTGCGAAACGCCAATTGAATGCCGCCGTCCACGCGCGCGGTTTCCATTTGCCAGACATATTCGGTTTCAAACGATTCATCGAGGGCGAGACACGCTTCCAAATCGCGCGCTTGCGCGGGGCGGATGTTCATGCCGTACAACAAGAACCTTCGAGCGCGCGCGCGGCGCGCCGCTCGAAGGTTCCAAAACGGACGGATTTAGCGAATGGTGAGTTCGCTCTTTTTATCAAAAACATGCACCTTGTTGACATTGAACGCCAAACCGACATTGTTCCCGGCGCGGGCGCCGCTGCGCGGATCCACGCGCGCCACGAATGAAATATCGTCGGCTAACAGATTCAAAAAGATTTCCGAACCCATCGGTTCGACGACATCCACTTGCGCTTGGACGGGCGCGCTCTCGATGCCGGGCGCCACATACGACGCGTCAAAAATATCTTCGGGCCGAATCCCAATCACGTATTGATCGCCTTGCCGCGCGCGCAAAACTTCACGCAACGCCGCCGACACGGGAAACTTGAAAGAGCCAACATCAAACATCATATCGCCGTTCGAGCCAGCCAGTTTGGCGTTGAAAAAATTCATCGAGGGGCTGCCGATAAAACCGGCGACAAAGACATTGGCGGGATGGTCGTACAATTCGCTGGGCGTACCGACTTGCTGCAAGATGCCATCGCGCATCACTGCAATCCGCGTCGCCATCGTCATGGCTTCGGTCTGGTCGTGCGTCACATAAATAAAGGTCGTGCCGAGACGCTGATGCAATTTGGAAATGCCGGCGCGCGTTTCCACGCGCAATTTGGCGTCGAGGTTCGACAACGGTTCGTCAAACAAAAAGACTTTGGGTTCGCGCACAATCGCGCGGCCCACCGCGACGCGTTGCCGCTGCCCGCCGGACAATTGTTTCGGTTTTCGACTCAACAAATGGTCAATGCCGAGAATGCCCGCCGCTTCTTTGACGCGGCGCTCGATTTCGGTCTTGGGCATTTTGCGAAGTTTCAAACCGAACGCCATGTTATCATACACCGACATGTGCGGATACAGCGCGTACGATTGAAAGACCATCGCGATATCGCGGTCTTTGGGCGCGACATCGTTCACCACGCGGTCGCCGATGCTGATCGCTCCCGAAGTAATATCTTCCAAACCGGCCAAGAGGCGCAGCGCCGTCGTTTTGCCGCAGCCGGACGGCCCGACGAGGACGAGGAATTCTTTGTCTTTGATGTCAAGCGATAGGTCGTTCACCGCTTTGACATTTTCGCCAAACTGTTTGGTAACGTGGTCGTACTGGACACTCGCCATAACAAAATCCTCCATCGAAAGAAAAATGGCTTTCGACCCTGTGGATGGTGCGATTGTATAATGGCGCGCGGCAAATGTCAAGGTAATTTTTTAAAAAAACCTGCGCGGGCGTGACGCCCGCGCAGGTTTGATTTTGCATTTAGCCCGTTAAAAAACTTTTGACCAACGTCAAACATCCGCCGCCACTCGGCGGGGGCTGCGGCGTTGGCGGCGGCGCGGGTTCCGGTTCAGGCGGCGGCGGTTCCGGGGTCGGCGGTTCCGGCGGCGCGATGGCGTCAAAAATTTCCGACACCAATACGCGCCCTTTGCCCTGCGTGTTTTCGTCGAGATTCAAATTTTTCGCGTGCGCCATAAACAACGCTTTGATTTCGGCGGGCTTGAGCGTCGGCGTTTTTTCCAAGAGCAGCGCGCACGTTCCCGCCGCGTGCGGCGTCGCCATCGAAGTGCCGGACGCGGTGGTGTAAAAATCATTCAAAGGCGAACCCATCGCGGTATTTTTTGCGCGCGCCGCCGTGATGCTGGAACCGGGGAAACAGACATCGGGTTTCACGCGCCCATCCGAGGTGGGACCGCGCGAGGAATAACTCGCAATCGCGTCTTGTTTGTCCGTCGCCCCAATCGTAATGACTTGGCGCGCGCACGCGGGCGAACCGACCGAAGCGGCGCCGGGGCCCGCATTGCCGGCGGCGACGCATACGACAATGCCCAAGCCGACCGCGTTGTCGCACGCCACCGAAAGCGCGTCGGTGCCATCATTCGCGCTGCCGCCGCCGAGCGAAAGATTGATGACGTGTACTTTTTGTTCGACGCAAAATTCCAACCCCGCAATCACATCGCTCATCAAACCGCCGCCATTGCCTTTTAAAACTTTGGCAATGACAAAAGCGCACTCGTACGCGACGCCGCGATATTTGTTTTGACTCGCCGCGCCCGTGCCGCCGACGATGCTTGCGACGTGCGTGCCGTGTCCGTTGTTGTCAATTTCGCCTTCGCCGGTAAAATCTTGGAACGCTTTGATGCGTCCAACCACGTCGGGATGCGTTTGGTCAAGGCCCGTATCCACAATGCCGACGACGACGCCTTTGCCCGTCAAGCCGCTATTCCAAACTTGCGGCACGCCCAACAACGGCACGGACAGATTGAGCGTGGTATGCACTTGTTCGTCGAGCCAAATCATTTCCACGTCGGGACGCTGCGCCAACACTTTGATAGCGTTGGGCGTCGCAATCATGGCGGAACCGGGCAAAAGCTTGGTAAAAGTTTTTGTCGTCGTCGTCCCGACGGCTGCGGCAGCCATTGCGGTTTCGGGCAACGGCTGGTGTTCGACGATGATATTGACTTCACGTTGTTCGCCGCGCATCGTCGCGCTCATTTCCGGCGACGCCAACAATGCGGCAAGGGTTGGATGAATTTTAGGGAGAGGTGTGGACATGGTTCACTCCATTTGGCGCGAATGAATCAAGGAACGCGGTTCGCGGCGCGTCAGACTTTTAGCGCTTTGTTTGGACGCGCCGCGCGCGCAGTGCGCGTTCCCGTCTTGGTTCGGCTTTGAGCGACGATAGGTTTCACTACGTCCCAAACTGTTTCAGGATGTTTGGCGGCAACTTGCA
>JAJVIA010000019.1:11595-13202 GCA_022072245.1 Anaerolineae bacterium
CGATATTATCGCACAGTTTTGGGGTTATGAGCTTGTGTTTTTTATCCTATCGTTTGAGATGCGCCAACGGGCTTTTGCTTCTTTCTGCCGCGCTCGGCAACTGCGCGTCGCGCCTGTTGTTTGAAGCCGCGTATCCGCCCCAATAAAAATAAACCCTTCCAAGTCTTGAGACCGTGAAGGGTTTGTTTTTACATATGCAATTCTTCTTCCAACGCGCCAATCACTTCTTCAATGACGCCCACCACTTGGTCAATTTCCTCTTTTTTAATCACCAGCGGCGGCGAGAGTTGAATCACCGGGTCGAGGCGGTCGTCGCAGCGACAAATTAAACCGCGCTGCAACAATTGGTCCGAGAGCCAACCCATCGTCGCTCCACCTTCCATCTCTTCGCGCGTCGCTTTGTCTTTGACAAGTTCGATGCCGATGAAAAGACCCGCGCCGCGAATGTCGCCGACGCTGGGGTGACGGTCGAGCGCTTTGTGTAATTCCGCGCGCAAGTATTCGCCCTTTTGCGCGGCTTGCTCGACCAAATTTTCGCGTTCGATGATGGCGATGTTGGCGAGCGCGGCGGCGGCGGCAACGGGATGTCCGCCGAACGTAATGCCGTGCAAAAGTTTTTTGCCTTCGTCGCCGATGAACGCGTCCGCGATTTCTTTGGACACAATCGTCGCGCCGAGCGGATAGTATGCGCTCGTCATTCCTTTGGCGAGAGTCATCATGTCGGGCTGCACGCCCCAATGTTCCGCGCCAAACATTTTGCCCGTGCGCCCAAAACCGCAAATCACTTCGTCCATAATCATGACGATGCCGTTTTCGCGCGTGAGACGGCGAATTTCGGGATAGTACGTCGGCGGCGGCACAATGCAGCCGCCCGAATTTTGCACCGGCTCCATAATGACGGCGGCGATGGTGGCGGGGTCTTCAAATTCCATGAGGTTGGCGACTTCACGCGTACACTGCTGCGTACATTCCGGCAGAGTCGCACAGTAATCGCAGCGATAGCGATGCGGCAGCGGCACGTGACGCGCGCCGGGGACGAGCGGCTCGAACATTTTGCGAATGCCCGTCAAACCGCCGACCGAGAGCGCGCCCATCGTCGTGCCGTGATAGGCGATGCGCCGCGAAATCGTTTTATAGCGTCCCTGAAAACCGCGCGCGCGTTGATACTGTTTGGAAATTTTTAGCGCGGATTCGACGGCTTCGCTGCCGCCGGTGACAAAAAACACGCGCGCATCTTTGCCGATGGGCGATAGTTCCGCGAGTTTTGCCGCGAGTTCGACGGCAGGTTCGTTCGGAAACGAGAATGGACTGACGTATGCAATTTTTTGCAGTTGTTGCGTGATGGCGTCAATAATTTCTTGGCGACCATAGCCGACATTGACGCAAAAAAGTCCGGCGAGACCGTCAATATATTCCTTGCCCTGCGTATCCCACACCTTGGACCCTTCGCCGCGCGCAATCACCATCGGCTTGGGGTCGTCAATCACATTCTTCATCTGCGTAAAATGCAGCCAAGTGTGACGTTTGATATTTTCGTTCAATTGCAAATCCGGTTGTACCGTGGACATGATGCTCCTGAGGGATTTTTGATTTATGATTTATGATTT
>JAJVIA010000099.1:0-11477 GCA_022072245.1 Anaerolineae bacterium
GGCAATCGAGGAATCGGTTGCCTTTTTTTGTTTGACATCCGTATTTTTCGAGGTTAGACTCGCTCCACTATGCGTATTCCCCTTTCCCCTCACGATACCGTTCTCACTGCGCTCTTGCGTTTTGCGCTCGAACTCGCCGCGTTGTTTGCCATCGGCGCGGCGTTCGGCGTCATCAATTTGATTATTTCGGCGGTCGTCTTGGCTTTGTTCAACGCCAAAGGCGATAAACGCTTTCAGGGCATCTTGGTTTCGGGCCCGGTTCGCCTGGCGCTCGAGGTGGCGATTGCGATGTTGGGAATTTACAGCGCGGGCTTGCGGTGGGGCGTCGAGGGCATGGGCGTGTTTGGCATGTTTTGGGTTGTATATTTATTTTTAGCGCGTGAACGCTTGTTATGGCTGGCGCGCGGCGCGCAAGAAAAAGAACGATAGGAAAGTGGATGATTGGGTGATTGGGTGATTGGGTGATTGGGTGATTGGGTGATTCGGTGATTGGGTGATTCGGAATTTCTAATTTCGAATTTTGAACTTTGAATTTTCAACTTTCAACTTTCAACTCTAAATTTCCATGTCAACATATTTTCAAAATCTCGTACAAGATGTGCGATGCGACGCGCGCGCGTTCGCGCAAAATCGCGCCGCGCTCTGCGTAGCTCTTTTGTTTCTGCTCCCTTGGTTTGCCGCCATCGTCACGGGGCGCAATACGAACCCATTTCCCGCGCTCGGCGAAATTTTTGGATTGATGTTGGTCTATTGGTTTTTTACGCGACGGCGCGCGGTCGAGGAAACGCGCGTACGGCAGCCCATTGTCGAAAGCGCGCTCGCGCTCGCGCTCGTGTTGGCGTGGATGTTGTTTCGCATCGGACAATATACCAACGTGTACGTCTTGCCGACCGTGAGCGTCGCCAATGTGCGCGATGTGATGGATACGATTGCGCCGAAAATGCTCGAGATGGTTTTGTTGCCGCTGGCGCTTTGGCTCGCTTTGGGTTATCGTCCGCGCGAATTGGGTTTGCGTTCCATGCGTTTCGATTGGATTCCGCCATTGCTGCCAATAGCGGTTCTGCTCTATTTTGGGCTACAACATCACACGCCCGAAGAATGGTGGGCGCGCTTTGTCTATTTTTTATTTGGCGCGGGGATTCCCGAAGAATTTTTATTTCGCGGCATCGTCCAAACGCGGCTCATCGCGCTCGTAAAAAATCCCGCGTGGGGTTTGTATCTCGCGGCGTTGGCGTTTGGTTTTTCGCATTTGCCCATCAACTTGGCGGGCGCGTCGCCCAACAATTGGCTGTCGGCTTTTCAAACCGCGTTCACGTTTCAACTGGGCATTGGCTTGGCGTTGGGTTATGCGTATTATCGGGTGCGCGCCTTGCCGCCCTTGATGCTTTTGCACACCTTGCTTAATGCGGCGCCGTGATTAAGGATAAAACATGTTCAAAACTAACGCGCTGCGCGCGCTGGACGCCAATAAAATTGAATACGAATTTTTCGTCTATGACGACGCGGGCGAATTTCATTCGGCGGATGAAGCGGCGGCATTGCTCGGCGCGCCGGTGGACCAAGTCTACAAAACGTTGGTGGTGTTGAATGACGATGCCGGCGCGCGCAAAAAGCCGATGTTGGTGATGATTCCCGCCGCGCGTGAAATCGAGTTGCGCGTACTGGCAAAAAGCGTCGGCGCAAAAAAATTGCGGATGGCGACGAAAAAAGAAGCCGAACGCTTGACCGGCGCGCAAATCGGCGGCATCTCGGCGCTCGCGCAATTGAACAAAGGTTTCGAGATGCTGCTCGACGAAACCGCGCGTGAATTGGAATGGCTTCACGTCAGCGGCGGCGCGCGCGGCTTGGATGTGAAATTGCGCGTCCAAGATTTGCTGCGCGTGACCCACGCAAAATTCACGCGCGCGACGGCGGACCGCGCGGACGCGGCGCCAAGCCGCCAAGAAGCGTCGTATCCGCGAAAAAATGGTTGAGTGGAACATATCGCCGCGCGCAGGCGTCCTAAACATAGAAAATCGCAACCGCCGTGTTTTACAACGCATGGCGGTTTTTTAACGCGCAGGGGAGGGCGATAGTGTTTGCGAAAATTGCTGCCGGAATTTTTGGAATAATCTTGCTGATGGGCTGCGTGAGCGCGCTCGAGACGCCCAGCGCGCTGCCGCCGCCGAGCTTGCCGATAGCGACAGGCGTGCCGGTGACGCCGCGTCCAAATTACACGCGCACCGCGCAAGCGTTATTGCCGACGGCGACGGTAGAAATAAAACCGACGCCCGCGGACGCGTCCGTCATGTTTGCCCCCGCCGCCGAGGCGCTAAAAAATTATCAGCCCCCCGAAAGCGACCCGCAGACTTTGTACGACGCCCTCGCGCGCGGCGCGTCCGATTTTTTGAGCGTGACGGCGAACGGCGATGTTTCGCTCGAAGGTCAACCCGCGCTCGAGCAGCTGCATCAGGCGCTCACGCAAATTCCCGGTCTGCCCACCGAACCGAAAATTCAAATCGCCGCCCTGCACACGGGCGACGACCAAGGCGGCAGCCGCGACCTGGTTTTCATCGCCTTGCAAAATAGTTTGGGTTTGCCCATCATTGCTTTGGAACGGCTGGGCGCGTCGTACACGCCGCTGCCGCCGCTGGCGTTGGAAGATGCGACGACGGCAGAGAATCGGAATTTTTATGCCGGCACATTGGAAGCGCGCGATGTCACGGGCGACGACCAAAAGGAATTGATTTATACGTTGGTCGTGCCGGGCGCGAGCGGCATCACCAAAGAATTGACGATTGCGCGCTGGCTGTCCGATAAAAATACGCTGCATCCGATTTTTCGCGCGGCGTTGATTGATTGGGCGGGCGAATCGGATTATCATTTTGAAACGACGGCGGACGCCGCGTCGCTCAAACTCACGTTCCCGTGGTTCGGCGCGTTCGACCACAAACTGCTCGCGCATCCGACCGCCACCGAGACATGGGAATATGACGACGCGCAAGACGAATTTGTGCGCGTGCAGCTGGATATCGAAAACGCCAAAACGCCGCGCGAACAATTGAACGCGGCGGAATATCTGTTTCGCAATGGCGATTTGGGCGGCGCGGTGAATGCGTACGAACGCGCGTGGGCGGACGATACGCTCCAAGCCGAAGATTTTGGCGAATCCAAAGCGGACCCGAAAGCGTTTGCAAAATTCCGGCAGGCGCTGCTTTTGGGTTTGCTCGGCCGCGATGCCGACGCGAAAAAATTATTGAACGAAGCGCGCGCGAGCGGCGACGCGTTGGCGCAGCTCGTCCAGGTGTACGCTAAAAATAGTTCGGGCAAAGATGGCGCGCTGCGCGGTTGGATTGCGATGGCGAACGCGGGCGATTTGTATGAATTGATTTTTGAATCCAAAGCGGGCAATCTCGATTTTCCTTTTGACGCGGGCGAAGTGTACGCCGTCGGCGCCGTCGTTTCCTCGTACTTGAATCTGTACGGCGACGCGGCAAAAAATCCCGAGGCGGTATGGAGCGCGCTGCAAGCGTTCGGCTATAAAACGCCAAGCCATGTGAGCGCGGATTTGAACGGCGACGGCGTGAACGAATTTTTATTTGTGACCGAAGAGGGCGGCGCTTCGCCCAACAAAGCCCAAGAGCTGTGG
Organism: Anaerolineae bacterium; assembly: GCA_022072245.1. Lineage (GTDB taxonomy): Bacteria > Chloroflexota > Anaerolineae > UBA4142 > SHND01 > SHND01. The sequence continues at coordinate 3,629 of JAJVIA010000099.1, forward strand.
CTGGTGTATTACAAAGATAAAAGTTGGCGCGTGCGCGCGTTGGATTTGGCGGACACGCTGACCTTGCATGGCGAAACGTTCGCGCTGCCCAACGGCGCGGCGCGCGCGGCAAAATACAAATTGCCCGACGCGTACACGCCCAATCAAGTCGCGTTGACGTGGGACGGCCGCCGCGTGATATGGTTGGATGCCGAGACGCTGCAACCGTCCGTAAACGCCAACAGCGTATCCGTCGGCGGCGGAACGTTGGAGGATGATTTTTGAGCGCGCGAGTGGAAACGATTTTCGTTTCCACTTTTTTTTGACACTTGCAACTGCTCTTGTTACACTCGTGCCACCTCAAAGGAGACGATGCCGTATGAAAGCCGTCGCTATTTTTGAACACGGTGGAATAGATAAACTTCAACTTGCCGATTTGCCCAAACCCACAGCGGGTCCCGATGATGTGATTATCGGCGTCAAAGCCGTCGCGCTCAATCGGCTCGACGTATGGGTGCGCGAAGGTTTGCCCGGTTTGAAATTGGATATGCCGTTCACGCTCGGCTCGGATGTCGCGGGCGTGATTGATTCGGTCGGCGCGCACGTGACGCAGTTTCATCCCGGTCAGCGCGTCACAATCAATCCCGGCTGGTGGGACACGACGTGCGAATTTTGTATGCGCGGCGACCATCCGCTGTGCGTCAATTTCAAAATTTTTGGCGAACATTTGCCGGGCGGCTATGCCGAATTTATGCGCGTGCCGCAGCGCAACGTGTTGCCGATTCCCGACGATTTTGAATTCACCGAAATCGTCGCCGCGCCGCTCGCGTTTCTCACCGCGTGGCGCGCGCTGATTACGCGCGGCCGTTTGCAAGCGGGCGAGGATGTGGTCGTTCTCGGCGCCGGCAGCGGCGTTTCGAGCGCGGCGATTCAGATTGCCAAGTACGCGGGCGCGCGCGTGTTTGCCACCTCGCACAGCGACGAAAAATTACAACGCGCCCGCGCGCTCGGCGCGGAGGTTTTGATAAATTACGCGACGAGCGAATGGGAAAAAGAAGTTTTCAAAATTACAAACAAACGCGGCGCGGACATGGTGATTGATTCCGTCGGCGAAGCGACGTGGTTAAAATCGCTGCGCGCGTTACGCAAAGGCGGACGGTTGGTCACGTATGGCGCGACGACGGGCCCGAATCCCGCCGAAGAAATTCGCCTCATCTTTTGGAAACAATTGGAAATCATCGGCACGACGATGGCGAATCAGGGCGAATTTATGGACGTGATGAAATTGATTTTTGAACGCAAACTCAAACCGGTGGTGGATGTAATCTTGCCGTTGGAGCAAGCCGCGCAAGCGCACGAACGGCTCGCGCGCAATGAACAATTTGGCAAAATCGTGTTGACGGTGTGACGCATGGCTAACGCGACCGATTTTATCGAAGACCGTTTTATTCGCGGGTTTCATCCGCGCTGGGTGCGTTTTGCGATTGGACACAGCGAAATCGAAAGCGCGCCCGGCCTGGCGCGTTTGATTATTGACGGCGCGGTCGAAGGACAATTGTCCGACGCCGAGATTGACGACCATCGCACCGCGCCGCGCTGGGATTTGCATTGGACGCCGCCGCTGACGTTGACCGTGCGCGCGCGGTTCAGTCATCCCGCGGGCGCATTGCGCGGCACGGCGGGTTTTGGTTTTTGGAACGACCCGTTCGATTGGTCGGGCAACGTGCAGGCGCCGCCGAACGCGATTTGGTTTTTTTACGCGTCGCCCGAAAGCGATATGGCGTTTGTGCGCGATTTGCGCGGTCACGGTTGGCGCGCGGCGTTTCTCAATGGCGGCAAAGCGGACCGCGTGACGATGGCGGTGGGCAACGCGCTATTCAAAATTCCCGCGATGAACAAATTGATTTTTGCGGCGGCGGAAAAACGGATGGACGCGGCGGAATTTTTGCTGGACGAGGTGGACATGACGAAATGGCACGAATACAAAATCGAATGGCGCGCCGACCAAGCGATTTTTGCGGTGGACGCCGTCGAGGTTTTTCGCGCCAAGAATCCGCCGAACGTGCCGCTCGGTTTTGTCGCGTGGGTGGACAATAACGCGACGACGATGGGGCCCGGCAAAGATTTTTCGTTCACCCGCATCGCCATCGCAGAGCGCGAGTGGATGGAATTGGCGTACGTGAAAATTGAAAGGGACGCATGACGCGCGACATTCCCGCCCGTCTTTCGCCGCGCGACCTGCCGACGCGCGATTGCTGCAATCGAACGCCGTCGCGCGAAATGCTGCGCGCGTTGGAACAATTTAATCGCGGCGAGTATTGGGCGCAGCACGAGACGCTGGAAGAAATTTGGCGCGCCGAGCCGGACCCGACGATTCGCAATTTCTATAAAGGCATTTTGCAAATCGGCGTCGGATTTTACCATTTACGCAAGGGAAATTACAATGGCGTTATCAAAGTCTTGGGGCGCGGCATCAATTATTTGAAACCGTACGCGCCGCGCTGTTACGGCGTAGAGGTGCAGCGTTTGATTGACGAAGCGAGCGCGGTGTATTGGCGGGTGCGCGCCAAAGGAAAATTGACGCCCCAAGATTGCGCGAGCGCATTGCCCCACGTGCATTGGCGCGCTGAAACCGATTGAGCGCCGCGCGCGTACGAAAACCAATCAAGGAAAAGCGAAATGGCGTATGTGATTGCTGAACCGTGTATAGATGTCAAAGATTTATCGTGTGTGGCGGTGTGTCCGGTGGATTGTATTCATTGCGGCCCCGACGACCGGATGTTGTATATCAATCCCGATGAATGTATTGACTGCGGCGCGTGCGTGCCGGAATGTCCGGTGAGCGCGATTTATCCCGCCGACGAAATGCCGGAGCAATGGCGTGAATACATTGAAATCAACGCGGCGTATTTTCGCACCGCGAAGGTGACGACCTAAAAATGGGCAAGACCAGCAAAAAATTTTTCGACCAATTGAAAGCGGGCGGCAAAGCCGATTCCACAACGGTCGCGCAGTTGCCGCGGCCGAGCGATGAGCAATTGCTGCCGGCGCTGCGCGGCAAACGCGTGGATTTGGCGTTTGTCATTGACACCACCGGCTCGATGTCGGATAAAATCCAGGGCCTCTTGCAGACCGCGCAAAAGTTTGTCGAGCGCTTTGCGCGCTTGCAGATGGATTCGCGCATTGCGATTGTGGCGTTCGGCGACCTCACCGTCAAGGGCGATAAAATCGTCGCGACGAGTTTTACCGATAATTTGCAAACCACAAAAAACAGTTTGCAAAAAATTCCGCGTTTTAGCGGCGGCGCGAATCGCGGCGAATCGGCGTTCGAGGCGTTACAAAAAGCGATGGCGCTCGATTTTCGTCCGAATGGAGTCAAGGCGCTGCTTTTGATTACGGATGAACCCGCGCTGCAAAATCGCAACGTCAAAGCGGCGGACGTTATCAACGCGCTGGTCGCGGGCGAATATCTCACCTTTGTTGTCGGCACCACCGACAAGTATTATCAAGACATGGCGCGCGCAACCGGCGGCAAATGGTACAAGGTTTCCGCGCGCACCGATTTCACCGACCTGCTTGCAATGTTTGGCGACATTGCCGACCGCGTAACCGATACGGTCGCGGATGTCTATCGCTTGGGCGACGGCAGCGTCGCGGGGTATTTGCGCTTGAATCCGCCGGAAAAATAATTTGTGTGGAATCCTCAGGAATTTGACGAACGCGAACTCCCGCCGCTCAGCGCGGAATTATTTTCCGCGCTGGTCGTAGCGCGTTTGCGTCCGCTGCCCGATGTCGAAATTCAGGGCGGCAAGGGTTTGACTTTACACTTGCGCGTGCGCGGCGCCGAAACGACCGCGCAATTGGAGCGCGCGTACGAACGCTATCGCGTCGCGCCGGATACGCTCACGCCCGTCGTTGACGAATTGATTCAAAGTCTCGTGCGCGGCGAAACGCAAACGTTGGAATTTACGGACGCGTACGCGCGCGTCGCGACGCAGTTGTTTCCGCAACTCGTGACCGCGCAGCAATGGCGCGCGAAACGCGAACAGGGTTTGCGTTTAATCATTCGTCCCATCGTCCAAGATTTGGGCATCGCGCTGGCGTTGGACCGCGCGAACGAAATCGAATATGTTCAAATCGAAGCGATTCCGACGTGGGGCGTGGACGCGCAGCAGGCGTACGAAACCGCGCTGCAAAATTTGGAACGCGCGGCGCGCGCCGTTGAAACGCTGACGTTCGGTCAGGGCGACGAAATTTTATTGATGGATCGTCACGCCGACGGCTATGCCGCGACGCGCGCGTTGCTGCCCGCGCGTTGGCGCGACTGGCAAGCGCGCGTGACGGATGAATTGGTTTTGGCGCTGCCGACGCGCGATTTACTGCTCGGTTTTTCGCGCGCGCATCCCGCGTTCGACGCTTTGCGCGCGCAGACGCACGCGGACGCGCAAACGCACGCCAATGGTTTGTTTCCGCATTTGCTTTATGTGCGCGACAATGCGCTCGAAATTGTTCCATAATTTTCATTACGACGACGAGGCACAAGATGGCATACGAATTTATTTTGATTCACCGCGAAGAACCGATTGCGGTGGCGCAAATCAATCGGCCCCAACTGCTCAACGCGCTCAACAGCCAAGTTATGGCGGAATTGACCAGCGCGTTGGAGGAATTGGATAATGACGATGCAATTCGCTGCATCCTCTTGACGGGCAACGCGCGCGCGTTCGGGGCGGGCGCGGACATCAAAGACATGGCGGACGCCACCGCGGTCGAAATGGTGCAGCGCAATTGGATTGCGTATTGGGACCGCATCAAGAAAATTTCCAAACCGGTGATTGCGGCGGTCAGCGGTTACGCGTTCGGCGGCGGCTGCGAATTGGCGATGGCGTGCGATTTGATTGTGGCGTCCGAATCGGCGCAGTTCGCGCAGCCCGAAATCAATATCGGCGTCATTCCCGGCGCGGGCGGCACGCAGCGTTTGACGCGCGCCATCGGCAAAGCCAAAGCGATGGATATGGTGTTGACGGGGCGCGCGCTGACGGCGCACGAAGCGGAAGCGCACGGCTTGGTCGCGCGCGTTTTTCCGACCGAAGTGTATTTGGAAGAAGCCAAACGGCTCGCGCACGAAATCGCGACCAAAGCGCCGGTCGCAGTGCGCTTTGCCAAAGAAGCCGTCAACAAAGCGTACGAAACGCCGCTCGCGGACGGTTTGGATTTCGAGCGCAAACTCTTTTACTTTTTGTTTGCGACCCAAGACGGTCACGAAGGCATGAAGGCGTTTGTCGAAAAACGCAAACCGGTGTGGCAGGGCAAATAAATGGCTGAACCGTTTTGTCAGGCGGTTGACGAAATTTTCGCAGAACGTTGTGGAGTGAATGAAACATGAAAGCCGAACCCGAACTCATTACAATAGTCGAGGGCCCGCCGCCCGAATTCAAATCGGCGGATGAAGTGTGGATGTATTCGCTCATCGAATCGTCCGTCCCGTATCTCATCTCGTTGTGTCAGGTGCGCTCGTACAAAGGGCAGCTGTTGATGGAACGCTGTCAGCGCGCGTGGTCGGCGCAGCGGCCGATTCGTCTGGATTTTCCGACGCTGAGCGGGCTCCGCAAACAATTGGAAATCGTCGCGGCGCGCCATGACAAACTGCCCGAAGGCGATTTGCTCAATTTATGGGTGCGGCATCAACCGCACGACATTTCCGATAATTCGCCGCGCCGCGCGGATGAGGACGAGGATGAGGCATGACCAATCTGTGTGCCGCCGTCGTGGGCTTGGCGTGGGGCCAGATGCATCTCGACGCGCTGCGCCGCGTAAAAGATCTAGAAATTGTCGCGGTGTGCGATAGCAACGCGGAACGCGCGCAAACGATTGCCAAGAACGCGGGCATCAAAAATTTTTTTACGGACGCGCGCCAAGTGTTTGCACGCGCCGATGTGGATTTGGTTACGCTGGCGACGCCGCCCGCGACGCATGTCGAATTGGCGCATCAGGCGCTGCTCGCTCAAAAAATGGTATTGTGCGAAGCTCCCGTGGGCTTGAGGTCGGGCGACGCGGCAGAACTATTCAAGACCGCGCAACAGCGCCAAGTGGCGAGCGCGGTCGCGTTCCAAACGCGTTATCTGCCGTCCTATGCGTACGCGCAGGAATTGATTGCGGAAGATTATCTGGGAACGTTTTTGCGCGCGACGGTTTCGTTTCAAATGGCGCAACCGTGGGGTTTTAACGGCAATTGGGCGGCGGATGAAAAACGCGGCGGCGGCGTGATGCGAAATATCGCGGCGCATTTCATTGACGCGCTGCTGTGGTGGTTCGGACCGGCGGAACGCGTCATGGCGACGCGCGAGACGTTATTCTCCCAAGTGCGCCGCCCGCTCCAAGTGGGCCGCGAAACGAAAATCGAAAAATTCACCGCGACGGCGGACGACGCGTTTACCGCGCTGGTCGAATTTCAAAATGGCGGAACCGCGCTCTTGAATTTTGTCACCGGCGTGCGGCAAGATGCGCCGTGGCAGATTACGCTGGTCGGTTCGCGCGCGACGCTGCAAATTACGAGCGGCGCGCTCTCAGGCAAGCGCGACACCGAACGCGATTTCGGTCAATTGCAAATTCCGCGTCGTCTCGAATTGCCCGACCGGCCGCGCGAGCCGTTGATGTGGGCGTTGACCGAACTTGTGACGGATTTGAAACAAATGCGCGGCGAAACCTCGAACGGTCGCAAACCGCCGACTTTTCAAGACGCCGCCAACGCGTATCGTGTGATGGAAGCGATTCAACGTTCGTCGGATGATCGATTGTGGACGAGCGTCGAAAGAGGTTGATGACTGATTGCTGATTTATGCTTGCGCGCAAACTGACGCGCCGCGCGCATAAATCAAAATCAGAAATACTGACGTGGGCTACAATAAACTTTTATTTACCGCCGATTCCGGCGTCGCGCTGGTCACATTGAATCGTCCCGACAAATCGAACGCGTTTGACGACGAGATGACGCGCGAGCTGCTCGACGCGCTCAAACAGGTGGAGCGCGATGACGCGATTCGCTGCATTGTTCTGACGGGCGCGGGTAAAAATTTTTGCGCGGGCCAAGACCTCAGCGCGTTTATGGAACGGCAGCAGTCGCCCGCAGGGCTCAGCATCCGCGAACATTTGTTGAATGGGTACAACAAAATCGTGACGCGCATCCGCGCGATTGAAAAACCATTTATCGCGGCGGTGAATGGCGCGGCGGCGGGCGCAGGGCTTGGCATCGCGTGCGCGTGCGATTTGCGGTACGCGTCCGAAAAGGCGAAATTTCGCATGGCGTTCATCGGCATCGGTCTCGCGCCCGATTCCGGTACTTCGTTTTTGCTGCCGCGCATCGTCGGTTTCGGGCGCGCGCTCGATATGGCGCTGACGAATGAATTGGTGGACGCGCGCGAGGCGTTCGCGTGGGGACTGACGAATCGCACGTATGCGCCCGAAGAATTGATGGAGGCGACGCTGACGATGGCGCGCGAGTTGGCGCACGCGCCGACGCGCGGCATTGGCTTGACGAAACGCGCGTTCAATCGCGCCTTGACGACGGATTTGACCCAAACGCTTGACTATGAAGCGTATCTACAAAATATCGCCGCCGGTACCGCCGACCACACAGAGGGCCTCAACGCCTTTTTGGAAAAACGTTCGCCGAATTATCAAGGCAAATAAACTCTAACGGCGTTCGCGCGTCACGCTGGCGGTGTGGCGCGTTGGGTTAGAGACCCCAAGCGTTTGGCGATGTCGAGTGAATTCTACTCGCATCATCGCCGCGCTTGGGGTTTTGAATATGGTCGCCATTCGGTTTGGATAGCTGTGTTATAATTTGACGCGAGGCAGACATGGCAATTAC
>JAJVIA010000099.1:11577-12865 GCA_022072245.1 Anaerolineae bacterium
CGAATTGCTTGAAATAAAATATGCCGAACGCGCGCCCGTTTATGTGAGCGATTTGATGCGGCGCGCGCGCGTGATTCCCCGCCACGATTATTTGGCGCAACTGGAAGAAGCGGAAGAACAAGGCAAACTGACGGCGGCGGAGCGCAAGGACGCGGCGTTGATTGATTTGTTGCTGCGCGGACAATTTTTGCCCGAACGCGCGCAAGGATTTATCGCGCTCGAAATTTCCGCGACGCTTTATCCTGACGACATCGAACGCGCCGCGCGGCGCGCTGAAATTTTTCGCCGCGTTTTTCCGGTGGTCGCGCCGGCGGTCGGCGGACACGGCATCACCGCAGAGGCGCGAACGCTGGCGCAAGAAAAAGGCGTGCGCGTCACTTTGGATGGCGTGACCTTGTAGGGACAGAGAGAGGATACAGCGCAACAGAATCGCGCAAGCGATTCTGTTTTTTTATTTATTGATTGCATCAACAGTTCGCGTATAATGAAACGAGATTTTTTGATAAAGGAAAAACTATGACGCAAGCAGTGATTATTGAAGCGGTACGTACGCCGATTGGACGACACGGCGGCGTGTTGAGCGCCGCGCGCCCCGACGACCTCGCCGCGCTCGTGCTGCAAGAAGTTGTGAAACGCGCGGGCGTGGACCCCGCGCACATCGAAGAGGTGTATCTCGGCTGCGCGAATCAGGCGGGCGAAGACAATCGCAATGTCGCGCGCATGGCGACGCTGCTGGCGGGTTTTCCAAAAGAAATCGCGGCGTTGACATTCAACCGTTTGTGCGCGTCGGGTTTGACGGCAATCAACCATGCCGCGCACGCGATCAAAGCCGGCGAAGGCGCGGCGTATGTGGCGGGCGGCGTCGAATCCATGACGCGCGCGCCGTACGCGCTGCCGAAAAATGCCGCGCCGTTTCAGTCGGGCAATGCGACGCTGTACGATACGACGCTCGGCTGGCGTTTTCCTAATGAACGCATGAAGCAAATGTTTCCGCTCGAAGCGATGGGCGAGACCGCCGAAAATATCGCGGAAATGGAAAAAGAAATTTCGCGCGCCGCGCAAGATGAATTTGCGTTGACGTCGCATCAACGCGCCATCGCCGCGATCGATGCGGGAAAATTCGCGCAAGAGATTGTGCCGGTGACATTGCCGCAAAAAAAAGGCGCGCCGAACGTTGTGGCGGTGGACGAACATCCGCGCCGCGATACGACGCTAGAAAAACTCGCGGCGCTCAAACCGATGTTTCGCGCGAACGGCAGCGTCACCGCCGGCAATTCGTCCGGCATCA
>JAJVIA010000092.1 GCA_022072245.1 Anaerolineae bacterium
GCGCGAACGCGTGCGCGAAGCGTTGAAAAAAATCGGCGACATCGAACGTTTGACGAATCGCGTCCAGCAAAATATCGCGTCGCCGCGCGAAGTGCGAACGCTGGGCGCGAGTTTGGAAATCATTCCCGCGCTGAACGCCGCGCTGACAGAGGGCGCGTCCGAAGCGGCGAGCGTCAAACGTCATTCCGCCATTGACGCCTTGCCCGAAATCTCCGCGCTCATTGCGCACGCCATCGTCGCCGACCCGCCCGCGAATCTTTCAAACGGCGGCGTCATTGCGCCCAACTATTCCGCTGAACTCGATTCCATCACGCACGCCGCGCGCAACGCCAAAGATTGGGTTGCCGCGTTGGAAAAAACGGAACGCGAACGCACGGGCATCAAGAGCTTGAAAGTCGGTTACAACAAAGTGTTCGGCTATTACATCGAAATCACTACGCCGAACGTGCCGCAAGCGCCGCCCGAGTACATTCGCAAACAAACATTGACGAACGCGGAACGTTACATCACGCCCGAACTCAAAGAGTACGAATCTCTGATTTTGAACGCCGAAGAGCGTTTGGTGGAATTGGAGACGACGCTGTTTCGCGCGCTGTGCGGCGAGATTTCACAATACGCGCCGCGTCTTTTGAAAACCGCGCAAGCCATCGCAGAATTGGATGTGTATTCGGCGCTCGCGCAAGTGGCGATTCGCCAGCGTTACGCGCGTCCTGAATTGGTGGAGGAAAATGTCATCGAAATTCGCGGCGGTAGACATCCCGTCGTCGAAAATCGTTTGCGCGATGAGCCGTTCGTGCCGAATGACGTGACGTTGACGAACGACGAATTGGTGCATGTGATTACGGGTCCCAACATGTCGGGCAAGAGTACGTTCTTGCGCCAAGTGGCGTTGATTGTGTTGATGGCGCAAATCGGTTCGTTCGTTCCCGCCGAAAGCGCGCGGCTCGGCATCGTGGACAGAATTTTTACGCGCATCGGGGCAGAGGACGCGATTAGCGCGGGACAATCTACGTTCATGGTCGAGATGGTCGAGACCGCGAACATTTTGAATCATTGTTCGCCGCGCTCGCTCGTGGTGTTGGACGAAATCGGCCGCGGCACGTCAACGTATGACGGCATTGCGATTGCGCGCGCGCTTATTGAATTCATGCACAATCATCCGCAGGCGCGCGCGAAAACCTTGTTCGCCACGCATTATCACGAACTCACCGCGCTCGAAGGATATTTGCCGCGCGTAAAAAATTACAACGTCGCCGTCGTCGAACAGGGCGACCGCGTTGTCTTTTTGCACAAAATCGTGCGCGGCGGCGCGGACAAATCTTACGGCATCCATGTCGCGCAATTGGCGGGCGTGCCGCAGCCAATCGTGAATCGCGCGCAAGAGATTTTAAAAGAATTGGAGAATGGCGACGCGCGCCGGGAACAAACGTCGGCGCCGCTGCAACTGCGATTGTTTTCGGCGGACGATGCGCTGCGTCAAGAAATCGCCGCGCTCGATGTTATGTCGCTGTCACCGATTGAAGCGTTGAATAAATTGTTCGAGTTGCAGAAAAAAACGAAAACGGGTTAAAGGTTGCAAGTTGAATGGTTTGAGCCAGGCGTTCAACTTGCCGCTTGATCCTACAACCAAAAACACATGAACAGTCGCGTCGAAATCATTTTGCACGAAAGCAAAATTTTGCAAGACAATTTTTTGAATGATCCGCCCACGCGCCGCGTCGGCGTTTATTTGCCGCCCGATTACGACGAATCAAAACGTTATCCGAGCGTCTATTTGCTCGCAGGTTTCACCGGACGCGGCACGATGATGTTGAATGAAAGCGCGTGGGATGAAAACATTCAGCAGCGTTTGGATCGTCTGATTGCGACGAACGCGATTCAACCGATGATTGTTGTGCTGCCCGATTGTTTTACAAAATACGGCGGCAGTCAATACATCAATTCCGCAGGCACGGGGCGTTACATGGATTACTTGGTTCAGGAATTGATTCCCTACATTGACGCGCGCTTTCGCGCCATCCCCGAACGCGAACGCCGCGCGGTGGCGGGCAAAAGTTCCGGCGGTTTTGGCGCGCTGACGCTCGGCATGCATCATCCCGAAATTTTCGGCGGCGTCGCGTGTCACAGCGGCGACATGCACTTTGATTTGTGTTACCGCCAAGATTTTCCGCCAACGCTCAACGGCATCAATAAATACGGCGGCATGGAAAAATTTTTGAAAACGTTCCGCGACGCGCGTCCGAAAAAAGGCGAGTGGCATTCGATTCTTTCCACGGTCGGTTACGCCGCGTGTTATTCGCCCAACCCGGATTCGGCGTGGGGATTTGATCTGCCGTTCGATTTGGCGACGGGGGAATGGAACGATGCGGTGTGGGCGCGGTGGAAAGCGTGGGACCCCATCGAATTGATTCCGCAGTACGAAACCGCGCTGCGTTCTTTTCAAACGCTGTATCTGGACTGCGGCACGCGCGACGAATTCAATTTACAGTACGGCGCGCGCACATTCTGCGCGCGCCTACAACGCGCCGGGATTCCGTATCAGCGTCAAGAATTCGACGACGGTCATTTCGATATTTCGTATCGTTACGACGTGAGTTTGAGCGCGTTCAGCGCCGCGTGGCGCGCGTGAAAACTATTTCGCGACCTGCAAAACGATATTGTTCCAAAACCAGCCGATTTTGAAACGCGCCAAGACTTTGGTCTGCGGCGAAAATTCGCGCAGCAGCGTCAACCACTCGGCGGTGGATTTGGTAAAATAACAGCGCGGCACGCCGCGGTGAATAAATTCGGTCGAATCCACCATTTGGGTCAACGGTTTTCGCACGGCGCCCTGCACATCATTTTCCACCAACAAGATACCGTGCCGCGCCACACGCATGGCTTCGCGCAGCACCGGACGCGGGTCCGGATTGTGGTGCAGCACAAAAATCAAGAGCGTCAGGTCAAAGGCATTGTCGTCAAACGGCAGCGTTCGCCCGTCAAAGACGTGCAATTTCAACGCGGTGCGGTTATAGTCCACTACATCCAACAGCGTGAACGACGCGCCGGATTGGCGCTGCAAACTCTCGGCGACCAGACCGTTGCCGGCGCCGATTTCGAGGATATTTTTTTGCGCGGGGATGAACGGCGCAACGTGCTTGACAATGATTTCTTCGCGTGTGGGCATGGGGCGATTGTATCCAAAATCGAATTTTTGTTAAACCAAAGGCGCGCGCATTATGTTGTATAATCACGACGCGATTCCGCCGGAGGACGAATGATACCCGAGCAAACGATTCAAAAACTCAATTGGCTGGACGAGGAACACCGCCGCGACCGCGCGACCATTGCGGATTTGAACGGCAAGATTGACAGCTATCTCGCGCAAATCAACGGACTGACCAAAGGGCTCCAAGATTTAGAAGAGCGTCTGGCGCGCGTGCAGGGGCAGTCCCTGCGCTATTCGCAAGTGGAAAGCGCGCTCGCGCAACTCAAGACCGAAGTCAATGTCCTGTTTGAACAAGCCGAACGCCGCGGGCAGCAGCGCGAAGGCGAATATCTTCAGGTGCGCGCGCTGGACCGCGACCGGCTCGACAAAGCCATCGAAGCGCTCGGCGTCAAAATCGAAGAGGTCAATCAAAATCAGCGTTTTATTCAAAGCGACCACGACGCCATCAAACGCATCGAAAGCGGCCAAGTCGCGTTCATTCGCGGCATCGAAGAATTGAATAAACGGATTGACGGACTCAATAACCGCGTCCAAGTTTCGGAAGAATGGGTGCGGCGTTCGGGCGCGCTGATTGCCGAAGTGCAGCAGATTGCGGACCGTTTGCGCCAAGACCGCGCCGACGCGCTGGAAACCATGCGGCGCTCGGACCAAGCGCGCTCGCGCCAAGTGACGGAATGGAACGAGCAGATGAAAATGCAGCGCCGCGAGATGGACGATTGGGTCGGGCAGCTGCGCCCCCTGCTCGAACTGCCCAAAGAGACGCGCGGGTATCTCGCCCTCTTGCGCGAATTGGAAACGCAGCTCAAGCAAATCGAACCGCGCTTGACGCAGCGCCAAAAATTGAACGAAGATTTTACGCACAAAGAATTGGATACGCTCAAGCAAGAGCTCGCCAAGCGCGAAGAGATTTCGCAGCGCGAATGGGATTTTATGCGCGAAGACTGGTCGAAAAAAATCGCGGCGATTGCCAGCCGTTTCGACCCGCTCGACGAATGGCGTCCGCAAGTGATGGACGAATTGCGCGAGCAGCGCGAACGGATGGACGCGGACCGCTTGCGCGTTTTGAACGTTCTGGCGGACGTGATGCGGATGCAAATCGAATACGGGCGCAGCGCCAATTCGCGTTACGAACAGTACGCCAGCGATTTGATTACGCGCGTCGAAAACGAACGCGCCAGCGCCAAAGTAAAAAAACCCGCGCCGCCGATTCGACCGCTCGACGAAGGGTTTTGATTTCTGTTTTTTTCCGGGGGCAAAGCATGTGTCGGCGCCCACGCGCGCGTCGCCGGATGCTTTGCCCCTTTGCGCGCACCGCGCCAGATTATTCCTCCTCCCATGCGTCTCGTCGGCACCGCCGGGCATGTTGACCACGGCAAATCCACTCTGGTTCAAGCGCTGACCGGCATCAACCCCGACCGGCTCGCCGAAGAACAGACGCGCGCAATGACGATTGACCTCGGTTTCGCGTGGCTCACCTTGCCGAACGGCGAAACCATTTCGCTGATTGATGTGCCGGGGCATGAAGCGTTTATCAAAAACATGCTCGCGGGCGTCGGCAGCATTGACGTTGCGCTGCTCGTGGTCGCGGCGGACGAAGGCATCATGCCGCAAACGCGCGAACATCTTGCCATCCTCGATTTGTTGCGCGTATCGAGCGGCGTCGTCGCCTTGACCAAAACGGATTTGGCGTTGGAACCCGGCTGGTTGGAATTGGTACAAAGCGAAACGCGCGCGGCGCTCCAAGACACTTGCTTGCGCGACGCCGAAATCATTCCCGTCTCGGCAAAAACAAAACGCGGCTTGGACGAACTATTGCGCGCGCTCGAACGCGCTTTGACGCGCGCGCGCGCCAAAGCGGACCGGGGTCGGCCGCGCTTGCCGATTGACCGCGTATTTTCCCTGAGCGGTTTCGGCACCATCGTCACCGGCACATTGAGCGACGGACATTTTCAGCTTGGCGCTGAGGTGGAAATCGCGCCGCGCAATCTGCGCTCGCGCATTCGCGGTTTGCAAGCGCACAAACAAAAATTGGAAACCGCGCCGCCCGGCGGTCGCGTCGCCGTGAATTTGGCGAATGTGGCGACCGATGAAATCGCGCGCGGCGATGTGGTCATTTTGCCCGGCACGTACACGCCGACGACGATGCTCGACGCGCGCGTCGAATGGCTTGCATCCGCGCCGCGTCCATTGACGCACGGGCAAGCGCTCGAAATGTTTTTGTACGCCGCGCAAACGTTGACGCGCGTGCGTTTGTTGGAGCAGGACGCGCTCGCGCCGGGGCAAAGCGGTTGGGCGCAGTTGCTTTTGCAAACGCCGGTAATCGCCGCCAAAGGCGACCGTTTTATTTTGCGATATTCGTCGCCGGGCGTGACGGTGGGCGGCGGCGAAATTATTGCGCCGCATCCGTCGGCGCGGCACAAACGCAAACGCGCGGACGTCATTCAACAATTGGAACGCGCCGCGCAAGGCGCGCCCGCCGAATTATTTTTACAAAGCGTCGAGCAACAGCCCGCGGCGGAATGGGCGAGTTTGAAACAAGCGAGCGCGTTGGACGAAGCGACCGCGCGCGCGGCATTGGCGGAATTGATGGCGCACGACGAGGTGTTGGCGTTGGGCCAAGAGCCCAATGCGCTGTATCTCGCGCGCAGCGCGCGCGAACGGTGGCGCCAAGAGTTAACGCGCACGCTCGCGGCGTATCACCGACAATTTCCTTTGCGCGCAGGGATGCCGCGTCAAGAATTGAAAAGCAAATGGGATGCGCCGCCGCGCGTTTTTGATTTGCTGGTCGAGTATTTTGCGCGCGATAATACAATCCGCGCGGCGGAAAAAACGATTGCGCTCGCCGCGCACCAAGTCGCCTTTGACGCCGCGACCCAAGTCAAGGTGGACGCGCTGCGCGCGCAATTCGCGCGCGCGCCCTTTAATCCGCCGTCGCAAATGGATGCGGAAGCGCTGGTCGGCGCGGACGTTTTGAACGCGCTCATCGAGCAGGGCATCTTGGAGCGCCTCGCGCCGAATGTGTTATTCACGCCGGACGCTTTGGCGCAGATGCGAACGTGGACGCTGGAGCAATTGCAAGGCGGGGGCGAAATTACGGCAGCGCAAGTGCGCGACCATTTCAACACGAGCCGCAAATACGCGATTGCGCTGTTGGAATATCTGGACGCGCAGCGCCTCACCAAACGCGTCGGCGACGCGCGCGTCCTGCGCTAAAAATAGAAATTAAAAACCAAAGACTTGGCAAGCATTTTGAATTTTTCATTTTGACTTTCAACTTTCAACTTTCAACTTTTAACTTTCAACTTTTAACTTTCAACTTTTAACTTTTAACTTTTATGTCCGACTCTTCTGATTTCAAGCCGCTGCCGCGCAAAAGCAAAACGCCGCCGCGCAAACGCCAAACCGTTGGCGCCGATACGCCGTCCGCCGCGCGGCGCACGCCGCGCTCGCGCGCCGCGCCATCGGAGGACAAAGCGCGTGCGCCGCGTTCGCGCCGCGCGCGGCCCCCCGCGCAAAAAAATCGTTTCGGCTGGCTCAAATATGTGGCGTTCTTGATGATGGTGAGCGTGGGCGTGTTTGTCGTCGCCAACATGCAGCCCGCGCCATCCGCCGCGCCGCCGCCGCCCGCTTACACGCCCGACCCCGAAGCGACGCTCGTGCCGACGCAAGCGCCATTCTTTGCCATTCCGCATATTTTTGAATTGCCCACCAATACGCCGACGCCGATTCCGACGCCGAGCGTGCCAGATGCGGCGATTGTGGCGGGCCATTGGGCGGTGGAGGGCGCGGCGCGCGTTCCCGATGTGCCGGACAGCGGCGCGATTTGTCCCGACGGCACGCGCGAAGTGGACATTACCAAAAGCGTCGCGGATAAAACGCTTTCCCTTTTGCAGCGCCGCGGCTATCGCGCGGAATTGCTCCAAGAATTCGACCCGGTATATCAAGACGTGAATCCCACTTTTGCGCCGCGTGCATTTTTATCCATCCATGTAGATTCGTGCTTGCAAGGGCCCGATTATGCGTATGCGACGGGTTACAAAATCGCGCACGCGGAACCGAGCGACAATCAAATTCAAGACGACCGATTGGTGACTTGCCTCACGCGCAGTTATGACAAAGTCGCGTCAAAATATGACAAGCCGTTCAACTATAATACGATAACGCGCAACATGACCGAGTATCACGCGTTTCGCAAAATTGACCCGACGACGCCCGCGGCGATTATCGAATTGGGTTTTCTCGGACAGGATTATGATTTTCTCTTGCAGCATCAGGACGAAATCGCGCAAGGGCTCGCGCGCGGGTTGGACGATTTTCTCAAAGGACAAACCTGCGTGCCGCCGACCGTGACGCCCCAACCGACCGCCACCGCCGCGCCATAAAAAAATCCGAAAGCGTAGCGCTTTCGGATTTTTTTATTTTCTATTTCCGCGCGCGCTGCCGCAGCCACACGCCCAACGCGGTGAACAAGACCGCGCCGCCCATCACGAATAACGCAATGCCATACGACGCCTTCATCCAAAACAGTTCGGGATAAAACTGAATCAGACTGTCGGAATAATTAAACAGCCACGTGTCGCCTTCAAAAAAGACGCGGTGGAACGCGACGAAAAATGTATCAAAGGCAAATACGGCGACGAGGCCCACAAAACCGACCAGCACAAACGTCAGAATTCCGCCAAACATCAAGCCCGTGCCGGCGTTGCGCCGCGTCGCCGGATTGCGCCACAGCAAAATGAACGCGCCGAGCATTATCAGAATAAATAGCGGATTCAATTGCAGCAGCGGGCGCGCAACGTTATACACATCTACCAGATGTTTTATTTCGCGTTCGTTGTACACGCCCAACGCTTTTAATTGTTGTTCGGTGCGTTCGCCGCGCGTGTACAACACGGTTTCGACTGCGTTGTACGTGCGTTGGTCCGGCGTAAAACGGTCGGCGGGCGGAAAATCGGGCTGCGCGTATTGCCATTCAATAAACTGCGGCGACATGAAAATATATAAACTGCTAATGACCAAAACATACGGCAGCAGCAGCGTCAACAGCCACTGCAACAGCGCGACGAGGCGCGGGGATAAATTTCGCATTTACTTGTTTTCTCCTGCCAAAAGGGTTGCGTCGAAAATAATCGAGTGAATCAAATTTTCGACGGCGGATTTATCGTCGGTCAAAAGCATACCGTCGCCGTCAAAGACGCGCACATTGGCGCGCGCAATCGCGGCGACCGACGCGAGCGGTTCCGTTTGAATCTGCGCGAGACGCGCTTGATAGTCGGACAGCGCGATTTCATTTTGCGCGGCGAGAATAAGCGTGTTGGTATCGTTCGGATAATCCAACAGCAAGACGGTTGGAAAAACCTGTTTCAATGTGGACGCCAACGCTTCGACCAAACGCGCGTCGTGCGGCGTGCGCGCGGCATTGATGGCGACGACGCCGCGTTCCGTCAAATGCGCGCGCAATTCCTGATAATACTCGACGGTGGCGAGATGAAACGGAATGTACGGCTGACGATAGGCGTCCACCACAATCACGTCATACCGTTTATCCGTCTTGCGTAACGCCGCGCGGCCGTCGTCAATCCAAACGTTCAAATTCGGTTCGTTCATCGCAAACAGTTCGCGCCCGACGCGCACGATTGTGGGGTCAATCTCGATGCCGTCTACTTGAATGGCGGGAAACACTTGGGCGAATTGCTTGCTCACCGTTCCCGCCGCGAGACCGACGACGAGCAGAGAACGCGGCGGCGCGGTATCCGTGAGAAACGGCGTCGTCAAAAACAAATCCCAATAGCCGCCGAGTAAAATTGCGTTCGGATAGTACACCGATTGATACGCCTGTCCTTCGTTCACCGTCAACAGACGCAAATGATTTTCGTCAACGACCTGAATAAAATTGTACAGCGATTCGGTTTCGTAAATCACATTCGGCAGCGGCTTGACGCTTGCGCCGCGCTGGACGAGCGCAAAGCCCGCGGTGAAAAAAACGAACGCCGCCAAAATTAGCGCGGGCAGCGCGCGCCGCGCCAACAAGAAACCCGCTAACGCGACGCCGAGCAGCACAAGGGCAAATACCATAAACGTCAAGCGCGTGCCAATCGTCGGAATCAACCAGAACACAGTGAGATACACGCCGAGAATCGAGCCGATGGTCGAGAGCGCGTACAATCCGCCGCCCGTCGCGCCGACAGTTTTGACATCGCGCGCGGCGAGGCGCAAGGCGAACGGCGGCACGCAGCCGAGCAGCGTCACCGGCACGGCAAACAGTACGACGACGCCGAGAAACGAGACGAGACCGAGTTCCGCGTTGAACTGCGCGAGCGCGGGAATCGCCAGCGCCAAAAGCGGCGCGACGACAAACGGCAAGACGCCAACGGCAAGCCCCGCACCCGCGAGAATGAGCAAAAGCGTTTGCGCGCGCGGGTCGCGGTCCGCCCATTTGCCGCCGAGCCAATAGCCGACGCTGAGATAAATCAAAATGACGCCGATGAGATTCGCCCAAATCAAGAGCGACGCGCCAAAAAATGGCGCGAGCAGACGCGAAGCGGCGAGTTCGACGCCGAGCGAAGCAAAACCCGCGCTAAAAACAATCACGCGTAAAAAACGATTTGACACAAGGCAGGATTATAAAGCCACACGGCAAAATGCAAAACACGCTACAGCTGCCGCGCGCGCCCGCTTTTAATTTCGTTTGCCAATCCGCCTCAAAAATGTTATCCTTTTTGCCGTGCCAGCTCAAGCGCTTTATCA
Source organism: Anaerolineae bacterium (assembly GCA_022072245.1). Classification (GTDB taxonomy): domain Bacteria; phylum Chloroflexota; class Anaerolineae; order UBA4142; family SHND01; genus SHND01. The sequence continues at coordinate 9,956 of JAJVIA010000092.1, forward strand.
AAAATATCGTCCGCAATCTTTTGACGACGTACAGGGCCAAGACCATATCACGGACACGCTCCGCAATGCGTTGGTCTTGAATCGCGTCGCGCACGCCTATTTATTCACCGGCACGCGCGGCACGGGCAAAACGTCCACCGCGCGCATTCTCGCCAAAGCGGTCAATTGTCTCGCCCCCGACCCGCGACAGCGTCCGTGCAACGAGTGCGCGATTTGCCGCGCCGTCAATCAAGAACGCTTGCTCGATTTGGTCGAAATTGACGCGGCGTCCAATACGGGCGTGGACAATATCCGCGATTTGCGCGACAAGATTGATTTCCGTCCGAATGAAGCGCGCTATAAAGTGTACATCATTGACGAAGTGCACATGCTCTCGACCTCGGCGTTCAACGCGCTGCTGAAAACGCTCGAAGAACCGCCGCCGCATGTCATTTTCATTTTGGCGACAACCGAAGTGAACCGCGTGCCGGCGACAATTACCTCGCGCTGTCAACGTTTTGATTTCAAACGCGCGGCGCTGCCCGAATTGATGCGGCAATTGGACTATATCGCGCAAAAAGAGGGAATGGAACTTGAACCCGCCGCGTTGGAATTGGTGGCGCGTCAGGCGAACGGCAGTTTCCGCGACGGCACGAGTCTGCTCGACCAACTCACGGCGTATAGCGGCGATACGATTACGCTCGGTCACGTCCAAGCCCTGCTCGGCGCGGCATCGCGCGAACTCATTCAGGAAATTTGCGCGGCGCTGGCGGCGCGTGACATTGGGCGCGGCATCGCCGCGCTCGATACGGCGGTGGACGCGGGCGCAGACCCGCGCCAAGTCGCGCGCGATGTAGTGGATTATCTGCGCGGCGTTTTGATGTTCACGGTCAAGAGTGAAACGACGTTGAACGTGGGCGAAGAAATGCGCGCGCAACTGCGCGCGCTCGGCGCGCAGATGAATCCCGAACAATGCGCGCGCGCCATCCGTTTATTTTCGCAAGCCATGTTGGATTTACGCAACAGCGCCAGTCCGACGCTGCCGCTCGAAATGGCATTGGTCGAAGCGACGTTGGACCCCGCGCCGGTTGTGGTTGCGGCGGCGCCCGCGCCGAATGTGCGCGCCGCGACAACCGCTGCGGCGGAAAATCCATTTGCGCGCGCGCCAACTTCCAAACCCCAAGCTGCGCCGACGTATCAACGTATAAGCGCTCCTAAAAAATCCAAAGCCGCCGAGGTCGCGGCGGACAACGCACCCGAAATTTCCGGCGCGCTTTCCATTGCGGGATTGAAAAAGAATTGGGATAATTTAATTCGCGCGTTTCAAAAAAACAACAAAGCGATGGCGCCCTTTCTCAAAGACGCCGAACCGCTTACGCTCCGGGACGATACGCTGGTCATTGGCTTTTTTTATGAAATCCACCAAGCGCGTTTTGATAACGACAAAAATGCCAAAACGCAATTCGGCAAAGTACTGCAAGAAGCGTATGGCGCGCCCATTCACATCAAATGTATCGTTTCGCCGAAACGCGAGAAAATGCGTGAGGCGCAAAACGACCCGCTGGTGCGTACCGGTATGAATTTGGGCGGCAAAGTAACCAACATTATCGAAGACAAAGAATCGTCGGAGGAAACAGACGCATGAGCAAAAACAAAGGTTTTCCCAAAGGCGGCATGGGCGGTTTCAATCCCGCCGCGCTGCAAAAGCAGGTCGAAGAACTCCAAAAGAAAATGCTCGAAACGCAGAATCAATTGGAAAATGAACAGGTCAGCGCCACCGTCGGCGGCGGCATGGTCACTGTGACGATGAACGGACATCAAAAAATTCTGGCGATTAAAATCAGTCCCGAAGCGATCCAAGAATCGGCGAACGACGCGACGATGCTGGAAGATTTGATTATGGCGGCGGTGAATGAAGCGCACGAACGTTCGCAGACGATGGCATCCCAGCGCATGAACGCGGTGACAGGCGGCATGGGCGCCGGTCTTTTGGGCATGGGGTAAAAGCCATTTGAAGCGTCGCCGCGCGCGGCGCTTTACATTTTGGCGGCGCCGCGCGCTAGATTCGTGCGCGCCGCGTTTTTATTTAGAGCGTCCGTGAAACTTGAAATCACCGCCGCAATGCCCGTCAGCCAAGCCATGCGTTACATTCTCGCGCGGCAATTTCGCAAATTGCGCGCGTCCGAAGACGCCGTCCGCGCGGCGGAAAATGTCGAAGCGATCCACGCCATGCGCGTAGCGTGCCGTCGTATGAAATCGGCGCTCCGTTTTGGACGCGCGTATCTGGCGCAGAAACAATTGGCGCCGGAATTGCCAATGCTGGAAGCGCTGCGCGATACGCTCGGCGCGGCGCGCAATCTCGACGTTTTACAAAGCGCTTTGCAAGCGTATCGCGCGCGCGCAGAGGCGCCGACGGACGCGGCGCTGAACGGCTTGGCGGACGCTTGGCGTAACGCGCGCGCCGAACATCAAACCGCGCTGCTGCAATTGTTAAATAGCCGCGCGTATGCCGAATGGACGGAACGCATGGACGCGTTTCTCGCGGCGGACGCGGAATCGGCTGCGCCGCGCGTGGCGGACGAAATTCCCGCGCGCTTGTGGAAACAGTACGGGATTGTGCGCGCGTATGAACCGCGCGTCGCCGACGCGCCGCCGCCAACGCTGCACGCGCTGCGTATCGAGGTCAAACGCTTGCGCTATGCTTTGGAATTTTTTAGCGCGCCGTTGAC
>JAJVIA010000063.1 GCA_022072245.1 Anaerolineae bacterium
CGGTGGGGTTTCGACCCCGCGCACATTGGCGAACGCACGCGCGCAACGCTGCGGACATTTCCAAATATCTATGCGCTGTTGCCGCAGGCGCGTCCGTTTGTTACGGACTCGAACGACGAATCATTGGACCCCTTTGACGGCGCCAAATGGCTGCACGAACCCGCCTTGTATGACCTGCTGGCGGACGGCAAAGCGTTCAATCAAGAACTCGGCAATCATTTGAGCGTCGAGACGCTCGCGTTTTTCGGACGCAAATTAAAAACGACGACCGGCGCGCGCGTGACGACGGACACGAATGGGAATTGGCGCGATATTCAATTTTTAGAAATTGAACGCGGCGACGGCACGGTGCCGGAATACAGCGCGAGCTATCCGCACGCGCAGCAAAATATCCCCGTCGTCGCCGAACACGGCAGCGTGTATGCCAATTCGGCGGTGCAAGAGATTCTGCGTTGGGAATTGCTCGACAAGTACACCGGCGCAGTCCAGACGCGCGCCGCGCTCACGACCGACCGTTTCGCCATCGAATTCAATCCCGCCAAGAACGCGTATCGCCCCGGCGAAACAATTTCTATCGCCGCAACTGTTACGGAAAACAAAACTCGGCAGCCCTTTGCCGCCGCGACCATTTTTGCAGAATTGAGTTGGGCGCAAGCTCTGCCCGGTTCGACGGCGGACGCGCCGCGCAAATTGCCGGATACGCAATTGACGCCGCGCGCCGCAGGACAATGGGAAGGGCAACTCGTCGCGCCCGCGACGGAAGGTTATTATCGTCTGCGCGGCATGGTCATGCTGCCGGACGAACCGGAATTGACGCTCGAAGAAATTATTGCGGTTGAAAACAGACCGTAAAAGGAACGCGGATGAATGATTCCGACACGCGCGGCGCGCAGCCGATTCCCGACGCGGAAACGGAACCAGCAGCGCAAGGACGCAACGTCATTGCCGTCATTGGCATTGACGCGTACGCGCACTGGCCCAAATTAAAAAACGCGGTCAACGACGCGTTGGGCGTGCAAAAATTATTTGTCGAGAAACTTGGCTTTGCGATGCCGTTTCCGCCGCTTGTGAACGCGGACGCGACCGCCGCCAAGATAATGGCGCTAATTACCGACCAATTGGCGAGCGCGTTACAACCGTCAGACAATCTGGTTTTGTTTTACGCGGGACACGGCGATACGCGCGTGAGCATGATTGGCGAACGCGAAAAGCAGAGCGGTTACATCATTCCCGTTGACGCCAAACTGGAAAATTGGGCGGACAAAATCGGCACCGAGTGGTTTCTGGAAAATCTCAGTCAACTGCCCGCGCGTCACGTCTTGCTCATTATTGACGCGTGCCGCAGCGGTTTCGCGTTGAGCGGCATGAACTCCTATCGCAGCGCGGTGACGTATCAAGAAACGCTCGCGCGCAATATCAGCCGCAATGTCATTTCCTCCGCGCGCCGCAACGAAGACGCGTTGGATAATGGCCCGCTGCCCAATCATTCGCTTTTCACCGGCACGCTCATCGAAGGATTGAATTGGGGCGCGGCGGATTTGGACCGCAATGGTTTGGTCTCGGCGTACGAATTGGGTTTGTATTTGCAGCAGCGCGTGGGGCAGGCGTCCGCGTCAAAACAAACGCCCGATTTCGGTTCGTTTCATTTGGACGAACGCGGCGAACTTGTGATTTCATTGCGCGACGATACATTTGATGCGGTCAAGGCGCGCGCGTTCCTCGCCATGCTCAATCACGATGTCAACGCGCTGGCGCCGCTCGTGCAGCAATTGACCGCGCAGCGTCCCGCCGCGGCGGAAACGTTGTATCTGCAATTTCGTTTGCGTTTTATGCAAAACGATTACGCCGGCGCGCTGGCGGCGGTGAATCAAACGCTTGCCGTTCCATTTGACGATGGCATCATTCCATTGAGCCGCGCCGATTTGGAAGCGTTGACGGTGCAATTGCCGTACTGGACACCGGTTCTCGAATTAAGCGCTAGCGCGCTGCCGCTCCAAATAGATTTTCAAATCGAAAACGCGTCGGGCGAATTCGAGAACGCGCCGCGCGGCGCGTTCGCCAGCGGTCAAATTTATCAGGCGAACGATGGCGCGATTGCGCGCTATCGAATCGAAAACGCGAGCGCCGCGCCCGCGCATTTGTATTTTCTCACCGTTACGCCGCACGGACGTTTCATCGTGGGCCCTTTGCTGGAGGACGATGACGCGCGCATCGCGGGCTTGGCGCCGCACGCGTCGGGCGCGTCGCAAAAATTCAAAATTCAAGGGCTGCCGAGCGTCGTCGAAAATCGCATCTTGTACGCGCCGCAGCGCATTTCTAAATTGCTGTTTCCCGCCACCGTCGCCGCGCGCGGTTTGGATACGATTGCGCCGGAAACGATTGCGACGCTCCAGATGCAGCCGGTCTGGTACAAAATTGTCTCGGACGTTACAACGCTCGCCGACGCGTCCGAGATTCGCAACGCCTACAGCCGTTTGACGTTGGATGTTCTAGAAAACGAATCCGCCGGAACGGACGGCGACCTTGCATCGGCGTTATGACGCAGCGCGTCATCAAACAAAATGAACGACTCGAATTCGCGTCCGGAATTATTCGCCCTGCTCATTGGCATTGATTACTATGCCGGCAATCAGACGCCCGACGGCGTGCGTTATACGAGTTTGCGCGGCTGCGTCAATGACATTGCGGGCGTGGAAAAATTTTTGCGCGCGCGTTTGCAGCTCGACGACGCGCGGTTATTCAAATTAACCGCGACCGATTTGGGCATCGCCGTTGCCGAACCGCCCGAAAAATTGCCGACGCGCAAAAATATCATTGCGGCGTTCGACGCCGTAACGCAAGCCGCACGCGCGGGCGACCAAGTTTATATTCATTATGCGGGACACGGCGGCCGCGCGGCGACGCTTTTTCCCGACCTCAAAGGCGCGGACGGTTTGGACGAAAGCATCGTGCCGATGGACATTGGCGAACCCGGCGGCAATTATGTGCGCGATTTGGAAATGGCGACGCTGCTCCAACGCATGACCGCAAAAGGGCTCGTCGTTACGCTCGTCCTCGACGCGTGTCATTCCGGCGGCGCGACGCGCGGCAATCCCAATGTGCGCGTGCGAACCGCGCAGAACGGGCAGATTGATTGGATGCCGCGCCCGGCGGATAATCTCGTCGGCGCGCCGCAGGCATTGCAGGCGCAGTGGCGCGACGCGTCAAAAAATAAAACGCGCGGCGTTGAGGCGGCGAGCGGTTGGCTGCCTGAACCGCGCGGTTATGTTTTGCTCGCCGCGTGCCGCGCGAACGAATTGGCGGCGGAAGATGATTTTGACGGCGCGCCGCACGGCGCATTGACGTACTGGCTGCTCGACGCGCTGCAAACCATGACGCGCGAAACGACGTACGCGCTTTTGTACAATCGGCTGGTCGCCCAAGTGCATACGCGTTTTGTTTCGCAGACGCCGCAGCTCGAAGGCGAGATGACGCGCACGCTGTTTGGCGCGGACCGTCTGGCTGTGCGCGCTGCTATCAACGTCTTGTCTTTTGACGCCGCGAAAAATCAAGTGCGCGTGAATGTGGGCCAAGCCGGTTTGGTGGATGTCGGCGCGACGCTCGCCATCTATCCGCCCGAAACGCGCGATTTTGGCGACGTAACGGCGCGCATCGCGCTCGCGCAAATCACCGCGCTCGGCGGCGGCGCTTCGTTGGCGGACGTGACCGCGCGTTTGGACGCGACGAAACCCATTGACGCGGGTTCGCAAGCGCTCGTGTTGAACGCGGGCCGCTTGGACCTTGTGCGGCGCGTCGCTTTGACGACGCGCGCGGATGGAGGCGCGGCGCGGGAACAGGAGCAAGCGCTGCGCGCGGCGAGCGCCGCTATCGCCGCCGCGCACGCCGCGCACGCGGCGGCAGGCGAAATGTGGTGGCTCGAAAGCGCGGACGCCCAAGCGTCGCCCCACTATCAGGTTTTCGTCAACGCGCGCGGCGAATACGAAATCGGCGATGCGGGCGGCGCGCCCTTGCCGCATTTGACGCCCGCGCTGCGGATTGACGCGCCCAACGCGGCGCCAGAATTGGTCAAACGGCTCGAACATTTGGCGCGCTATCACGCGATTGTCGAACTTGAAAATTACGACGACGTTTCGCCGCTGGCGGATAAATTGACGGCGCAAATTTTATTGCCGCCGCCGACCTGGCAGCGCGGTCAAAAAATTGATTGGACGGCGTGCGCGGCGCTGCGCGCAAAGGAAACGCTGCGCCCGGGCGATTATTTTATTTTGCGGCTCGACAATCGTTCGCGTTTCGTTTTGAATTTTGCCGTTCTCGACCTCGCGCCCGATTGGAGCGTGACGCAAATTTTACCCGGCGCCGACCAGGCGCTGGCGACGCTCGAACCGGGCAAGGGGACGCATCAAGTATATCGCGCGACGCTGGCGGATACGGCGCAAACGGGGACGGACATTCTCAAAGCGCTGGCGACGACCGAACTGGGCGATTTTCGTTGGCTAGAATTGGGCGCGTTGGGCGCAGGGCCATCACGCGGACGCGGCGCGGTCACGCCGCGCACGGCTTTGGACGCGCTATTGCATAGCGTTGCTTTTCCCGCGACGCGCGGCGTTGAAACGGCGCGCGCGGCGAGTCAAGTCTGGACGACGACCCAAGTTCAATTTACGACACAGCGCGCGTAAAGGAAATTCTATGCAAGTAACTCCATTTGGCATCAATTATGCGACGCGCAAACTTTTGCTCGACCCGATTCAAGATACCGAATTGGCGCAAGCGCTGATGGACGCGTACGGCGACAACCGCGCGGCGTTACAAGATATGCAAAAGGCGCAGCGCGGCGCGGTCGTGCGCGGCGAAGCGCGGCGTGAAACGCGCGATTTGGGCGACCCGCGCTCGGCGGGTTGGACGGTTTTGCTCAACGCCCAAGACCCGCAGCGCGCGCAGTGGCTCGACGCGATTCAACCGCTCGCCGCATTGCGCGGCATGAAGGGCGACCCGTTGTATTACAATGGCGAACAACCGTACGCGTGGTACGATTGGGTCTCGAACAATTATTCGCCGCTCGACGCCGACCGGCCATTTTATATTTTGATTCTCGGCGGGCCGCAGCAGACGCCCTTTTTGTTTCAAGCGTTTTTGGCGACCGTCGCCGCAGTGGGGCGTTTGGATTTGGATTCGCCCGCCGCCGTGCGCGCGTACGCGGAAAAAATTGCGCGCCTCGAAAGCGCCCCCGCGCCCGTGAATCAACGCGAGGCGATTTTTTTCGCGACCAATCACGGCGCCATCGCGCCGAATGTGTACGACCCGACGTATTACAGTCATTACCATCTCGCCGCGCCGTTGGCGCGCCAAGTCCAAACGGCTTATAACGTGCCGGTGAAAACATTGTTTGCCCAAGACGCGACCAAAGCGAATTTGGCGGACGCGCTGCATCAAGCGCAGCCCGCGTTGGTGTTCACGGCGAGCCACGGTTTGGGCGCGCCCGCCGAAGCGTTGAAACGTCAAATGCTTTTGAATGGCGCGCTGTGCTGTCAGGACGCGCCGACGGACGACGATAAGGCGTGGTTGTTTGGCGCGTGGGATGTGCCGGACCAAGACGCGTTTTTGGAAGGCGCGCTCTTTTTTCAATTTGCCTGTTTCGGCTATGGCACGCCCGCGCAGAGCGATTTCGCGCATTGGGACGCGCGCGTCGGGCGCGCGGTGAATGCGAAACAAGATTTTGTCGCCGCGCTGCCCAAAAAATTATTGGCGCATCCGCAGGGTCCCATCGGTTTCATCGGGCATCTCGATATCGCGCTGCTGCACGGATTTGAAGACCCGAACAATCCCGGCGCGGCGCAAGACCCGTGGCATGTGCGCGTCGCGCCATTCACGCAAGCGGTGCGCCATTTGCTTCAGGTGAATCCCGTCGGGTACGCGCTGCGCGAGATGAATGAGCGCTATAACCAATTGAATCAAAACCTGACGACCTTTTTTGACAAATTGCAGCGCAAGGAAATTCAAGTCGACGCGAATTTGCAGCGGCGGTTGGTGGATACATTTCTCAGCCGCAGCGACGCGCAAAATTACATGATTCTCGGCGACCCCGGCGCGCATCTGCGCCTGCCGGATTGATTGCAGCGCGAGGGCGCGAATTTATTTTCAGGAGAATGATTGTGACCGAAACCGCTCAAGCCGAGTCGAAAAAAAGCAAAGTGAAAACGGCGCCGCCGCGCAAAACCAAAACGACGCGCAAAAAAGCGAGCGCACAACAAGCGGCGCCGCCGGTTCAGCAAACGCCGCCGGTTGTGACGTACGCGTACGCGACCGAAGCGGCGCGCCCCAGTCATACTGCGACGCCGCTGCCGGTGTTGGATTTGTTCGAGCAGAACGCCGCCGCTGCGCCGCCCGCGGTCGCCGTCGCGTTTGTGACGATTCCCGGTTTGGACGACGCGCAAAAGAAATTGTCCGAAACGCTAAAGAATTTTATGGAGCGCGTCGGCGGCGCCATCAATGAAGCCGCGACTTTGAAAGTGAAAACATACGTGAGCGACAATATCGAAGGGCTCGCCGTGAACGCGCAAGGCGCTTTGGAGGGCGATATGCGTTTGCGCGCCATGACGCAAATTGATTTGGATGGCGATATTGTCGCCGTGATTCCAATGCGTCCCGACGGCATGGACGAGACGTTGTGGGCGGCGCATGTGGATATGGTGAAACAGGCGCAAGCGAATCGCACTGAATTGGTGAAACTCGCCATCTCGGCGGTTTCGGGCGTGGTGACGGCGCTGAAACCGGGTTAGCGCGCATGGCGACTTTTCAATTGTTTGAACGCGCGAGCGTGATGCCGCCCGACGTGCTGGGCGTGTGGCAAACCGCGCCCGCGTCCAGCGACGCGTTTGACGCCGCCGCGCGCGCCGAGATTCCGCAGTGGCGGATTGATGCGGACGCGTCGCCGCAAGCGACCGCCGACGCATTTTTCGCATTGCAAGCGAGTTTGAACGCGACGGATGCGGCATTGCGTCTGGCGCAGACGCGGCTGCGTGATTTTGTGCGCGTTCAACAAACTCTGCCGACGGCGTACAATGCCGCCGCTTTTGCGACTGCGCCGCAGCCAGAGGCGGAATTGAATCGCTTGTTGTTGTCGGCGCAGCGCAGCGTCGCCTTTGGCTGGATGGATCAAATTGACGAGTGGAAACAGGCGATTGACGAATTTGGCGCGTTCGTTAAACAGATTCAACAGCACGCGTTGAACTATGCGGTGGTGGATACGCGCGTGGCGGATGCGCGCGTCGGCTTGACGCGCGTAACGTGGGGCGGCGATTTTCAATCGGCGTTGGCGGCGCAGACATCCGAGCGCGCGGCGCATCAAGCCGCGCTGCGCGCGGCGTTAGAGTCGCGGCAGCGCTTGTTGAAACAATTTGCGACGGTGGCGCGCGGCGCGGGCGAACTGGCGGGCTTGGCGTTGATTGCGGCGAATCCCGCGCTGGCGCTGCCCGCCGCGCTGCGTTTTTTGAAATTATTGTTCGACGAAATTCGCAAACAAAATTAAGGGCGCGCCCGGCGCGCGTTCGATTCCAGAGGAGGCAATGCAATGGCAGAGCAATGGGAAGTTTCCGTCAAAAACGCCGCGCAAAAACTCGCGGACGCTTTGCAGGACGCGGCGACGTTGACGGTGAAAACCGAATATGTCGAAGCGGCGACGGCGGGCGGCGCGGCGTCCACGCCGCTTTCGTTGACGACCGAGATTCATCTCGACGCGGACAGTCTCAATTCGGTGCCCGTCACGCGCGTCGAAGGCGTGGGTTTGCAAGTGAATCAGGATTTGTATCAGATTCACGCGAGCAATGTGCAGGCGGCAATGGATTATCGTTTGCGAGTTTTGAACGCGCTGCTCGACGCGGTGCAAACGCAATTGCGCTAACGGGACGCGCCGTTAAAAAAAAACCGCCGCAAAATTTTGCGGCGGTTTTTTTGTCGCATGGAAAATAATTTACGGCAGCCGATTAAACCACAGGAGCGAAAGAAAACCGGCGAGCAGGGATAACAAGACGGCGACGCCGGTAAAGTACGCGGTGATTTCGGTCTTGTCCGTTTTGAGGACGAGGTTGGTCGAAAGATTTTCGTACACTTTGACGAGGTCGCTTTCGGTTTGCGCGTTATAGTATTCGCCGTCCGTCATGTCCGCGATGGTGCGGAGCGTTTGTTCGTCCAAGCGCGTACGGATTGCGCGTCCTTGAATTCGCACCACCGCGCCCTCTTCGCTGCCAATGCCGACGGTATAGACGCGGATGCCGCGGTCTTTGGCGATTTGGGCAATATCCAATGGTTCGGGCCATTGATTATTTTCGCCGTCGGTTAAAAGAACGACGATGGCGTTTTGATATTGTCCTTGCGGCATCGGCGTCGGCTGCGGTTCCGCGCTGCTCGCGCCGCCGTTTTGTAAATCTTGTAAATTGATTTCGCCGCCCTTGCCCGATTTTTCCGCAATCGCTTCGAGCGAAGTAACCAAGCCGCGTCCGATGGCGGTGCCGCGCTGCCAATTTAAACGATTGATGGCAGAGATGAGCGCGTTCTTGTCGTCGGTCGGCGGCTGCACTACAAACGCATTGTCGCTGAACGAAACAATCGCCACCTGTACCGTATCGGGCTGTTTTTCGACAAAGGCGCGCGCGGCGGATTTGGCGGCTTCGAGACGATTGGGATTCAAATCGGTGGCAATCATGCTGCCCGAAACGTCAATCGCCAGAATGATGACGCCTTCCGCCGAGGGCACCAGCGTTTCCGCTTGCGGACGCGCGAGCGCAATAATCATTGCCGTCAGCGCGAGCAGAAAAATTGCCGCAGGCACATGCCGCCGCCAGCCGGGACCGCGCCCCAGCGCCTCTTTGACAAGCGAAAGCGACGCATAGCGCAGCGCGTATTTTTGTCGTCGCCGCTGAAGCAAGATGTATGCCGCGATGAGCAGCGGAATCAGCGCCAGCAGGACGAGCATAAAGGGCCAGATGAAACTCATGGTAATCTCTGATTGCAGAGTTATGATTTACGATTTTCACGGCGCCGCAGTTGGGCGCATAAATCACAAATCATAAATCACAAAGCATAAACCTAAATTCCCTTTGCGGGATGCGCTTTTCTTTCTTTACGCAGATTGGCAAAGCGTAGAATCGCGCGCACCAAATCGTCTTCGGTCGAAAGCGGCAGCGCGTCCACGCCCGCGCGTTTGAACGCGACATTGATTTCATATTCGCGTTTTTGCGCCGCTTGCCGAAAGCGTTCGCGGAATTTTTTATCGTGCGTGTCCACAAATAATTGTTCGCCCGTTTCCGCGTCTTGAATCATCACCATCCCAATGTCGGGCAGTTCCACTTCGCGCGGGTCCCACAGGCGCACCGCCAAGACTTCGTGCCGCTGCGTCAACAAACGCAGGGGCGTTTCCCAGCCCGGCGCGCTGATGAAATCGGAAACCAAAAAGACGAGCGAACGGCGGCGAATAAAATTGTTGGCGGCGTTCAACAAGGTCGTGAGCGAAGTAAAGGGCGCTTGCTGCAACTTTGGTTCTTTTTGTAAATCGTTGATGATGCGCAGGACCTGAAGTTTGCCGCCCGCCGCCGGAATTACTTTGTCCACGTTCGCGCCGTAAAAAATCGCGCCGACGCGATTGCCGTGCCGCGTCAAGAGCCGCGCCATCACGCCGACAAATTCAATCAAGCAATCGCGTTTCAACGCGTTCGTCGTGCCGAAATCTACCGACGGCGAAAGGTCGAGCAAAAACCACGCGTTGATTTCGCGGTCTTCGTGATATTGCCGCACGTACGGCGTCCCCATGCGCGCGGTGACATTCCAATCCATGTAACGGATGTCGTCTTCGGCGGTGTATTCGCGGATTTCCGCGAGGTCGAGCCCCGCGCCCGTAAAGAGCGAACGGTATTCGCCCTGCAACATACCGTCCAGCCGACGAATCACCGTCCAATCGAGACGCTGCAAGAGACGTTCAGGAGTAGCTAACGACATGGCAAGTAAAAAGTAAAAAGTAAAAAGCTAAAAGTGAACGCAACTGTTTTTTACTTTTAGCTTTTAACTTTTAGCTTGTTTTACGCGTTCACCGGAATACGTTCGGGCTGCGGGATGACGGGAATCGGAATTTTTTCCATCACCTTGACAATGATTTTGTCCGCCGTCACGCCGTCCGACAGGGCTTCGTACGTCAAGACCATGCGATGGCGCAAAACATCCAACACCATATCGAAAACGTCTTGGGGCAAAACGTATGTGCGGCCGTTCACCATCGCCAACGCGCGCGCGGTGAGAATCAGATTGATGGACGCGCGCGGCGAGGCGCCGAACGAAATATATTTTTGCAAATCGGGCAAGCCGTAGCGTTTCGGTTCGCGCGTGGCGGTGACGATGCGGACCGCGTATTCAATCAGCGCGGGGTCCACGTACACCTTATCCGTTTCGTTTTGCAGCGTAATCAATTCTTCGGGCGTCAATACGCGCGCAATCGGCAGCAATGTGCCGGTGATGCGTTCCACAATGACAAATTCTTCGCGGTCGCTCGGATAGCCGACCAATACTTTCATCATGAAACGATCCACTTGCGCTTCGGGCAGCGGATACGTGCCTTCGGTTTCAATCGGGTTCTGCGTCGCCATGACCAAAAAGGGATTTGGCACTTGGTACGTCGTGCCGCCGATGGTGACTTGGCGCTCTTGCATCACTTCCAATAACGCGCTCTGCACTTTGGCGGGCGCGCGATTGATTTCGTCCGCGAGCAATAAATTTGTAAAGACGGGGCCCAGCGAGGTGTTGAATTCGCCGGTCTTTTGATTGTACATGCGCGTGCCGACCAAATCCGCCGGCACGAGGTCGGGCGTAAATTGGATGCGTTTGAAATCTCCGCCAATCGAATCCGCCAAAGATTTAATCGCCAGCGTTTTTGCCAAACCCGGCACGCCTTCGACCAAAATGTGACCGCGCGCGAGCAGGGCGACGACGAGGCGCTGCAATAAATGGTCTTGGCCCACAATCGTCTTTTTAATTTCAAAAAGCACTTGTTCCATTTTTGCCGCGCTGGGATGTTTGACCTGGATTTTTTTAACGTCCAGCGGTAGCGTGGGCGCGGGGGATGTGTTGACTGACATTGTGCCTCCAAAATTGGTTTTGGTTGTTTATGCTTTACTCACGTTACGCCGCATTGCGGCTGTCGGGTCGGAAACGCGAATCTCTCTATCCTTTGATCAAGTTTTGCGCGAATTTCAACATGGCTGCGCTAAAAAATTTTGTGGAAATACGCTCGCTTTGCAAGCTTGGCGTTTTGATCCGTTGACTCGCCGCGTCTCAACAATTTTGCGTAACGTGAGTTGTTAAAATGGATTGGGCCCGGCTGCCGCCGCCGCCGCATTGATTGGCACCGCAAAACCGATGCCGACGAAAAAGTTTTGTTCGGTCGGATTCAAAAGCCCGGTCACAATCCCCACGACTTCGCCGTAACGATTGACCAGGGGCCCGCCCGAATTGCCGGGATTTACAGCCGCGTCGAATTGAATCATTTTTTCCAGACGCAAATCTTTGTTCGGGTGATAAATGCGATTGAGTCCCGAAACGATGCCCGCCGATTCCGAAGCGGTCAAACCGAACGGACTGCCGACGGCAAATACTTCGTCGCCAATGTGCAGCGCGTCGGGATTGCCCATCACGGCGGGGACAAATTGGTCTGGCGGCTGCGTGGCTTTCAAGAGCGCAATGTCATTTTCCGGAACGGTGGTCACAATCTGCGCGGGCGAGCGCGTGCCGTCCATAAACAGCACTTGGATTTCGATGGCGTCGCGGACGACGTGCAGACTGGTGAGAATTTGCGCGTTCTCGTCAATGATTACGCCGGCGCCGCGTCCGCCCTCTTCTTTGCCGTCGGTGGAGAGAATTTTGGTTTCGACCTGAACGAGCGAGGGCTGGATTTGGGCATAGATGCGCGAAGCGAGCGCGGGCGGCGGCGTCGCCGAAGCCATCGCCTGAAAAATGCGGTCGTTCAATTCCTTGTTGGAAAGCGGTTTGGGCGCGGGATTGAAAACGTTAAAGAGCGCGAGGATGAGAATGGTTACAAGGGCGGTGGCGACAAAGGGCGCGATTTTTTTGGCGAACGCAGTCATTTGCTGCGTCTGCGCGCGCAGTCTGATTTTTGGAGGGGGCTTGGATTCGGACATGGAAATCTTTCCGCGTAACCAAGCAATTAGAGAATGATGGATAAGCGAATTGCAGGGGCGCGGCAGAGAAATTGTAGAGCAAACAACGCGTTCGCATTATAACGCAGAATCGCGCGGGATGGCGCGCGCCGCGTCTCCAGAGTCTCGCTATTGTGTATGTCCAAGCTTAAGTAAGCATGAAAAGCGCGTTAAAGTTCACGCGCGATTCCACTCCGGGGACGCCGCGCGCTCCAAAAAGGGAGAATCTGTCGGCGAGGGGACAAGGGCGAACCAGCGATAGCCGTAACGCGGCAATTCAAAATT
>JAJVIA010000134.1:0-4971 GCA_022072245.1 Anaerolineae bacterium
GCCGAACTTGCCAAAAACGCGCGTTTGCATATAATTGCGCGGCTAATGCGGTGGCAAGTTGCGCCGCTTTTTTGACGCCTGCGCGCAAGAGACCTGACAGGATACGTTGGGCTGGGCTGCGCCGCAGACAATGAAAAAACCTGTCGGGTCGTTGGGGAGGTATCATGTACGCTATCGTACGCAGTGGAAATAAACAATATCGCGTAGAAAAGGGCGACCGCATCGCGGTTGAAAAATTGCCCAAACAGGTTGGCGACCAAGTGAAATTGGATGTCGTGTTTCTTGGCAACGGCGACACGTATCACAGCGGTCAAAGCGCCGCCGCAGCCAGCGTCACCGCCCAAGTCGTGGCGGAACGCAAAGGCGCCAAAGTGATTTCATTTGATTATCGCAACAAGCATCGCCGCCGCACCACGCGCGGCCATCGCCAAACCTACACACATTTGGAAATCAAGGATATTCTGGCGGGTTAAGTCGTCAGCGGTCAGCCGTCAAACGGCAGACGCGAGTTTGCGCGCAGCGGACTGATTTGCAGGTACGGATTACAAAAATGGCTCATAAAAAAGGCGGCGGTTCAAGCCGCAACGGACGCGATAGCAACGCGCAGCGTCTCGGCGTGAAACGCTTTGACGGACAATTTGTGCGCTGCGGTTCGATTTTGATTCGTCAGCACGGCACACGCGTCAAACCCGGCACAAATGTCGGGTTGGGCAGAGATTACACCTTGTTCGCGCTGATTGACGGGTATGTGAAATTTGAACCGTACTCGCAATCGCAAAAACAGGTCAGCGTCTATGTGGAACGCGTCGGCGCGCGTGAAAAAACAGCGGCAGCAAATTAGCTGTCAATAGTCGCGACTGGTTCGGCCCAAAATTTTGCGGACGCCCAAGGGGCTAGGCGAGAGTGGCATGACCAGCCGCGCGCGGAAAGGTTTTTATTGTGAAAGAAGGCATTCATCCAAACTATTACATGGATGCGTTGGTCGTCTGCGGCTCGTGCGGCGCACAGTGGCGCACCGGCTCGACGAAAAAAGAAATTCACCTCGATATTTGTTCCAATTGCCATCCCTTTTTCACCGGCACCCAGCGCATCGTTGACACCGCCGGGCAGGTCGAACGCTTTACCAAGCGTTTGGCGGTAAGCGAATCGCGCGCCGCGCAAGGCGAAACGCATGTGAGCAAGAAACAACGCCGCGCCGCCGAACGCGCGAAACGCAGCAGCGTGCCGGAAGAATTGTTAGAAACCGCAGCGGCGGTTGAAACCGCGCCGGTCGCCGCCGAAACGTCGGCTGCCGCAGCGACGGATGCGACAGCTCAAGCGCCTGCCGCCAGCGCGCCGCGTGAACGCAAACCGCGTCCGCCGCGCGAACGAAAACCGCGCGAAGCGCAGCCCGAGTCCAAACCCGCGCCCGAAACGGCTGCGGCGCCTGAAGCGACCAAGACTGCCGAAACGGTTGCAGCGTCCGATGGCGAAACTGCCGCATAATTTTTTTACGTCTGGTCATTGAGGCGGTGTGATACAAAAAGTATCACACCGCCATTTTTTTTGCGACCCCAAGACCGAATGAAAATTGGGGCTATGCTATAATTTGTCCGCTGCAGATATGACGATACGCGAAACTTTGCCCCGCCCGCTTGCGGCGGGGGCATTTTTGCAAGGGCGCCTCGAGCGCGCTTGAGGGGCTTTTGAGGGCCGATGGATTATCAAAATGAAATGCGCGGGCATGTCGAACTGATTTGCGGTTCCATGTTTAGCGGCAAGTCGGAAGAATTGATACGCCGCGTGCGGCGCGCGCAAATCGCGCGTCAAAACGTAATGGTTTTTTCCAATCAAATTGACGCTCGCTATGGCGAGGCGTTGGTGGCGTCGCACAGCGGCGCGAATGTGAGCGCGCGGCCGATTCAGCGCGCGGCGGATATTTGGAAACATTGGGACGAGTCGGTCAATGTGGTCGCGGTGGACGAGGCGCAATTTTTTGATTGGGAAATTACCGAAGTCGTCGCGCAGTTGGCGCAGCGCGGCGTGCGCGTGATTGTCGCCGGACTCGACACCGATTTTCGCGGCGAGCCGTTTGGTCCCATGCCCATTCTCATGGCGCAAGCCGAAGAAGTGACGAAATTGAACGCGATTTGTATGGTGTGCGGCGGGCCCGCGTCGCGCACGCAGCGTTTGGTGAACGGCGCGCCGGCGGCGTATGACGACCCGCTCGTCGTCGTCGGCGCGAATGAAATGTACGAAGCGCGCTGCCGTCACCATCATCAAGTGCCGCGCCGCAGCGCATAGACGCGCCAGTAAATCATTTTTTGCGATTCGAGGAAATCCGGTGGCGATAAATTGGATGGCGCTTGCGCTGGTCGCGTTTGCATTTGGCTTGATTGTTTTTGGTCTCGCGGATTTTGTACGCGCGCGCCAGCGGACAAATAAAAAGGAATGGCGCGCGCTGCTTCCGTCCGCGCTCGGTTTGCTGCTCCTCGCCGTTTTGTTTTTTTTCGCCAGCCGTTTCGCCGTACAAATTTTTGGCGCGCCGTTGTTGAGTCTTGATTTGCCCGCGTTTGCCATGACGTATTTGACGACGTTGGGCATTGCGCTGCTCGCGGGCGCCTTGGCTTTTGCATTGGTATATTTTGCGCGACGACAACCGTGGTTGGCGTGGGGCGTCGCCGCCGGGGTCGGCGTATTGGCATTGGGCGGATTGTTTGCCTTGACGCAATGGAACGCGCAGCCGGCGCCGTCAAAACCGGGCGGGCCCGAACATCCGACGTTGGCGGAAATTAAATTGCCGAAAGGATTTCAAGCGCAAACGTTCGCCGAAAATTTGCAAGAGCCGGGCGCCTTGGCGTTTGACGACGCGGGCAATTTGTATTACGCGGAAATGGTGGACGGCAACCTTGTCCGCTTGCGCGACACGAACGGCGACGGCGTCGCGGACGAACGCAAAATTTTTGCATCCGGTTTCAAAAATCCGCGCGGCTTGGCGTGGCATGACGGCAAACTATATGTTTCCCATCGCGGCCCGCTCGAGGTTCCGTTCAATCCCGCCAATATCTGGATTGGGCAAATCAGCACGCTGCGCGATACGGACGGCGACGGCGTCGCGGACGAAAATAAAATTATTCTCGACAAATTATTTTCGCTCGACATTCAACATTCCAGCAATGGCATCGCGTTTGGACCCGACGGAAAATTATATATTGCCATCGGGGGCCCGCGCGTGGGTCAATTGGAATTAAAGGGCGAGACGTATTGGTTTCAAGGACAGCCGCGCGACGATTGGCAATTCGCGGGCATTTTGCAGGCGGACGCCGACGGTAAAAATTTGAAACTGTGGGCGCGCGGTTTGCGGAATCCGTACGATGTGGCGTTTGACGCGGCGGGCAGAATGTTTGCCAGCGACAATGGCGACGAGTCCATCCCCGTTCCCGACGGCGACGAATTGAATTTGATTGAAGCGGGCGCGGATTACGGCTATCCATATTTTTTTGGCGTACCGCCGCCGTGGTCGGCGACGCGCGCGCCGATTATGCACTTTGTCACGCACGCCGCGCCGACGAGCGTGACGGTGTACGAAGGGGAACAATTTCCTAACGCGTATCGCGGCAATGTGCTGACGGCGCTGTACGCGCACGGCCAAGCCGGTTCTAGTTATCGTCAGGTTACGCGCACGTTTCAAGCGGAACAGGACGGTAAAAAAATTTGGAAGACGCGTTCCTTTGTGGAAGGGCTTGACCATCCGACGGCGTTGGCGGTGGGGCCCGACGGCGCGTTGTATATCGCCGATATGCGCGGCGGCAAAGCGGATGCAAATTCCCCCGGCGCGATTTATCGTATCTCGTATCAGGGCAAATAAGCGGCAACCGATTTTCGAGTTCTTTGTTTGCGGGTAAAACGTATTGTGTTCCAGTTCCAACACCGCCGCGCTTGGTTTGCGCTTCTCGCCTATTTTCTCCTCACGCTCGCCCTCACGTATCCGCTGCTTGGACATTTCACTACGCATGTCGCGGGCGATGGCAGCGACGACCCCGCGCTCGCGTGGAATCTGTGGTGGGCGCCGTACTCGATTCTGAATTTGGGTTCGAGTCCGCTTTACACCGATTACATGTTTTTTCCCATCGGGCTGAACCTCGCTTTTTACACGCTCACGTATCTCAACGCGTTTCTCTCGATTCCCTTTCAATTCGCGTGGGACATTATTCCCGCCGCGAATATCAATTTGATTTTGTCGTTCACGCTGAGCGGCTTTGGCGCGTATTTGCTCGTGACGTATTTGCTGCGTCAAACCTTTTTGAACGAGACGCGGAGGAACGCGGAGGAACGCGGAAAAGGAACCGCTGGGCGTTTATCTACGTTCCAGATTTGGGGCGCCGCATTCGTCGCCGGTTTGCTCTATGCGTTTTCCGCCAATAAATTTTTGTACGCCTCGCTCGGTCAATTCAACATCGCGTCGTCGCAGTGGATACCGTTTTATATTTTATTCCTGCTAAAAATTTTCGATTCCCCCAAACCGCCGTTCAAGTACGGCTTTTTGCTCGGACTCTTTTTGCTCGCGCAAGCGTTGAGCGAATTTATTTTCGCGTCGTTTCTGATTCTTTTTTCCATCGCATTTGTTATTTACCAACTCGGCGCCACGCGCGGCAAAATCCAAAATCCAAAATCCAAAATCATAAATCTCGCGCTCGCCGTTCTCGTTTTCACCCTCCCCATGCTGCCGATTCTCGCGGCGATGATTTCGGACACGCTGACCGAAGGCGATTTCATTCAACAGGGTTTGGGTTTTGCCAATATCTTTTCCGCCGACCTCACCGGTTTTTTCGTCCCTTCGCATTTGCATCCATTATTTGGCAATGTAGAAACGCTGATGCATTACCCGTACATGAATTTCATGTACTTGGGATTCGTCGCGCTTGCGCTCGCAATCGTCGCGGTGTGGCAAGTGAAACCCGCGCGTATTTGGGGCATTTGGTTTCTGCTGTT
>JAJVIA010000134.1:5071-12434 GCA_022072245.1 Anaerolineae bacterium
AATGGACGCGGAACCGTCACATATCGCGTGAACGAGTTGCCCGCGAACGACACATTGATTCTCAAGCCCGATGACCCGCTCGCGCGTTTGTATTTCGGTGAAGGATGGGGCGCGCTGGGTGGAGAAAAGTTTGTCGCACAGCGTAACGAAGCGAAACTCTTTTTCCGCGTTTCGAATCCGCGTGAGATGGAACTTTGGTTAGATGCGTTTGAAGCAAACACATCGCACTGGGGGCTCTTTGTAAATGGCGCTGAAATTGCTCGCCAAGTTCCACCCGAATCGAAAACCCAAAGGGCCAGGCTTCCTGCGAATGTGCTCCGTCAAGGGATTAACGAAATCACACTCACTTTTGACAAAACATTCCCAATCACCGAGTCACCAAATCACCCGCTTTCCATTGTCGTTCGCAGCGCGGGCGAAGAACAGGGCGCGTTTGGACATATTTACGTGAATGGTCAAGACGCGTCACCTAACTTGCGCGGCTATAACATTGTCGTTATCAATCCCGAAAAAGATGGCGCGGTCGAAGCGCGCGCAAATTTTGACACCTTTGGTTCAGAACAAGCATCGGAACGGATGGCGGAATTCATCGCGCAAATTCCGAATGGTAGAATCGTCGCCGTTGCGGCGAGCGATGAAGCGTCGTATCGTTTGACGCAAGCGGGCGTTGACGCGTTGAAAGCGCTTGGCGCGAAAATAGATTTGCGCGGAAAATTTCGTTGGTCGCACGCGCTCCTTGCCGCCAAAGGTTCGCCGCACACCGCGCGCGAAGCGGCGTCCGAAATCCAAGTCTCGCAAATTATTCAAGGGGCTGGTTTGACCGAACCCGCCGCGGCGGCGAGGATTGGCGCAATTCGCATCGAACCCGCGCCCTGAGCTCGTTCGGAACGCGGCGACAAATTTCTCGATTCTTTTGCCCCGCGCTATAATCGCAATGTTGTAAAAATGACGGCAATCACCAAACCCCGCGTCCTCGTTCTCGGTCTCGACGGCGCGACGTGGACGCTGCTCGACCCTCTGCTGGCGCAAAATAAACTCCCAACGCTGGGCAAGTTCATTCAAAATGGCACGCGCTCGCTTTTGCGTTCCTGCATTCAGCCCTCATCCGAACAGGCATGGAGCGCCTTTGCCACCGGCAAACAAAACGGCAAATTCGGCTTGTACGGTTTTTATCAGCGTTCCAAAAATTCGTACGCGCTCGAATACATCAACGCGTCGCATCGCCGCGCGGCAACGCTCTGGCGTATCTTGAGCGCACGCGGCAAAAAATGCGTCGTCGTCAATGTGCCGCTCACGTGGCCCGTCGAAAAAATCAACGGCGCGCTCGTCAGCGGTTTGATGACGCCGGGCCTCCATAGCGAATTTACGTATCCGCCCGAATTGAAAAATGAATTGCTGCGCGAATTGGGCGAATACATAATTGATGTGGACATTGAACGCGGCGAAACCGGCGGCGAATCGTTGGACGAACTTGCGGCGCGCGTCAAGCGCATGAGCGAATTGCAAACGCGCGCGTTCGAATATCTGCTCGACCAAAATGCCGATTGGGATTTTGGAATGTTGGTGCATCGCGCGCCCGATATTTTGTGTCACAAATTTTGGCGTTATCAAGACCCGACGCATCCGCTGTACAACGAACGCGACGCGGCGCAGTGGGGCGGCGTCATCAACGATTGTTTCGCGTATCTGGATCAATGTAACGCGCGCCTTTTGGAAAAATACGCGGATGAAAATACGACCGTCATTATTTTGTCCGACCACGGTTTCGGGCCCCTCACGCACGCGGTGTATTTGAATCAGTATTTCGCGCAAAAGGGAATCCTCGCGTACAAAGAACAGACGGGCAATCCGTTATCGTCCGCATTGCGCGCGGGCGTAAAACGTTTGAACAATCCGCTGCTCGCCGCCGCGAAAAATAAAGCGTTTGAAATCTTTCCGCGTTTGAAATCGAACCTGCATTACTCGATGGCGTACGGCAATCTGGATTGGACGCGCACCAAAGCGTACGCGGTCGGCACGATGGGCAACGTCTATTTGAATGTGCGCGGGCGCGAGCCAGAGGGCTGCGTCGAACCGGACGCATACGAAGCGACGCGCGACGCGGTGATTGCGGCGCTGCGCGAATTGATTGACCCGGAAACGCAGAAACCGATTTTTGATTTCGTCTATCGCCGCGAAGAAATTTACAACGGCGATGCGTTGGAGGATGCGCCGGACGTGATTGGTTTGATTGACGGTCCCTATCATGTCGCCGCCGTAGATTGGCGCGGCGCGAACGGGGCGCAAAAAAGCGTCGTCGAAAAAGTGGGCAATCAATTATTATTCGTCAGCGATACGTCGGGACAGCATCGGATGGATGGGATTTTGGCGATGAATGGAAACGGCATTGCGCCCAATCATCCAAGCGCCCAAGCGCCTAATTTAATTGACCTTGCGCCGACGATTTTGCAATTGTTTGACGAAGCGATTCCTGACGATATGGACGGGCGAGTGTTGAATGAATTTCTATCGCGTCCGCAGCTGGCTGAATACACGCCCGCGTTGCATTTTGAAAATAAAATGGACGGCGAATACTCGGACGCGGAACAAAAAGAGATCGAAGAACGGTTGGCGGGGTTGGGATATTTGGGATAGGATTGCGTCAAAGGAGACACAGAATGTTAAAGCCCGACACATCCTTATCGCCTGAACAATATCTCGCGCAAGAAGAAAAATCGCGCGACAAGCGCGAGTATTGGTTTGGCGAGACGTACATGATGGCGGGAGCGTCGTTGAATCATAATCGCATTGCTAACAATATGTACAAAGCGCTTGACCGTCTCGTCGCGCCGCGTGGATGCAGCGTTTTCACAAGCGACATTCGCTTGCGTTCATCCAAAGAAGAGGTGTATGTCTATCCCGACGTCATGGTCATTTGCGGCAAAATCGAAATTGACCCGCGTCAGCCAGATACGGTGATGAATCCGCAAGTGATTGTGGAAGTGTGGTCGGATTCGACGCAGGATTATGACAGCGGCGCGAAATTCAAAATGTATCGCAAGATTCCGTCGTTGCGCGAGTACGTCATGATTGACCAAACGGCGCCCTATATCGAACACTATCGGCGTGACGGACATTTTTGGGTCTTGGAAACGTTGGAAGGCATAGAGGCGGTTTTGCAGTTGCGCTCATTAGCTTGCAAAATTGATTTGGCGGAAATTTATCGTCAGGTGGAATGGGCTGAATCAAAATCAAAACCAAAATCACGAAAGAGAAAAAAAGCATGAACAAAACATATGTCGGCGAAATCGCCCCGCACGGCGGTACGCTTATCCATCGCGTCGCCACGGGCGCGGAACGCGAAAAAATTATCGCGCGCGCGGAACAAGCGCAAGCGGCGCATCATTATCGCACGCTCAATTCCGTGAATTTGTCCGACCTCGAAATGATTGCCGTCGGCGCCATGAGTCCGCTCACCGGGTTCATGGGCAAAGCGGATTACGAAAACGTCGTCAATAACATGCGGCTGGCGAACGGCTTGCCGTGGACGATTCCGGTGACGCTGCCCGTCTCGCGCGAACTCGCGGACAATTACGCAATCGGCAAAGACATCGCGCTCGTCGAATCGGACGGTCATCTCGTCGGGCTGTTGGAACTGCGCGAAAAATTTGACTATGACAAAGTGCATGAAGCGAAAAATGTGTATCGCACCGACGAAGAAAAACATCCCGGCGTCGCGCGTTTGTACGCGCAAGGCG
Organism: Anaerolineae bacterium; assembly: GCA_022072245.1. Classification (GTDB taxonomy): domain Bacteria; phylum Chloroflexota; class Anaerolineae; order UBA4142; family SHND01; genus SHND01. The sequence continues at coordinate 8,809 of JAJVIA010000134.1, forward strand.
ACGTGTATCTCGCGGGCGATATTTGGCTCGTGGACATGCCGCATCAGGCGAAAACGGAATTTCCCGAATTTCGTCACACGCCGGAACAGACGCGCAAAATGTTTGCGCTCAACGGCTGGAATAAAATCGTCGCGTTTCAGACGCGCAACCCGATTCATCGCTCGCACGAATACATTCAAAAGACCGCGCTCGAAATTGTGGACGGTTTATTTTTGCATCCGCTCGTCGGCGAAACCAAAGCGGACGATATTCCCGCCGATGTGCGAATGACGTCGTATCAAACGCTGCTGCGCGATTATTATCCGCCGGACCGCGTGCTGCTCGGCGTCTTTCCCGCCGCGATGCGGTATGCGGGACCCCGCGAAGCGATCTTTCACGCGCTGTGCCGCAAAAATTACGGCTGTACGCACATGATTATCGGACGCGACCACGCGGGCGTCGGCAATTATTACGGCACATACGACGCGCAGTTGATGTTTAATAATTTCACGCCCGAAGAAATTGGCATCACGCCGCTCAAATTTGAACACACCTTTTATTGCAAAAAATGCGGCGGCATCGTTTCGGCAAAAACCTGTCCGCATCCCGAAGAGGATCATGTCGTTTTGAGCGGCACCAAAGTTCGCCAAATGCTCGAACGCGGCGAAATGCTGCCGCCCGAATTTACGCGCCCCGAAGTCGCGCAAGTTTTGATTGAGGGGATCGCCAAGAAAAAAGCAGAGAATCAGTAAGCAGTAATCAGACGACAGACGGCAGACGACAGACCGCGATAGATGCGAGTCAACTCGCTGTCAGTAGTCAGCCGTCGGCTTGCGTCAATCTCGCAATGACTCAATTACCTAATTTCACTTTTCCGCGCGGCAAGAAAAAACGCGTCCTCGTCATCGGTCTCGATTGCGCGGAACCGTCGCTCGTGTTTCAACAATATCGCAGCGAATTGCCGAACCTGAACTATTTAATGTCGAACGGCGTGTGGGGCGAACTCGAATCGGTTTTACCGCCGATTACGGTGCCCGCGTGGGCATGTTCGCAAACATCCAAAGACCCGGGCACGCTCGGCATTTACGGTTTTCGCAACCGCGCCGATTATTCGTACGAAAAAATGACGATTGCGAATTCGCGTTCCGTCACCGAACCGGCGACGTGGGACTATCTCGGACGCGTCGGCAAGCAGTCGTATCTCATCGGCATCCCGCCGTCGTATCCGCCGAAACAGGTCAACGGCGCGATGGTGGGCTGTTTTCTTTCGCCGAACGTCAACAGCAAATTTACATATCCCGAAAATTTGCGCGAAGAAATTTTGCGCGTCGCGCCAAACTATGCGGTGGACGCGGAAAATTTTCGCACCGAAAATAAACAGTGGCTGCTCGAAAAAATTTATGAAATGACCGAAGCGCGTTTCAAGGTGATTAATCATCTGCTCAAAACGCGCGACTGGGATTATTTCATGTCCGTCGAAATCGGCGTGGATCGTTTGCATCACGGGTTTTGGAAATATCACGACCCGAAACATATCAAGCACGAGCCGAATAATCCATTGCTCACGTGCATTCACGATTATTATGTGTGGCTCGACAAAGAAATCGGCAAGACGCTCGAATTGATTGACGATGAAACGAGCGTGATTGTGATGAGCGACCATGGCGCGAAACGGATGGACGGCGGCATTTGCATCAACGAATGGTTGACACAAAACGGTTATCTCGTTCTCGACGAAAAACCGGAAGGCGTGATTCCGTTGGCGAAAGCGAAAATCAATTGGGACAAGACGCGCGTGTGGGGCGAAGGCGGTTACTATTCGCGCGTTTTCCTTAATGTGCAAGGACGCGAACCCAACGGCATTATTCCGCCAAGCGAGTACGAAAAAGTGCGCGATGAATTGATTGCCAAATTCCACGCACTGCCCGACCACGAGGGCAAGCCGATGAAAACGCACGCGTTCAAACCGCAAGACGTGTACAAAAAAGTGAATGGCGTCGCGCCCGACCTCATCGTGATTTGGGGCGATTTGTATTGGCGCGGCGTCGGCTCGCTCGGTTCGGGCGAAATCTATACGTTTGAAAATGACACGGGTCCTGACGACGCGAATCACGCGCAGCAAGGGATGTACATTTATTTCGACCCGAAACGCAAACTCGGCGGACGCGAATTGAAAAATTCAAAACTCGTTGACATTGCGCCGACGGTGTTGAATGAATTTGGTCTGCCGATTCCGTCGGACATGATTGGAAAAATTATCAAACATGAGGAGTAATAAGGTAGCAGGTAGTAGGCAGCAGGTAGTAGGGAACATTCTACTTGCTACTTGCTACTTGCTACCTCAAAACAATGGAACATCAAGGATTCACTCTCTGGTTCACCGGACTCTCTGGCGCGGGCAAGACGACGGTCTCGCGCGTGATTGAACAAGAATTAAAAGCGCGCGGCATGAAAGTAGAAATTTTGGACGGCGACGTGGTGCGCGAGAATTTGTCCAAAGGTTTGGGTTTTTCCAAAGAAGACCGCGACACCAACATTCGCCGCATCGGTTGGGTGTGCGAAGTATTGTCGCGCAACGGCGTCGTCGCCATCGCCGCCGCGATTTCGCCGTACCGCGAAATTCGTGACGAACTGCGCGGCAAGATTGAAAATTTTGTCGAAGTGTACGCGGAATGTCCGATCCCCGTTTTGGCGGAACGCGACGTCAAAGGTTTATACAAAAAAGCGTTGGCGGGCGAAATCAAAAATTTCACCGGCGTCAGCGACCCCTACGAAGCGCCGCTGGACCCGGAAGTGGTGTATCATTCCGATAGCGAAACCGTGCAAGAATCGGCGCGAAAAATTTTGAGCAAGTTGGAGGAAATGGGGTATATTCCAGTGCGCGAGTTTGCATAGAGTTGGAGGTGGATATGGCAGCGAATTCAACAATGGTCTTTGACCCGGAATTGTGGGCAGAGATTGCCAAAGAGGCGAGCCGGCGGCGGAAAAAACCGCAGAATTTCGTCCAACAAGTCATGCGCGAATATCTGGAACGTGAAGCGGATTTCGCGTGGTGGCGTTCGATTCAACGCGAATATCGTGGTCCCGAAATGAGCGAACAAGAAGCTGTCGAGTTTGTCAAAAAATATCGGCGCGAGAAAAAGCTGTCAGCGCCTAGGGAACCTCATTCGCGTCGCACTAAAAACGTTCCGCCAAAATAGGCAATATCCACGCGATAACGTGCCATGTTGTGGCTATCCAATCGGTTTTGCCAAAACACGATAACGCGATTTTCTCTTTATATAGTGTAGGGATATTGTTTTAGGAGAAATCGCATGGCAAAACGCAAAAACGAATCTTGGTATTGTTGGATACCAGTGTCTTGGTCAATGCATGGGGAAACCCGCGCGGAAAATCTGCCAACAGCACACTCGGCGGATGTCGAGTATTTGATTACCCTCGACCGTGACATGCTCGAAATGCCTATCGAACAGCGCCGCCGCTTCAAATTCGAAATCGTCACACCCGCGCAATTTCTTGAACGCGCCGCATAAAGCGCGCTCAAAATAATCAATCAGTAATCTCAAATCAGAAATCATAAATCTCAAATCAAAAATGTCCTCCCGTCTTCGTCTCGGTCTTGTCGGTTACGGCTATTGGGGTCCGAA
>JAJVIA010000128.1 GCA_022072245.1 Anaerolineae bacterium
TTGATTGTGGATGACGACCCGTTGATGCGGCGCATCGTCGCGCAAAGTCTGGACCGCGCCGCGTATGACATTTTGGAAGCGGAATCGGGCTTGGCGGGCGTCACCGCCGCCATCGAACAGCCGCCAGACCTCATCTTGTTGGATGTGATGATGCCCGAAATGGACGGGTTTGAAGTGATTCGACGGCTGCGCGCGCATCCCTTGACCCAGAACGTGCCGATCATTCTCTTGACGGCTTTGGGCGAGATGACCGAAAAGGTGTACGGGATGCAGTTGGGCGCGGACGATTACATGACCAAACCGTTCGACCCGCGCGAATTGCGCGCGCGCGTCCAGACGCATCTCCGCCGCAGCGAACATTATTTGCAGAGCAGCCCGTTGACAAATTTGCCGGGCAATCACGCGATTCATCAGGTCATTACAAAGCGCATTGAAAATCACGAACCGCTTGCCGTCATTTATTTTGACCTCTCCAATTTCAAATCGTATAACGATACGTACGGTTGGTTGGCGGGCGACCGCGTGATTCAACATTTGAGTACGATTATTGTCCAAGCCGCGTTATCCGGTTCGGACCGCGATATTTTTGTCGGCCATGTCGGCGGCGATGATTTTGTGATTGTGACGCGCCCGGACGCGGCGGAAGAGATTGCGCGAGCGGCGACCCAAGAATTTGACCGCCAAATTCCTGATTTCTATGCGGCGACCGACCGGGTGCGCGGTTATCTGGAAATCGCAGACCGCCAGGGCGAGGTGCGCCGCGTGCCCTTTATCACGTTGGGCGCGGCGATAGTCACCAATACGCATCGCCGTCTGGAGAACGCGGTGCAGGTGGCGCAAATCGCCGCCGAAGTAAAGCGCTATTTGAAAACGCTGACCGGCAGTCAAGTTGTTTTTGAACGTCGGCGCCATTGACTCGCGGGCGCGGCGCGCGACGTGCGGAACGCTTAGAGTCTTGCGTCGCCAGATTGACGAACGCGTGTATCGCGCTAGAATTGTTTGCGTATTTTATGCGGAGGAAATTGTATGCCGATTTATGAATATGAATGTGAAAATCAACATCGTTTTGAAAAATGGCAATCCATCAAAGACGACCCCTTGACTGAATGTCCTGACTGCGGCAAGCCGGTTCGCAAAATTTTTCATCCGGCGGGAATTATTTTCAAAGGTTCCGGTTGGTACATTACCGATAGCCGCAAAGCAAGCGGCGCCGCGGATAAAGCCGAATCGAAAACGGATACGGGCAATCAAGCCAAGTCCGAGAACGACAAGACCAAGAGCGCGGGCGGCGAAACCAAGAGCAAGGAATCGTCGAGCAGTTCCGAGAATCCCAAAAACGCTTGATAAAAAACGGCGGCAGGTTACATTCCCTGCCGCCGTTGTGATGTGTCACATTTGAAAATTGCCGGTGTGCTGTACAATTTTGTAGGTAAAGTTTGTCACGTACGTGAGCAATTTCTTTTTGAGCCGCGCCCATTCTTCGCTCGCCAAAATTTTGTCGAGCGCGGCGCGGTCTTCGACGACGCCGCCCGTCAAGATTTGCGGGCCGTTGCCATAGACGGTGTACCACGCTTCGGTGGGCTGAATGCCTAAACGCATCAACTTGGGCGCGAATTCTTGCACCACATACTCAAAGTATTCGGATTCTTTGCCTTGCCGAATGTCCCATGACATCAAAAGTTTAATCATTGCTTTTTTGGCGCTTTCAAGAGATTTGCAATCTGACGTTTGACCCGTAAAAAATCATAACAAAGGAAAGGGCTTTTGGCAAACTCATGCGCGCCTTGATTCAACGCGTTACGCGCGGCGCGGTCACGGTGGACCAAAAAACGGTTGGCGCGATTGGCAAAGGGCTCGTGGTCTTGGTCGGCGTGACGCATCAGGACGATGAAAACGTCGCGCAGTTTCTCGCGCAAAAAATTTCAAACCTCCGAATTTTTGAGGACGACGCGGGAAAATTCAATCTCTCGGCGCTTGACGTGAACGCCGAAATCCTTGTGATTTCCCAATTCACCCTGTACGCCGATGCGCGGCGCGGCCGCCGTCCCGATTTCATCGCCGCCGCGCGCCCCGAACTCGCGGAACCGTTGGTTGAATCATTCGCACAGCATCTGGAACATGCCGGCTTGCGCGTTGCGCGCGGTCAGTTTCAAGCCAAGATGTCCGTCGAGATTTGGAATGATGGCCCCGTGACGATTTGGTTGGACACGGACGAATTACGTAAACGCGATTAAATGTCTTGCGCGCGCCCCGCCCGCGCGGTCAATTCCGCGCAAAATAAAATAATTGCCGCCGATACATAACCCCACAACATCAGACCGATGACCGCGCCGAGCGAACCGTACACCAGATTAAAGCGCGCGAAATAACTCAGGTACACGCCATAGCCGAATTCTGCCAACTGCCACAACAAAGCGGCGACGCCGGCGCCGAACAGCGCCGCGCGCCAGGTCACGCGCGCGTGCGGAAAAATTTTATACAGCAAGAGAAACGCGCCAAAACTCGCCGCAACGCCGATCCAATTCGCCGCCTCACGCTGTAACGCGGGAATGTTGGCAGTGTCGCCCAAACTGGCGTACAAAAAATCGAGCGTCGCCGCGCTCACCAGTACGCTCGTCACAAAAAATAGCCCCAACACGCCAATTACGGCGATTGAAAATAAACGGCGCAGCCAAAACGCGCGCGGCGTCGAGACGCGCCACGCGCGGTCGAGCGCGAGCTGCAAGACGTCAAAGACGCCCGAGGCAGACCACAATAGCGCCACAAAACCGATGAGCGTGGCGGCGCCGCGCGCGGCGACGACTTGGCTCAGAATCGCTTTGATTTGCGCTTCGACGCCGGGCAAATACTGTCCCGCAATACGCATCACCGCATCCAGCGCCGTCTGTTCGGAAATGAAAAAAGAAGCCAGCCCCACCAGCGTCAGTAACAAGGGAAATAACGCGAGCAGCGCGTAATAGGAAAGCGCCGCCGCCAAGAGCGTCATTTGATTGCGATTGAACGCGTCCAACGCGTCCAACAGAATCGCGCCAAGATAAAACCGCCGCAGCGAAAGCAAAATTCGCGCGACGGTTTGTTCGATACGTTTTGTCATGCCGTCAAAATGTTGGCGCATTGTTTTCTGCCGGTTCCACCTCAACCTGCAAGCGTCCGGTGGTATTGTAAAACGCGCCGAGCAATAGCAAAACGAGCGCGCCAAAAACGCCCAGCGCCAACGCAAAAATCAACGCCAGAATCACGATGCCGAATAACCCCAAACCCGTAATGCCGGTGAGCGTTTGCGAGAAATTTTCCAGTTTCAACATTTCGAGCAGATTGAAACTGAGCCGCTGCCCCAAAATTTCAAATCCGACATCGCGCCAGCTGTACAGCAAACCGCGCACTCCTTGCGCCAATGTGAACAAGCCCCAGCTGCAAACGAATGCGGGCAAGCAGGCGACGATGGCGCCCGCGATAAAACCCCATTGCGCGAGCGGCCCCAAAGCAAAGCGTCGAATGACGACGGTGTGTTTTTGCATCGGCAATTACTCCTTGCGCGGCAATTCCATGATTCCGGCGGTCATGGCTTGGACATAATTTTGACAGTACTCGCGCAACATGCGCCGTGTAGAATATACGGGCGTCAGGGTGATGACGCTCGCTTTACTGCGCTCTAGCCAACCTTGTGGAATATTGTCGGCGTCGCGTTCGTAATATAACGGCACGATTTGATTTTCTAGAATTTCGTACAGAGAATTGGCGTCGTCCTCATCCTGCGCGGCGTCGTTCGGATAGATTTTTGTCGGGTCGCCGATCGCCCAACCATTCTTGCCGTTGAATCCTTCCGCCCACCAGCCATCGAGAACGCTAAAATTCAAAACGCCGTTCGCCGCCGCTTTTTCGCCGCTTGTGCCGCTCGCTTCCAACGGGCGACGCGGATTATTGAGCCACACATCCACGCCTTGCACCAAATAGCGCGCGTCGTCAATCCCGTAATCTTCGAGAAAAACGATTTTGCCTTCGAGGTCATGGTCGAGCGTCGCCTGATAGACCGCGCGAATGAACGATTGCCCCGGAATGTCGGCGGGATGCGCCTTGCCCGCGAAAACAATTTGGACGGGCCGCGCGGCGTCGTCGAGAATTTTTTTCAAACGCGCGGGATCGTGCAAAAACAGCGTCGCGCGTTTGTAGGTGGCGAAACGCCGCGCAAACCCCAGCGTCAACGCGTGCGGGTCCAAGACGCGCTGCGCGCGTTCCAGCGCGTCTGCGTCCGCGCCCACGCGGCGCAATTGCTGCGTCCACACTTGACGCGTGAAATCAACCAACGCGCGTTTGCGCTCATTTTGAATTTCCCACAAACGCGCGTTCGAAGCGTTGTGGAATTTTTCCCACAATTTCGCGTCGTCCAAACGCGCGTACCAATCCTTGCCCAAAATTTCGGCGTAATACGTATGCCGCGCTGCCGCCAGCCATGTCGCCGTATGCACGCCATTGGTAATCGCACCGATGGGCGTGTCCTTTTCGTCCGTCTTGAAAACGTGCATCCACATTTTGCGCGCGACCTCGCCGTGCAGCGCGCTGACGCCGTTGCGTTGGGCGGACAATTGAAGCCCCAACACGGTCATGCTGAATTTGTTATCGTCCGCGCCCAGCGCCATAAATTGGTCGCGCGTCAAACCCAATTGCGGATAGAACGCGCCAAAATACTTGTCCATCAAATCAAACGCAAACGCATCGTTGCCCGCCGGAACCGGCGTATGCGTGGTGAAAAGGGAATGGGCTGCGACTTGGAGTTTGGCTTGGTCAAAGGTCATGCCTTGCGCCACCAGCTCGCGCGCCAATTCCAAAGTCAGGAACGCGGAATGACCCTCGTTCATGTGAAACGCGCTCGGCTCTAGCCCCAACGCGCGCAGGACGCGCACGCCGCCGATGCCCAAAACAATTTCCTGCATGATGCGAATTTCATGGTCGCCGCCGTACAAACGCGCCGCCAGCACGCGGTCATGCTCCGCGTTGCGCTCTATATCCGTATCCATCAAATAGAGCGAAACGCGTCCGACTTGGATTAACCACACTTTGGCGTACACCGTGCGCCCCGGCAATTCTACGCCGACGATGATTTCATTTCCCTGCGCGTCTTTGGCGGCGAGCGCGGGCGCTTGCGAAAAATCCAGCTTGTCGTACTTGGCAATTTGATTGCCCTGCGCGTCGAGCTCTTGACGAAAATATCCTTGCGGATACAAAAAGCCAATGCCGATGAGCGGAATGTCCATGTCGCTCGCTTCTTTAACATGGTCGCCCGACAAAATGCCGAGCCCGCCGGAATAAATCGGCAGCGATTCATGGATGCCAAACTCGGCAGAGAAATATGCGATGGAATGGTCGCTCGCGTACGGATAGGTGGATTCGAACCACGTGCCTTCGCCGCGCATATATTCTTTGTATGTCGCAATCACGCGGTCATATTGCGCCAAGAAATCGGCGTCGCCCGCCAACGCCGTCAAACGTTCCGGCGCGACGGCGCGCAATAATTTTATCGGATTGTGTCCGGTCTCTTGCCACCGCGCCGGGTCAATTCGTTCCAACAGCGCCGTCGCGTCAGGATTCCACGACCACCACAGGTTGTAAACCAAATCGCCCAGTTCGAGAATGCGCGCGGGCAGTTCGTGCATAATTCGAGCCGTGCGTTCGATTTCGCGCGCCAAACGCGCTTCGCGTTCCAAGACTTTGGCGTTTTCGGCGCGCGCGAATTCATACATCGCCACATATTCTTGCGCGGAATGAGTCCACGAAAAATCCGCGCACATCCCGCGTTCTTGGAGCGCGCGCCAGTCCGTCGGATGCAAGTACGTGACCAGCGCGCGCACCACCGCGCTGTACAAACTGACCAAGTCCGCGCTGTCGAATACAAATCCTGTTCCCGTTTGCGCGCGCGCGTCGTAATCGTCAACCGAATCGGCGAGGCCGCCCACGCGATGCACAATCGGCACACAGCCATAATGCATAGCCAAGAGCTGCGTCGTGCCGCCCGGTTCGATGCGCGAAGGCATGAACAAAATATCCGCGCCCGCGACGATTTGGCGCCGCAACCGTTCGTCAAAGACCGGATGAAAGCGTACGCGCTGCGGATATTTTTCTTGCAGCGTTTTGAGCGCGGTATGATATTGCTCTTCGCCCACGCCCATCACAATCAACTGACCTCCGCCGTCCAGCACCGGTTCGATGAGCTGCAAAACCAAATCAACGCCCTTGACATCCGTCAAGCGCGAAATCATGGCAAAAAGCGGGTCGCCGGTTTCGGCGAGACCGACGGCGGCGCGAAGCGCGCGTTTGTTGGCGGCGCGCGCGTCGAGGCGTTCCACGTCAAACGGCTGCGCGAGGGCGGCGTCGGACGCGGGGTCCGCTTGCGCGTAATCGAGACCGTTCATAATGCCGCGCACGCGCGCCGCGCGCATCCGCAAAATCGGGTCGAGTCCTTCGCCAAATTCCGGCGTTTGAATTTCTTGGGCATACGTCGGACTGACGGTATTGATGGCGTCGGCGAACAAAATGCCGCGCGCCATAAAATTCAAACCCTGATTGGATTGCTGCGGTATGCCGGGATGCGCGATAAAACCAAATTGCGCCAAGCCCGCGATTTCCAAAACGCGCTCGCCAAAAGTGCCAAAGTACGCGAGATTGTGAATCGTGTACACCGACGCGATATTTTGATAAAACGGACGGTTCGCGTACAGCGTCTTGAGCCAATTTGGCACAATGGCGGTTTGCCAATCGTTGACGTGAACGATATCCGGTTGCCAGTCCAAGTGCGGCAGCATTTCCAACGCCGCGCGCGAAAACGTCAAAAAACGTTCCGCGTCGTCGGGATACATATAAATGCCGTCGCGGTCATACAAGCGCGCGTTCTCGATAAAATAAACCGGCACGTCGTCCAACGCGCCTTGCAAGACGCTGACCGTTTCGGCAAAGCCGTCCAACTGTACCGGCACCGCTTCGACGCGGCGCGTCAAGTCGGCGGTGGGAATGACGCGATAGCGCGGCAGCGCGACGCGCACATCGTGGCCCAATTTTTTCAAGGCGCGCGCCAATTCGCTGACCACGTCCGCGATGCCGCCGGTTTTGACATAGGGCGAAACTTCGGACGACAATAATAAAATTTTCAACGGATTCACATTATCCATGAGCGTATTCCTGTAGATGCCATATTCATTACGTTAATAGCGTAAATCGTGCGGCACGACATTCAACAACGGCAAGCCGGTGAGATAACGCCGCAAGTTTTCGGCAAACAATGCCGCCGCGCGGTCATTGTACTTGCCGGTGGCGCTCGCCACATGCGGCGCCACGATTACATTGTCCATGCGCCAAAACGGATGGCCGCGCGGCAAGGGTTCGATGGCATACGCGTCCAAACCCGCGCCGGCAATCCAGCCCTCTTTGAGCGCAATGACCAACGCCCGGTCGTCCACCAATTCGCCGCGCGCGATATTGAGCAACAGCGCGTGCGGTTTCATCGCGCGCAATTGCGTTTCGCCGATGAGATTGTGCGTTTCGGCTGTCGCGGGCGCGGCGAGCGCCAATACATCGCATTGCGCCGCCAGCTCGGTAATTTCGTGCGGCGCGAACCATTGTTCGGGGATTCTGCCTTCGGGGTCGCCGACGCCCGGCTCGCTGTACCGGCGGCGCGGAGTTTGCATCGTGCGGCGCATCGCCAGGACGCGCATGTGAAAACCGTATTTGGCGATGCGTCCGATTTCGCGCCCGATGCTGCCGTACCCGACAATGCCAATCGTTTTGCCGCGCAATTCCAAACCGCTCAATGTCTCCCACCGATTTCGCAGCCATTCCGCGCGTTCTTGCAAGAGAACCATTTTGGGAATTTTGCGCGCGAGCGCCAAAAGCAGCGCGAATGTAAATTCGCCAATCGGCACGGCGTGAATGCCGCTCGTCGTCGTCACGATGATATTCGTATCCCAAATCGGATGTTCGCGCAAGCGATCTACGCCCGCCGAATGTAATTGCACCCATTTCAGATTCGGCGCGCGCGCCAAATCGCGCGGCGGATTCATGCAATACAAAATTTCTTCGGACCCGTCGAGCAGCGCGGAAATATCGTCGCGGTCGTGCGTGACGGATTGCTGCCGAATGGCGAGACGCGGCGAAACGGCGCCAAGTTCGTCGAGCAAATTGTCGCCAAATCGCATCGTCAATAAAACCGGAATGGTGGAATTCATGCGAGGGACAGTCCATGCCGCAAGGCGCATTTTCGTTCAGGCGACGCGTGCCGCGGGAACGCCGCTGGCGGCGCAGGGCAATGGGAGAAAATCAAACGGCTGATATTATAACTCACCTTGCGGCTTGCTGCCATTTCGCTTTTTGCCCGAGTATAGTTCTCTTTAGAGACGACTTGGCGAATCCATCCCCAATGTGAGTTATTCCCAATGGCTTGCGTTTTCACGCGTCATGCTGACTTGGGATATAATCGCGCCGGGCGTCCTGTATGCAAAACGCGTTAGATTCGCGCGCCGCGCGCTGGTTGGGAATCGTTGCCGTCGGATTTTTGGCTGCATGTCTGGCGACGTTGGCATTGAACTTGTACACGCCGCCGCGCGACCTCGCGCAATTGCTTCCCACGCGCACGCCGACGCGCCGCCCGCCGCCGACGATTACGCCGGTGGCGTATCCGCCGACGCCCGCGTTGGTGTTGAGCGATACGTTGCGCGTCGCCAAAAATTTTCCCGAAGCGCGCGGCGTCAAATTGCCCTATGGCTATCAAGACAATGCGTATCTCGTCACGCCGCCGTTGGACCCGGGCTTTGCGCGCGCGTTAAATCAAACTTTTGTCGAACGCGATTATTTGAATTTGTCGGTCAATGCGCGCGCGGCGCCGACGCCCGCGTCAGCCAATATCGAGTACGGTATTTTATTTTGGCACGGCGAAGACGAGCAGGGGCGCGAACGTTTTCTGGCGTTCACCGTCAATACGCAGTCCGAATTTCGCTTGCTCGCTTTCGAGCCGGTGACCGCTACCGTTGACGGAGCGAACGTGTACCAAGTCGCCGAAGTTATTTCCGCCACCGTATCGAGCGCGATTGCCATTGACGGTACGACCAATCTCTTGCGCGTGGACGCGCATCCGCGCCGCCTGCTCGCGTATGTGAATGATGAATTGGTGATTGACACGGACGCGAAAATTATTAACGAATGGCGTTTGCGGCGCGATTGGGATGGGCGCGTGGGCGTGATTGCCTTGACGATGGACGAACCCGGCGCCGCCGCGCGTTTTACGCAATTTGATATTTACGCGGACAACCAAGAGCCATGAATGACAAAGCGGACGCCAAGCGGCTCGACCGGTTGTTGACGATTAAAATCGGCAACACCAATTTGGGTTTTGGCGTGCATGAGCGCGACCAACTCGTCCACGCGTGGCGCGCCGAAACGCGCGTTGACAAGACCGCCGACGAATACGCCGCGTTTTTGCTCGCCTGTTTTGAAAGCGTCAACCTCGCGCCCGCGTCCATTCAACATGCCGCGCTTGTCTCGGTTGTGCCGCCGCTGACCGAAACCTTGCGCGAATTTTGCCGCAAGTATTTGCGCGTCGAACCGTTCATTGTCGCCGCGGGCATTCAGAGCGGCATTCAGATTCGTTACGACGACCCGCGCGCGTTGGGCGCGGACCGGCTGGTCGTCCTCGTCGCGGCAAAAGCGCGCTATGGCGCGCCGTGCGTAGTGATTGATTTTGGCACCGCGACCACATTCAACGCGCTGGATGCGCGCGGCGATTTTATCGGCGGCGCGATTGCGCCCGGACTAAACATGTCCGCCGACGCGCTGCATCAATTCACCGCGAAATTGCCGCGCATCGAAATCGTCGCGCCCGCCCGCGCGCTCGGCGTCAATACGCGCGACGCGCTGCGTTCCGGCATTTTCTTTGGGTATCTCGGTTTGACGCAAGGCATTGTCGAGCGCATCAAAACGGAAATGCGCGCGCCTGCCGCGCGCGTAATTGCCACCGGCGGCATGGCGCAAACGCTCGCGCCGCATTGCGCGGCGATTGAGATTGTGGATTTGAATCTTGCGCTCGACGGTCTGCGGATTTTGTATGAAATGAATTCCGGTCAAAGGAAAGGAATACTTTGAGTTTTCGCGCTATCTTTTTCGATTTGGGCATGGTGCTGGTGACGTTTGATTGGAGCGTGGCGATTGCGCGTTTTGGCAAACTGGGCATTCCCGCCGCGCGCGTTCAGACCTTTCTCGACGACCCGCTGCACGAAGCGTTCGAACGCAGCGCGTTGAGCGAACAGGAATTTCTGGCGCGCGGGCTTGCCATGACCGGCTTTGACGGCGCGCCCGCCGAATTCAAAAAGTATTGGAATGAAATTTTTACGCCGCTCGCCGCGAATATAGAACTCGCGCGCCAACTCGCGGCGCGGTTTCCGCTGTATGTGATTTCCAATACGAATCCGTGGCACATGGAATATCTGGAAGCGGAATACGCGTGGCTGCAAATTTTTCGCGAGCGTTTTTATTCGCCGGCGCTCGGTCTGCGTAAACCCGACGCGCGCATTTTTGAAATCGCGTTGGCGCGCGCGCAGGTCGCGCCGCAGGACGCGTTATTTCTCGACGACCGTTTGGAAAATATTCACGGCGCGCAAGCTGTCGGGATGCAAACGCTGCACGTGCCGACGCCGCAGCGCGTCACAATTGAACTGGAAAAACTTGTCGAGCGTACACGAGAGGCGCCATGAACCTATTTCAAAACGCGACCATTCTACTCGGCGTCACCGGCAGCATCGCCGCCTACAAAAGCGCGGCGCTGGCGAGTGAATTGCATCAACGCGGCGCGAATGTGCATGTCGCTCTGACGGATGCCGCCGCGCAATTTGTGGGTCCGCTCACGTTCGCCGCGCTCACGCACAATGCGGCGCTGCGCGAGGTCTTGGCGCTCACCGCCGATGCGGAAATCGAGCATGTGACGTTCGCCCAACGCGCGCAGCTCGTCGTCATTGCGCCGGCGACCGCCAACACGCTGGCGAAACTCGCGCACGGTTTGGCGGATGATGTCATTAGCGCGCTTGTTTTGGATACGCGCGCGCCGATTTTGCTCGCGCCCGCGATGGAGACGGGCATGTGGGAAAATGCCGCGACGCAAGAAAATCTTGCAACGCTCAAACGACGCGGTATGTTTGTTATCGAACCGGGCGCGGGCCATTTGGCTTCGGGCGCCGAGGGCAAGGGGCGCATGGCAGAGCCGCATGAAATTGCGGCGCGCGCGCATCAGATTCTCGCGCGCAATGGACCGCTCGCGGGCAAACGCATTGTCATTACCGCCGGCGGCACGCGCGAGGCGCTCGACCCCGTGCGCGTAATTTCCAATCATTCTTCCGGCAAGATGGGTTACGCGCTTGCGGCGGAAGCGCTGTCGCGCGGCGCGGCGGTTTCATTGCTCACGAGCGTAACCGATTTGCCGAATCCATTCGGCGCGAATGTGACGCGCGTGGTTTCGACGCAAGATTTGATGGATGCGGTTTTGCGCGAAATGCGCGGCGCGGATGTTTTGATTATGGCTGCCGCGCCCGCCGATTTTCGCCCCGCGACGAGCGCCGAGCAAAAAATCAAAAAAGAAGAGCGCGCGGCTTTGACCATTACGCTGGCGCGCAATCCAGATATTTTGGGCGAGGTGGCGCGCGTGCGCGCAGAAGCGCCAAACGATGCGCCGCGCAT
>JAJVIA010000025.1:0-10035 GCA_022072245.1 Anaerolineae bacterium
CGCGTTAATTCTTGTTCAGTCTCATTCCGATCCATTCTGCGATTCCTTTCTGTCCCCGCGTTCGGCGCGCGATTTTTTTTGACGCGCCGTTTCGCGGATCATCTATCATGTCGCGCACCGTATGCTATCATTTTCAGCCCAACCCTTCAACCGAGAAATCTCTGAAATTGATTCAGAAACTTTTCCGATGCCGCGCGGCGCAATCTATGCTATGCTCTTGCAAATAGCGCGCCCGTTCCGTCTATCTCTCTTTTCGATTGCCATTCTATTCAAACAGCTTGCGAAATTTTTCGCGCAAAAAATGATAATCCAATCGCGTTTCCGGCAGCACGTCCCACTCGTTGCGACAGACGTCCAAGATATTCGTCTTGTGCGAATCCACCGTCTTGAGCGAGATATTCAACTCTTCCGCCACCGCCTGCGGCAAAGAACCGCGCGCCAAATGTTCCAACACCTGACGCTGCCGTTCCGTCAACGCAGCCAGAACGCGTTCGCAGCGCGCCCGTTCCGCATGATCCAATTGGCGAATTTGCGTATCCAAGACGCGCGCGGCGGACGCGCCCGCCATTTCGCGCAGCGCCGGAAAATAAGCGCCCCACGGCACAAAGGGCGCTTGAATCAAACGCACGCCTTCGGCGGGCCCAACATGACGAATAGCGCCCTCATGCGCCCGCGCCCTCAAATCCTCCGGCGTGTACAAATGCCATACCCGGTCGCGATGCCCAAACAAAAGCAGCGCCGCGCTCTGCGCCATCAAACCCATCATCCGCCGCCCGCCCGCCACAACCAGGTCCAACGCATGACCCTGTTGTTTCAATTCCGCCAACAACCGGTACATAAATTGCCATGTCGCTTCCGCATCGGCTTCCGTTCGAATATCTTGCAGCGGCGCGTTGGCGTCCCGCACGCTCAAGACGCGCAGCCGAATCGCTCTATTGGCAAACGCATAATGGTCGCGCGGAAACTCGCTCGCCAATTGTTCCAGCGCCTTGTGCGTGCGCGGCGCTTGCGGCGCTACGTGAACCACAATCACTTGGGCAATCTCTTCGCCCTGCGCCAACAGCCAATCCAACGCCAAGGTTACAACCTGCGACTGTCCGCCCATCGTTGCAACCAAAATACGTAAAGGGTTTGATTCAGACATAATCATTTTGGAGACTCATGAATTCAAAAACTGCGGCGCTGCCCGCCGTCGTTATCGGCGGACCGCCTCATTCCGGTAAATCCGTCCTCGCTTTTAGTTTATCGCGCGCCTTGCGCGCGCGCGCGGTTCCGCATTACGTTCTACGCGCCTATCCCGACGGCGAAGGCGATTGGGCAAATCAAGCCGACCGCGAATTGGTGCGCGCGCTGCGCGTCAAAGGCGTGGGAACTCCCGAATGGGTGCATCATATCACACGCGATTTGGCTGCGCGCCCGCTGCCGCTCATCGTTGACCCCGGCGGCAAACCGACCGCGTGGCAAGAACCCATCTTTCGCGAATGTACGCACGGCATCCTGCTCTGCCCCGATGACGCGTCGCGTCAAGAATGGCGCGCCCGCTTTTACGCGCACGACCTCGTACTGCTCGCCGATTTAAAATCCGAACTGCACGGCGTCAACGCGCTCACGTCGGCGCACGGCATTTTGCGCGGCGTCCTCGCCGGACTGGAACGCGGACAACACGCCGCGGGACCCGCCTTTCAAGAATTGGTCGCCTGGCTCGCGCGCCTTTTCGATTATTCCGCCGCAGAACGGCGCGCCCTCCATCTCAACCAAGCGCCCGCAGAACTCGTCGTCGAATTGGAACGCCTCGGCGCGGGCTTGAATGTTCTCGACGCGCAGCAAGAATGGCATCCCGACGCGCTGCCGCGCGTCTTGGATTATTTACCTGTGGGACAACCGTTGGCGGTGTACGGACGCGGTCCCAATTGGCTTTATGCCGCCCTCGCCTGTCACGCGCACCCCGGCGCTTTTTATCAATTCGATTCTCGTCTCGGTTGGCTTGAACCGCCGCCCACTATACCGCAAGCAAATTTTCAAACCCTGCTCCGGGCGGAATGGCGCTATGCGCCCGACGCGCTCAGCTTGACTTTGCAGCTCGCCGATTCGTATCTGGATTACAGCGAAATCAAAACCATCGCCATCCCGCCGCTGCCGCAAACGCATACGCTCATCCTGAACGGCAAACTGCCCTTGTGGCTCTGGACTGCCTTGGCGCGCGCGTATCGGCATGTCGCCCGTCTCGCAATTTATCAGCCACAACTAGCCGGCGCAATCGTCATCCGTTCCCACAACCCCAATGAAATCGGCGCGCGTCTTTTGTATGATGCGCGCCGCGCCGCCGACCAAACCTTTTTCAATCTGTAATTATCTTGGCATTTGTCCGCCGCCGATTGCGAGTATAATGGGAATGATATGGCGCATTTACGGGTGCTGATTGCGGACGCGGATAGCGCTTTGCGAACGTTGGTGCAGCGCGTTTTAACCCAACAGGGCTATTTTGTCGTTCCCGCTTCGGACGGCCGCGAAGCGCTCACGCAGCTGCAAAATAATTCGCTCGATGTCGTCGTGGCGGCAATTGATTTGCCCAAACTGGATGGACTCCAAATCCTCCACGCCGCGCGCGAAAAAGCGCATCCCCTGCCCGTCATCTTGTTGACCGATTCCGACCAGATCGCGCCCGCGGCGAACGGCGTTCGCACGGGCGCGTTTGATTATCTCGTCAAACCGTTGGAAGACGTGAATCAGTTGGCGATTCTGATTGAACGCGCAGCCGCGCAGTCGCCCGCGCCGCGCCTCGAAACCGCGAACGCGCCTCTGCTCGCAAACGCCGCGCCCGCCCTCGATACGCCCGCCAATCTGCTCAACCTGCTAACCCAAAAACACGACCTCAACGTTTTACTCTACGAATACGCGATTGAATTCGCGCGCGCGACGCGCGCCGCCTACACCTTTGTTCTGCTCCCGCACAGCGACGGTCAATTGCATCTGACCGCATCGCATGGTTTCACCAACCCCGTCGAAGTGGGGCGCACCTACAGCGCGCTGCAAGGCGAAAATTTTGCCGTCCGCATCGCGTCGGCGCGGTCGCTCAAGTGGATGCAAACCGAACTCGATGGCGTCAAACAATTTACGCTCGGCATCCCCCTTTTATTTCAACAGCGCGTAATGGGCATTGCCATCGCGCACGCCACCGCGCCCACCGAAACTTTTTCGACGGCGGCGCTCGCGGCAATTCAAGCTTTGACGCATCAAGCCGCGCTCGGCATTGAATTGGCGCGGCTCGGCGCACGCATCGCGCGGCTCGAACCGCTCGACCCCGTAACCGGTTTGTTTGCCCGCGACCATTTTTTGGACATTGCCGACCGCGATTTTCGCCGCGCCTGGCGCTTTAATCAGACCATGTGCGCCATCGTGATGGATGTTGACGATTTCGGCAATTTGCATTTAACTTTGGGACCGCAAGAAACCGACCGCGTGATGCGCCGCGTCGCCACCGTCGTCCGCGAACACGTCCGCAAAGTAGATGCGGTCGGACGTTTGAATCCGCATACCATTGGTTTTTTATTGTGGATGGCGAAAAAAGAACACGGCCTGGCTGTGGCGGAACGCTTACGCACATCCGTCGCCGAAATTCAGGTCAATACGCCGGATGAAATCTGGCAAGTCACAGCCAGTTTCGGCGTCGCCGCCTATCGCAGTACCATTTCGTCTGTGTTTGAATTATTTGGCATCGCCGACCAAGCCCTGCGCGCCGCGAAACGCGCGGGCGGCAATCGCATCGAAGGAGTTTGAACATGAGCGCTTGGGACAATCCCGCCGAAATGTTGACGCGCGCCGACACGGCGCGCGCGCTCGGCGACACGGCATTGGCGTATCAAATGTATGCGCGCGCGAGCGAAATCAATCCGCAAGACGCCGCCGCCTGGCGCGGCCGCGCGGAAACGTGCGCCAATCCAGATGAAGCGCTGGTCAGTTACGCCTACGCCAACGCGTTGGCGCCGCAAGACCAAACGCTCAAACAAACTCTCGACGCGTCCGTCGCGCAGCGCTTGACCACGCAAAATTCAAACGACGCGCCGCTGCTCGTGGCAATGGGCCAAGAGCTCGCCGAAGTCGGCTTGACGACTGAGGCGCATGCGTTTTTTCAACGCGCGACAAATTTGGATGAAACCTCGACCGATGCGTGGGTTTGGCTTGCGGGGTTGGAACCGGACAAGGACAAACAAACGGAATATCTAAATCAGGCGCTGGCGCTGAATCCGCGCGATTCGCGCGCGCGCGCCGGTCTGCTCGCGCTCAAACCGCCCGCGCCCCCTTCGCCCACCGTGACAGAGGCGCGCGCCCAAGAACTCGCCGCGGCTTCGCAAGCCCAAGCCGAATCTTCAATGGAACGCTTGCGAAAATTGCGCGAAGCGAGCGCGTCCACTCCGCCGCCCGCACAACCTGCGCCCGCCGCCGCGCCAACTTTTACGCCCACGTCAACGCCTGCCCCTGCGCCCGTCGCGCCGCAGCCCGCCGCCAACAATACGATGCGTTACGTTTTGCTCGGCTTGCTCGCGCTCGTCGTCCTGTTGCTGTTTGCGGGCATCTTTTTGTTGTTGACGCAATAACGCGCCAGCCCTCGCGCCGCCATTCCACAAATCATCAAATTCGCGCTTGACGCGCCATAAAAAAAAGCGAGCGCGGTATTCACCGCGCCCGCAAATAAATTGTCTTGCCAAAGGACGGATTATGACGCCTTGGTGACATTCTCAGCCTGTGGGCCCTTGGCGCCATCCACGATTTCAAATTCTACCTTGTCGCCTTCTGCCAGCGCGCGGTAACCATCCATTTGAATCGCGGAAAAGTGGACGAAAACGTCCTTGCCTTGGTCATGCGCGATAAAGCCATAACCTTTGGCGGCATTGAACCACTTGACTGTGCCAACGATTTTTTCTGCCATTCTTTCACCTCCTTTCGTTTTGGATTTAGGGTATAAGGGGAGCGAGGTCTTGCGGGTGAATGAGCAATGGAATAAAAAATGTCACGCGCGGCAAGGCGCGGACTTGCATCCGCCTTGCGCTGTGACAGGGAGCGACTCGGAAAATAAACAGCGTGCGCGCAAAGCCCAACGCCTTGCTCGCACATTCAACATACGATAAACCAACTGCATTCTTGCACGTACCGCCTAACGGCAAATAGAATACCAAAGTTTTTTTTTCGTGTCAAGCCGCGTTAAAAAAAAATGAGCAAATGGTGAGAATTGCGGGCGGCGCCATTTCAATTGGCTGACATCAAAATTAGAATCGGCGAATCGCCGTTCGACGGCAGTTTGTAGTACAATCGCGGCGTGGCTGATACGCTTTTTACCTTTCCCCTCACGGTTTCCCTATACGATTTGGATGCGCGCGATCAAGTTTCCTGCGCCAACCTGTTCCGCTATTTCGAAGAGACGGCTATGCGCGGCTCGGCGCATTTCGGTTTCGATTTAGAATGGTATCGCCGTCACAACCACTTTTGGGTCATTCGCACGATGCAATTGGAACGCGCGTGCGCGCCGCGCTATTTGGACGCTTTAGCCATCAGCACGTGGATTTCCACGCTCGCCCGCGTGCGCTCTGACCGCAACTATTTGGCGCGGCGCCAACGCGATGGGCGCGTCATGGCGCGCGGCATTGCGAATTGGGTTTATGTGGACGCGCAGCGCATGACGCCGGCGCGCATTCACCCCGAGATTGCCGCCGTCTTTGACAAACGCGCTGAACCCGCGCTGCCGCCCATCGGCAAAGTGACGCTGCATCCCGAAACGCCCGCGCGCTTTGAACACACGACCACGCGCCGCGCGCAATTTTACGAAGCCGATTCCGCGCGGCACACCAACAACGCGATATACGTGGACTGGTTGGAACAAGCCATCTATGACGCGCTGCGCGCGATGGGTTACGCGCTCACGTTGGAGGACGACGCGCCGCTGCCGTGGTTTTATCGTCACGCGTTGGAATATGCGCGGCCCGCTTTGCCCGGCGACGAGGTGCAACTCTGCACGCGGCTCATACACTGCGGCAAAACTTCCGGCGTCTGGGAACAATCTTTGACGCACGCGTCGCACGGCGGCGAGATTTTGCGCGCGGTCACGACCACGCTGTGGCGCGATGCGCGCGCGCAGCTCGTGCCATGGGCGCGCGTGCCGCGCGCCGCCTAGATTTTCTCATTCAAAATTCATGCCGCGTTCGTCTGCGCGCGCTACAGTCGAGTTATAGAAAATTGTATGGAGAAAAAAATGCTGCGCCAAATTGTCATCTTGTTGTTGTTGGCGTTGAGCGCCAGCGCGTGCGCCGCGCCCACGCCGCTTCCGCCGACCGTCACCCCCACCCCTTCGCCCGCGCCGCTGGCGACGATGGCGCCGGCTGGCGCAACGGTCTTGCCATCGGATTTTGGCCAAGCGCGTCCGACGCTTGACCCAAATGCCGCGTCCGCCTCACCCGCGCCTTTGCCCACCGCCGCGCCTGCGGTAACGCCGCTTGCGGCGCCAAGTATGGATGCGGCGCTGCGTCCGCAATTCAGCAAAGATTTGGACAAACTGGAAAATGAAACTCGTTACGTCATGCAGTGGGATGTGAGCGACGACCTCGCCGAAATTCAGGGCCGCCAACAGCTTCGTTACGTCAATCGCGCCAACCAAGCGTTGGACGGCATTTATTTGCGGCTCTTTGCGAACGCGACGCCCGACGAAGGCGGCATCGAGATTCATCAAATCATGGTCGGCGAACGTCAAGCCGATATAACATTGTCGCAAAATGATACCGTCGCGCATGTCGCTTGGGGCAAAACGCTCGAACCCGGGCAAACGCTCGAGGCGACGATAGATTACACGGTCAAGATTCCGAAAAATGCCAAAGGGCGTTACAGCGATTTTACGCGCACCGATTGGCTCACCACCCTGCCGACGATTTATCCCCTCATTCCCGCGTATGACGACAAGGGCTGGCATCTCGAAATGCCGCCGGAATATGGGGATGTGGTGTACGCCGACAGCAGCGTTTATGACGTCACCATTAACGCCCCGGCAGAATATCAAATCATTGCCTCTGGCGAATTGGTCCAAGAAACGCGCCAAGGCAATCGCATGATGCGGCGCTTTATCGCCGCGCCGATGCGCGACTTTGACGCGAATCTGACCAACGTTCTCGAAAAAACCTCAACGCAGTTGGACGACCTGACCGTGACGTCGTGGTATAAACCGGAAGATGCCGCGCAAGGCGCGCGCGCGCTCGATTGGGCGGTCAACGCGTTGGGCGTATATGAAAAGCGTTTTGGGCCCTATCCCTTTCGTTCGCTGGACTTGATTGAAACGCCGACGACGGCGGGCGGCATCGAATATCCCGGCGTCGTGACCGTGGCATCCAATTTATATCAGGACGCGGGGCAAACCAGTTTTTTTGAATTTGCCACCGCGCACGAAGTCGCGCATCAATGGTTTTATTCCATCATCGGCAGCGACCAAGTGAATCATCCGTGGTTGGACGAAGCGTTGGTGCAGTACGCCACGACCGTTTATTTTGAAGACCGCTATGGGTTAGCCGTCGCGCAGCAAATTCGCCGCGATTATTTTGAACGGCAGTACGAAGAAGGCAAAGCCCAGTACGGCAATCTGCCCGCCGGTTTGCCGGTGGAGGCATACGATGAGGACGCGTACAGCAAATTTGTGTACGGCAAGGGCGCGCTCTTTTTCCAAGCCGTGCGCGACCAAATCGGCGACGACGCCTTTTTTCGCGCGCTGCAAAATTATTATCGCGAATTCAAATATCAAAACGCGCAGCCGCGCGATTTGGTACGCGCGTTCAATCAAGCCAGCGGCCAAGACATCACGCCATTATATCTGGCATGGATTGGACAATGAGCAAAAAAAAATTCGGGTCGTTTGACCCGAATTTTTTTTATTTCGATAACGCTTGGTCGAGCGTTTGCTTGAACTCGTCCGGCGAAGTCAGACCCACCAACGGTTTGCCATTCACAAAAAAAGTGGGCGTACTGGTTACGCCAAGTTTTTGCCCCTCTTCCGTATCGGCGCGCACACGGTCGAACGTCGCATCCGTATTGACGCACGTCTCGAATTTTGGCATATCCAAACCCAGCTCTTTGCCAAAACCGATGAGCTTGTCTTTATTGAACGCGCCCTGATTCTCGCCGTTCTGATGTTCGAACAAATAATTGTGATACTCCCAGAATTTTCCCTGGTCGGCGGCACATTCCGCCGCAATCGCCGCCCACACCGACTCGTTGCCCAAAAACGCCAAATGTTTGTACACATAGGTCGCTTTGCCGGTGTCCACATAATTTTTAATCAACTCGGGCGCGACGAGTTGATGATGTCGTCCGCAAAAGGGACATTGAAAATCTGCAAACTCGACAATCTGTAACGGCGCCTCCGGGTTGCCCAACTGATTCGCGGGGCGAATGGTGAACGCGCTGCGGTCCACCGTTTGGGGACCCTGCGAACCTTGCCCTTGTTGTCCTTGCGCCTGCAAAGCTTGAATCGCTTCAATCAATCCTTCGCGCGCGGCTTTTTTCACCGTCGCTTCGTCCAACGTGGCTGCGGGCGGCGGCGCGGGCTTGGCGGTGTACAGCGTCAAACCATAAAAAATTCCCAGCCCAACCAAGACGCCGAGCAAAAACCATGCGGGCGCAACGAGCATCCGCCACGCGGGTTTGGACGCGGGCGCGGGCGGCGCGGCGGGCGCTGCCATCTCCGAACTAGTCGGCGCAATCATTGGCGTTTCCGTCAACGTCGCCGTTTCTTGATTTACATTTTCCACTTGCGGATTCAACTCTTCAGACATTCACTTTACCTTTCATCCAGCGGCAGCGTTTTGCGATTAAAAAACCGGTCGGGATTCTGACCGGCTTGTTCCTGAAATGGGGCTGAAGGGACTCGAACCCATACGGAGGGACACTCCAGCGGATTTTAAGTCCGCGGCGGCTGCCAATTTCGCCACAGCCCCATTGCGCCTGCATTTTACGTCGCATCCTATTTTTGTCAACGCGCGCGCGATCCGCCGCTTTCGCATCTCTCGAAATCGCGCCGCGCCCACTTGGCAAGTTTCTTCAAAAGCATTGAGTTTAGCCGGGCAACCGCCCAACGCTATGATTCAAAAATAATCTGCGCCGTCCCGCCCAAAATTACGCGGGCGGCATTGAAATCCAATACGCGCAAATCCAAACGCAGCGCGATGCGTTCGCGCAAATGCCCTTGCCACACCACCGAATCAAATCGTTCGCGGTACGGATATTGGTCGAGGTTTGTAAATTCCGCGCCGTCCGCGCGCGCGCCGACATACCGCACATTCGTTCCGGGAATCGCGTCGCCTTGATTCACGGTGTACGAGACGGGAATTGTATATTCCGCCGCGCGCTGCGCGGTCAGAACTCCGGCGACGGGCGTGGGTTCCTGCGCAATAATCTGAATCGTTCCCGCCAACGTCATACCCGTTTCGTCAAACGTTACGACGCGCAATTTCAAATCAATCTTGGAAAATAAAACCAGCGCGCCGGTCCAATTGACCGAATCGGCGGTTGATTTCAACGCTTGCGCGCCGCCGAGGCCCATAATGGCGCGTCCGTCCGGCGCTTTGCCGTAATACGCCACTGTCGTGCCGGGCAACGTTTCGCCCACTTTCAGTTGGAGCGTAACGGGTCCCTCGTACGAAATTTGGCGCGGCGGCGTCGGCGCGACGCCGGGTAAATTTTGGCAGCCGTAAAATCCAACGGTCAGAACAAGAGCGACAAGAAATACGCGCGGCATAATGAATCTCCTTTTGCGTACAAAAAGGTTTAGGCGTGCGCTAAATTCTAGCAATGACCCACCACGCGTAGGAAACGTTCTCTAACGCTGACAGGACGGGCGCATTAGAGAATGTGCCCTACGCGCGCGATGTGGATTATCACCGCGCCAAATTTAATTGACATGCCCCATGAGCGCGGGTACAATCGCGCGAACTTGACACAAGGCATATTGTACGTCGTTGCGACGCCAATCGGAAACCTGAACGATTTGACGCGACGGGCGCGGCG
>JAJVIA010000025.1:10135-11590 GCA_022072245.1 Anaerolineae bacterium
CGCCTACGCCCGCACACGTACAGCCGTCCTAAACCGTTAGTCAATGTCGCGGGCAAACCCGTGCTGGGACACATTCTCGACGGTATGGCGGAAATTCAATTCGACGAAATTATTTTCATTGTCGGTTATCTCGGCGACCAAATCGAAAAATATGTGGCGACGCAATATCCGCATTTGAACGCGCGCTTTGTGGAGCAAGAAGAGATGCGCGGTCAGGCGCACGCCATTCATTTGGCGCGAACCTATATTGACCAAGACGCGCTGATTATTTTCGGCGATACGATTTGGGAAACGGATTGGTCGCGCTTGCAGCGGGTGGAATCGGACGGTTTGATTTATTGTCACGAAGTATCCGACCCGCGCCGTTTTGGCGTGGTCACATTGGAAAACGGTTTCGTCACGCGCTTTGTCGAAAAACCGCAAACGCCTGTTTCCAATCTCGCCGTCGTCGGCGTCTATTATTTCAAAGCGTGGCAAAAAATTATGCAGGCGATTGACGATATTCTAACGCTGGATATTCAAACCAAGGGCGAATACTATCTCGCCGACGCGATGCAGCGCATGATTGAACAGGGCGCGCGCCTCGAAGCGGAACGCATCGCGGTGTGGGAAGATTGCGGCACGCGCGAAGCGCTTTTGCATACCAATCAATTTCTCTTGAATAAAAACGGCATCGCGCCGGTCCAAGCGGAAAATTCGCACATCATTCCGCCGGTGCATGTCGGCGCGGGCGCGCAGATTCGGCGCTCGATTATTGGGCCCCACGTTTCCATTTCCGAAGGCGCAATTATCGAAGACGCGATTTTGCGCGATTGCATCATCAGCGAATATGCCGAAGTCAAAAGCGCGATGCTCGAATGGTCGCTCGTCGGTTCGGATGCGCGCGTGCGCGGCGCGTTCGAGCGCCTGAACGTAGGCGATTCGAGCGAAATTGATTTTTCGGAATGAGCGCCAAGTATATTTTTCCGCGCCGTCGTCAAGCTTGCTTGGCGCCGCGCTTTTTCATCTCCCAGCCAAAGGATTAACCATGTCCAAATCACGACTCTCTCAAAAGATAACTTCCATTCCGCCTTCGGGCATTCGCCGTTTTTTTGATATTGCCGCGACGATGAAAGATGTGATTTCGCTCGGCATCGGCGAACCCGATTTCGTCACGCCCGCGCACATTTCGCAAGCGGGCATCGAATCCATTCAACGCGGCGATACGCATTACACGTCCAACAGCGGCACCATCGAATTGCGTACCGCGCTGTCGGACAAATTATTTGAAATGTACGGCGTGCGCTATGACGCGGAAAATGAAATTCTCATCACCGTCGGCGTGTCCGAAGCGCTGCAATGCGCGATGCTCGCGGTGATTGATCCCGGCGACGAGGTGTTGGTCGTCGAGCCGAGTTTTGTGGCGTACAAACCGAGCGTCATCTTGGCGGGCGGCGTTGCCGTCGCCGTGCCGAC
>JAJVIA010000045.1:0-5424 GCA_022072245.1 Anaerolineae bacterium
CGGATAGACTCTTTTTTTGGCGCACGCGTTGAGGGGGGCACGCCCCCCTCAAACTCCCCCCCTCCAGAGTAACAGAGTTCAGAGGGACCAGAGTTCAGAGTCGAACGGGAGCAGCCACCACGCGGAAACCGATGAACGTGAAGAGGTCGTCCGGACGAACCCAGTAACGCCACGCACAGCGAGCAAAGGACGCACCAAAGTAGAACGAGCCACCACGAAGCACGCGGTATTGTCCAGAAGCAGGTCCTTGCGGATTTTCGCGTGATGAAACTTCATAGTAATTTTCATGGAACCAATCCGCGCACCATTCCCACACATTCCCCGCCATATCACTGACACCATAAAAACTATCGCCCTGCGGAGAATATTTTCCAACGGGTGTCGTGTCGCCAATTCCCGCTTCATGTGAATTGCATTTGCTTATGTCGAACGTGTCACCCCACGGATATACGCGCTTGATTTTTTTCACATCATCCCAACCTGCCGCTTTTTCCCATTCCGCTTCGGTCGGCAAACGACACTCTGCCCATTTACAAAACGCCTCTGCATCTTTCCAACTAATGTTCACTACTGGATGATCTCCTCTGCCAATTGGAAATTTCCCATTCTGAAAATAAGCTGGCGGCTGGCGCTTTGTCTCGTCCACAAATTTTTTGTATTCGGCGTTCGTCACGGGAAAACGCGAAATGTAAAAAGCATCAACATAGATTGGGTGTTGTGGTATTTCCATTTGCAATTGTGCCTCAGTCATGCCGCCTCCATAAAGCATCCGCTGAGCTTCTGCATCTGTTGTTCCCATCAAAAATTCACCCGCAGGAATGAGAATCATTTCTTGGCCCGCCTTATTGCGAGTAGACGGAGGCAAGGCGATTGACTGATTTGCATTTACAGGTACGGGCTGTTGTGAGTTAACGACATTCTCAGTGAAAAACAATCGACGGAAGAATTTTGTTATCGCCCCAACCTCATTCATACTGCCTTTAGTATTTCGGGCTATTTCCGGAGGCGTGATTACCAATTCATTCGGTTTGACCTGCATTAACGTTTCTGGCATTGGGGCTTTTGCTGCAAGAGCTGGAGTAACACCAGCCAAATCAAAGATGATGCCATTCGGTGCGCGCATATACAAAACGGGCGTGCCCCATTCCAAATCATTCACACCTGCCCAAATCGCCGTGCGCGCGTGCGTCAATGCTGCATCCACTGCATAGCCGTCTGCGAGCGCGCTGTAAAATTCATCCGCCAAGGTGAGCGCCGCGCCGTCGCTCACTTCGAACTGCATCGCAACCACGGCGGGTATATCCTTTTGAACCAAACTCGGCGCGACGCCTGCGAACGGGTCATTGCGCGATGTACGCGCCCCCTCGCACGCGTTCAAAATCACCAAACGCAGTGAATCGAAATTCGCCAGCACTTGGGCGAGTTTTTGGCTACTGACACGATCCCCGCGTCCTTGCTCATTTTTGAAAATCAAAACGCCGTCTTGTTCATCCGCCACGAACGCGCCGTGACCGATGAAATGCAGTACATGATATTCGGTTTGCCGCAGCGCGCGGCGCATTTCCGAGAGCGTCGCTTGGGGCAAACGCGTCAACGTCAACGCGCCGCGCGTTTCCAAATTCTGTGTCGCTTTTTGCACGTTCACCCATTCGCGTTCCACATCCAGCGCGTCGTAATCATTCGGGTCAGAAACTACCGCCAACACACGCAAAGGCAGGTTCGTCTTGAGCGGTTGAATCGGCGTGGGCAAATCGAGAAAGCGCACGACGGGCGTTTTGGTGAGTAACGCGACGAATTGATTGTTCGCACTGTCGTACAAAAATTCCCACGGCAAATCCAACAGTTCGGGCGTTTCAATCAAACGCAGACGCAATCGTAAACCCTTGCCCTGCGCGGTCGCGGCATTGAAACTGCTGCGCCACAAACCAAACAGTTCGCCCGCAAACACCGCGTCAAACAATTTTCCGCCGAACGCTTTTGCCGCCTTCGTTTCTGGCGAATCGATTTTCCGCACGCCACGCCGTGGGCGTCCCACGCGCAGCATCAGGATTTCAATATCCTGATCGGTGAACGGCAAAACAAAATCTGCACTCACATGCGCGCCCTGCGCGTTCGTCGCCCGCGCGCGATAGCCATGCGCGGCAGGAGAAATTTGCAAATCAAAATCAAAATAGTCCATGGCAAGACCCCATAGGTTTGGCGATACATTACGCGTACGGAACGAACGCCGTTTCGTTCCCATCCCCGCAGCGTAGCGTTCCCATCCCCACGCCAGCGAACGCTGCGGTGAGCGTTCGCTACGCGTTCGTATTTTATTCCACCGTCTTGAAAAATTCAACGCGCATTATTTGGGACGCTGAATCTTGCGCCTGCAACATTTCTTGCGTCACCGCCGCGCGTTCGTCCGCGCGATAGCCCGCCACCCACAAAATTTTTTCCTCGTCCGCGAGAATCGGAATGAATTCGCGCAGGCGACGCGGAATTTTTTCGTCAATCATGAATTCGTGCAGCGATTTGTGTTTGCCGCCCATGCCTTTTGGCGCGAACCGTTCCCCCGCGCGCCGCGTCCGCAATACGAGCTTGCCAGAGATTTTATTCATGTCTAGTACACAAGCCCATTTTTCTGTCGGCTGTCGGCTATCGGTCGTCGGCTGCACCCGCACGCCCCAATCGCTCTCCGCCAACAAAATTTCGTCCCCAACCTTCAAAACAATTTCTTGATGCTCCAACAACAACGGCGCATCCGGCATTTCCAAATGTTCGCCAATCGTAAAATCGTCATAGCCGACGACGAGAAGCAAACCTTGCGGCAGCGTCGCTTCCGCGCCCGCGTCTTTGGCGACGACGCGGCGCGCCATTTCAATCGGTTGAAAACCGATATTTTTCAAACGCCGCAGGCGCGAGACCGCTTCGCGCAAAACGCCGCGCTGCAAATTCACCGGCAGCGCGCGAAACCATTTGCGGTCAAAAACAAAACCGTCGGGCGCGGATGCCGCGCCGATGGGCCGCCCCATGCGGTCGAAAATGCCCAGCACGTTTTGACGCACATAATCGTAATCGTCCGCCGCCGCAAGCGCGCTGTGACGCAAGACCGTCCGCAAATTCGGATTGAGCGTTTCGAGATACGGAATCACTTCATGGCGCAGCCGATTGCGTAAAATCGTCGTATCGAAATTCGATTCGTCCACGCGCGGCTGCAAATTATTTTCGAGGCAATAAATTTCAATTTCCGCGCGCGTAACGTCAAGCAAGGGGCGAATGAGGTCAACTCGGATTTCTAATTTTTGATTTTCGATTTCTGATTTCTGACTTCTGACCTCTGACCGCTGATTTCCGATTTCCGATTTGTACGCCATTCCGCGCAAACCGCTCAAACCCGCGCCGCGTAGCCAGTGCATCAGAATCGTTTCCACTTGGTCGTCCGCATTGTGCGCCACCGCAATCGCCTGCGCGTTTGCCTGACGCGCCGCGCCCAGCAAAAATTGATAGCGCAAATTGCGCGCGGCTTGTTCAATCGAGAGCCCATTTTCTTTTGCGTACCCGCGCACATCCCAACTCGCATTGGCGACGGACAAATGCCATTCGCGCGCGAGCCACAGCACAAACTGCTCATCCGCGTCCGCGTCCGCGCCGCGCAATTGATGATTCAAATGCGCGACGTACAATTTCAAATCGAGTTCGGGCGCGAGCGTTTTCAGCGCGTGCAAAAGCGCCAGCGAATCGGGCCCACCCGAAACGCCGACGACGAGCGTATCGCCGCGCGCGACGAGACGCTGTTCGTAGAGGGTAGAGTAAAGTTTATCGCGTAACATATTTGGCGCATGTTATTTATACAAAAGACATACACGGCAAGACCTAAAGCGCTCGCAAAGAGTCCGAATGGCGCGACGAGCAAGACCCAAAATCAACGGGGCGCTAACCGACGCGTCGGGGCGACAAGCGGCGCCGCAATCGTATTACGGCATCACTCTGTCTTGGTCTCCAATTCCTCCGCCAACTCTCTCAAAAACAATTCCGCGTCCGTCACCAAACCCAGCGCTTGAAACGTGCCGCGGTCCGCGAGTTTCGTCACGACGGCGGGATTGATGTCAACGGCGACCGTTTTCACCCACGCGGGGAGCATGTTGCCCGTCGCAATCGAATGAAGCATCGTCGAAACCATCAGCGCGAGTTCGACGCCGCGCACCGCCGCGCGCATCTGTTTCTGCACCGCCATCATGTCCGTCACCACATCGGGCAGCGGGCCGTCATCGCGCACCGAACCCGCCAGCGTCATTTCAATCTGCGCGTTCACCGCTTCGTACATGATGCCGCTTTTCAAAATACCCTGCGCCACCGCTTGGCGCAAACTGCCCGCGCGGCGGATCATATTGATCGCGCGCATGTGATGGCGATGTCCGCCTTCCACCGGCTGCCCGGTGCGGAGAGCCACGCCCAAAGACGTTCCAAAAATCGCCGCTTCGCAATCGTGGACCGCCAACGCGTTGCCGCTAAACAACACTTGGATATAACCGGCGCGAATCAAGCGCGCCAGATACGGCGCCGCGCCGCTATGTACAATCGCGGGCCCCCCGACAAATAAAATTTTTCCGCCGCGCGCGCGCGTCGCGCGCATCTCGCGCGCCACTTGGGCAATCACCAGACGCTTGGGGCGTTCCGACGAAACATCCGCGTTCATGAACGAAAAAATTTCCTTGTCGCGCGAACGTTCAAGCGGTTGGACGCGAATCCCATCGTGACCGACGACCACCGCGTCGCCCTGTTTCACATCCGTCATCGGAATCATCGCCGCCGTATTTTGGGCGCGGTCAATGACGATTGCCAAATCCATTTCGGTATTTGCGGCGTCCACCCAGCGCCCGCCGAGCCGCACCTGCGTCGGCAGATTGGTGGACGAATAAAAATCGTCGGGCAATGCGCCATCGCGCGGCGCGGCTTCGGTCTTGACGTCGCCGGGCGAAACGACCACCGCGCCGAGTTCGGTCAACGCCTCGAGCAGCGCGTCCATTTCCGCGACCGTATCGGTAAAAATTTTCATGTGCGCGAAACTGGTTTCCTCTTTTTGTTTGCCCACACGAATTTCGACGAGTTCGAATTCGCCGCCGTGATCCATAATGCGGTCCCACACGCGCGGCAAACTCCACGAATCAATAATATGCCCTTCGAGCGTAATTTCTTCGATAATTGGTTTCATGATGATTTGGAATTTCTGATTTGGGATTTGGGATTTGGGATTTGGGATTTCGGATTTCGGATTTCGGATTTGCAATCTGCAATCTGCAATCTGTCCTCTGTTATCTGCTATCTGTTGTCTGTTGTCTGTAACGCACTAACGCTTGGTTTGAAAACGCGGCAACTGAAACGCCAGCGCGAGCGGCAGGACGATAAACAAGAGCGCCAACCCGCTGTATAAAATCGTCGCGC
>JAJVIA010000045.1:5524-11343 GCA_022072245.1 Anaerolineae bacterium
TCTGCTATCTGTTGTCTGTTGTCTGTAACGCACTAACGCTTGGTTTGAAAACGCGGCAACTGAAACGCCAGCGCGAGCGGCAGGACGATAAACAAGAGCGCCAACCCGCTGTATAAAATCGTCGCGCCAAACAGCGCGGCGAGAGCGTCCACAAATACTTGGACGAGCGCGATGAGCAGAATCGCCAAACCGTCGAGCAGCGGCGCCGCCAGCATGAGCGCAAACAATTGACCGCTGCCGCGAAAACGAATTTTGCGGATGCGTCCGAACATGTACATCACCGCCGCGCCGATGACGCCCCATGCGAACGGCAGATAAAACGGCACGCCGTTCAAAAACATGATAGATTCGGACGGATACGCCCACCAGCCCATTTGCAAGCCCGTCGCATCCACCGGCAGCATCAGCGCGGGAACGAGCAAAAACATCAGATAGCACATGCCGCGCAAATTTTCCGCGTCCACAAAAAATTTCGCGATGGTATAGGCGAGATAAAACAGCGCGGGATAAATCATCACCCACACCGACGGCGCGGCGCCGAGCGTGAGAAACCCGGCGTAAAAAGCCCACTGCCCGATGACGACCAAGAGACTCGCGAGCAGCAGAAAAAAAATATAGCCGATGAAAAACCATTGCTGCGCGGAACGGCGCCCCTCGACGTTCCACGAATGGTAAAAGCACGCGCCAAATAATGTCACCGCCAAAAATTGCGCGACCAACGTCGTATCGGACATGTTTAGCGCCGTCCTCTCAACGCCAAAACGACCGCCCAGACCAACACTGGCGCAAAGGCGAGCGATACCGCGCCGACATTGCCGCCCAGCGCGGCAGTGAGCAGCAGCGCGATACACAGCAAGCCGATGGCGAGTAGCGGAAACGAAAGCAAAGATAGGTTCATATCGAATATAATACAAGACGGCAGGAACAATGACAAATAGACCCCGACGCAATACAAGGATTGTGTAGGGCTGGCGCAAAATCAAGCGCGGGACCAAGACCCCAAGTGTTTTCGTCGCGCCGCGCGCCTTGACTCGAATAGATCATGATTGGCTTTGGCGAACTGCGAAAAAAAGCGGCGGCATGGCAGATGGAACTCGGCGCCGTAGAAAAAATCCACGCAACGGATTGGCTGCTCTATGGCATCGGCGAACGCGCGGCGCTGCGCGAACATTTAACTTTGCGCGGCGCGGCGGCGCTGGCGAACGCGTATTTTGAAAATTATCCGCGCGTCGCGGATTTGGAATTTGCGCGCGCGGCGAATTTGGACGAACGCCTTTTAGAGAACGAACTCGACGCGGCGCTGCGGATCGCCGCCCACGCGTCGGGATTGCAATTCAAGCTCCACAGTTTTCGCGCGTTCCGCGCGCGCATCGAATTTACGAGTCCGCTCGGCCGCCGTTCCGCCGCGCAGCCGCTGCTCGAAGCGCGCTTGAACGCCGCGCCGCCGCGCCTCGAGCCGCCATTGCGCGCGCTGCGGCATCCCTTTGCGGAAACGTACGCCGCCGCAATGCGCGTGGTCGCGTTGGACGAACTCGCCGCCGAGCTCTTGGTTTTGTATGCGCGCAGACCGCGCGCGCGCGACGTGTTTGACTTGTGGTTTATCTTGACGCACGGCGCGGACGCGTTGGACGCCGCGCACGCGTTCGCGCTGGCGCAGCGCATCGCCGCTGAAAAAAAGATTGCGCTGCGAACAAGTTTGGACGAGACGCACGCGGCATTGTTGGAAAACACGTGGGCCCAAGTCCTAAAGGAAATACGCCCGCATCCCGACTTGGCGACGGCGCGCCGCGTCATCGAGACCTTGCTCCAAACCCAAGCGTCGCCGCCATGACGCCGCCGACAGACCGGAAACAAGCATGTTTTCGGTCTTTTTTTTTCTTGCCCGCCGCGGCGCAACTGTAATCATTCTAACAGCAAAAAAGTGTTTGCGGTTAGAGGTTTTGTGCATATAATGGTACGCCTATGTTCGAAAGTCTCTCTGATAAACTCGAAGGCGTCTTTAAGCGCCTTTCGGGCAAAGGTAAGCTGACCGAAGCCGATGTGGATACGGCGCTCCGCGAAGTGCGGATGGCGCTGCTCGAAGCGGACGTCAACCTCAAAGTCGTACGCCAATTTTTGGAACGGGTGCGCGTGCGCGCGGTGGGCGCCGAAGTGATGGAATCGCTCACGCCCGCGCAAGCCGTCGTCAAAATCGTCAATGAGGAATTGATTGCGACGCTGGGCGAACCGGCGAAATTGGATTTGTCGGGCGCCGCGCCGCATACGATTATGCTCATCGGGCTGCAAGGGTCCGGCAAGACGACTACCGCCGCGAAACTCGCGCTGCATTTACGCAAGCAAGGGCAGCGTTCCCTCCTCGTCGCGGCGGATACGCGTCGGCCCGCCGCGATTCAACAATTGCAGACGCTCGGCAAACAATTGGACATTAACGTCTATGCGGTGGACCCCAAAATTGCGCCGCCGCAAATTTGCGCCGACGCGGTGAAACATGCCGCCGCCTCCGCTTATAGCGTCGTCATTTTGGATACCGCCGGTCGGCTCCACATTGACGACGATTTGATGAAAGAACTCGAACAGGTCAAGAGCCGCACGAATCCGCAAGAAACCATTTTGATTGTGGACTCGATGACCGGGCAAGAAGCTGTGCGCGTGGCGGACGAATTTAATCGGCGCGTCGGCTTGACCGGTTTAATTTTGACCAAAGTGGACGGCGACGCGCGCGGCGGCGCGGCGCTTTCGGTCCGTTCCGTAACGGGCGTTCCAATCAAATTCCTCGGCGTCGGCGAAAAACCGGACGCGTTGGAACCCTTTTACCCGGACCGGCTCGCCTCGCGGATTCTCGGCATGGGCGATGTCCTCACGCTCATCGAACGCGCACAGCAGAATCTCGACCAAGAACAAGCGCGCCAAGCCGCCGAGAAAATGCTCAAGGCGCAATTTACGCTCGAAGATTTTTTGCAGCAGTTACAGCAAATCAAAAAATTGGGTTCGCTGACGCAAATCATGAACATGATTCCGGGTTTCTCGCAGATGGCTAAAGAGATTCCCGAAGAAGCGACCGAAAGCCAGATGAAACGCATCGAAGCGATTATTCGTTCGATGACGCCGCAAGAACGCCGCAACCCCGATGTCTTGAACGCGCGCCGCCGCCAACGCATCGCGCACGGCAGCGGAACGACGGTCCAAGATGTAAATGAATTGATGCGCGAGTTCAAGCAGATGCAAAAGCTCATGCAGCAAATGAAAGGCGGCAAAGGCCGCGGCTTGCCGCGCCTGCCGGGCTTTCCAAAATTCTAAACGCCTATCCAAAATTTCTAGCTCTGACGAGTTGCAAATCGTCAGAGGATCAAGGAGAACAGCTACAAGCCATGGCTACGAAAATCAAATTGACCCGCAAAGGCATGAAAAAACAACCGACCTATCGCGTGGTCATCCAAGAAGAACGAAGTAAACGTGACGGCAAATATATCGAAAATCTCGGCGTCTATGATCCGCGCCAGAACCCGCCGCTGATTCAACTCAAAGCGGACCGGGTGAACCATTGGCTCAAAGCCGGCGCCACGCCCACCGATTCGGTCGGCCGTTTGCTCAAAATCGCGGGCATCACCGACAAGTATTACAAACAACGCAAAAAGACAAACGTCGCGACGGAATCGGAAGGCGCAAGTTAAACTGTTCGCGTTGGCGCAACAACTCGCACGGTTTATTTCCAGCGCGCCCCAAGCTTGTGCATGACGCGCCTGATGGGTTTTGCGCCGTGCGCGCGAATCTATCCGTCAAGCACAGAGTTAGAGAGAAAGTACTGTGAACATTCAAGAACTCGTAGAATACATCGCCAGATCATTGGTGGACGACCCCAATCAAGTTGTGGTCAAAACCAGCGAGAACGCGCATACGGTCAATGTCGAACTCCAAGTCGCGCCCGAAGATATGGGACGCATCATCGGCAAAGGCGGCCGCGTCGTCAATTCGTTACGCACGCTCGTACGCATTGCCGCCGTGCGTCAAGGTAAACGCGCCACGTTGGAAATTTTGGACGCGAACGGCAACGTGAGTCATCCAAACGCCGAAGCGCTGCATCACGCGTAACAAGACGTGGCAGGTTTCCTGAAACCTGCCACGCCTTTTCAAATCATGTCCGACGCTCCAGAGCAATATCTAGTCGTAGGCGAAATTCTAAAACCGTGGGGTTTTCGCGGCGACCTCAAAATCAAAATTCTTTCCGATTATCCCAACCGCCTCCTAAAACATAAAACGCTGTATCTGGGCGTTCCCGCGCGCGCGTACCAAGTGGAACGCGCGCGTTTACATTCCGGGTACGCCCTCTTCAAATTTGTCGGTTACGACACCGACGCCGCCGTCGCCAAACTGCGCGGCGAACTCGTGCAGATTCGCGCCCAAGACGCCGCGAAATTGAAAAAAGGGCAATACTATCATCACCAAATCATCGGGCTGAACGTCGTGACCGCAGACGCGCAAACGCTCGGCGTAATCGAGCAGATTCTCGAAACCGGCGCGAACGACGTTTATCTCGTCCGCACGCCCGAAGGCAAAGAAATCCTAATCCCCGCCATCAAGAGCGTGATAAAAAAAATTGACCTCGCCGCCCACAGCATGACGGTGGAATTGCTGCCGGGGCTGATAGATTGATTGCGGCGGCGCGCCGCGCCCCAGCGAGCCGCGTCTTGCAACCTTCCCCGCTTGACGCTGCGCGCCAATTCCAAAATTTTGAAATGCTAAAGGTTTGACACGCCTATGCCCGCGTGGTATTCTCGCGGCGTGACAAACGTGCGCTATTTCATCGGCTTTAATCGCGTGAGCGGCATTGGGCCCGCGAAACTGCAACGCTTGTTGGATTTTTTCGGCGATTTGGAAACCGCGTGGAACGCCAGCGCGTTCGAACTCGGCCGCGCCGGTCTCGACAAACGCGCGCTGGAAAATTTGCTCGCCGCGCGTCAAACTTTGAATCTCGACGCGGAAACGGAAAGGGCGTACAAACATTGCGACGCCATTCTCACGTGGGACGATGACGCGTATCCGCGCCGCCTCAAAGAAATTCCGCTGCCCCCGCCGCTTTTATTTATCAAAGGCGCGCTCACGCCCGCCGACGATTGGGCGCTCGCCGTCGTCGGCACGCGACGCGCCAGCGCGTACGGCAAAGAAATCACGCGCGCGCTATGCACCGAACTCGCGCACAATAAAATGACGATTGTCAGCGGTCTCGCGCGCGGCGTGGATGCCGCCGCGCATGTCGCCGCGCTCGACGCGCCCGGGCGCACCATCGCCGTCATGGGCAACGGCATTGACCAAGTTTATCCGCCCGAACACGCGAAACTCGCGCGCTTGATTGCCGAACGCGGCGCGCTCATTAGCGATTATCCCATCGGCATGAAACCCGACGCGGCGAATTTTCCCGCGCGCAATCGCATCATTAGCGGCTTGGCGCTCGGCGTCTTGTTGGTCGAGGGCGACGAACAGAGCGGCGCGATGATTACGTGCGAATTCGCGTTGGACCAAGACCGCGAAGTGTTTGCCGTGCCGGGCAATATCTTTCGCCGCGAATCCAAGGGCCCCAACAAACTCATCCGCGAAAGCCGCGCCAAACTCGTCACGCGCGTCCAAGACATTTTAGAAGAATTGAATCTGACAATGATTGCGGAAAAGCAGCATGCGCGCGCCGTCGTCCCCTCGAACGCGACCGAAGCGACGCTGCTCCAATATCTCTCCGCCGACCCGCTGCATGTGGACGAATTGCGCCAACAATCCGGCTTGCCCATCGCCCAAGTCACCTCTACGCTCGCGCTGATGGAACTCAAAGG
>JAJVIA010000089.1:0-1293 GCA_022072245.1 Anaerolineae bacterium
CTCGACAATGGCGCGCGGCTGGTGGTGACGGAACTGCCGCATACGCGTTCTGCGACGTTGACGATGTACATGTCCACCGGCGCGCGTTATGAAGCGGAACGCGTGAGCGGCATTTCGCATTTTATCGAACACATGTTGTTCAAAGGCACGCGCAAGCGTCCGACCGCTCACGAGATTGCCGTAGCGATCGAGGGCATCGGCGGATTTTTTAACGCGTCCACGAGTCAGGAATTGACCAACTATTGGGTCAAGGTCGCGTATCAACATTTCGATTTGGGTTTGGATGTGTTGAGCGACATGTTGAGCGCGCCGCTGTTCGCAGCCAACGAAATCGAAAAAGAACGACGCGTCATTATTGAAGAACTGCGCCAAACGTTGGATACGCCGGATGAATTGGTCTTTTACGACCTCGACGCGTTAATGTGGCTGCCGCATCCCTTGGGGCGCGATGTCGCGGGTTCGCCGGAATCGGTGAGCGCCATCTCGCGCGCGGACATGCTCGCCTATTTGCATCGGCATTATCACGCCAACAATTTGGTGGTGAGCGTTAGCGGTTATGTGCGCGCCGAGACGATTGTGCCGCAACTGAACGCGGCATTGGGCGCGCTGCGGCCGCTGCCGCCGAAACGTTACGCGCGTTTTCAACCCAAGCAAACGGCGCCGCGTTGGCATGTGCGCTATAAAAAAACGGAACAGGCGCATGTGGCGGTGGCGACGTGGGCGTATGACCGCGAACATCCCGACCGCTATGCGGTGACGCTGCTCAATACCATTTTGGGCGATGGCATGAGCTCGCGGCTTTTTCAAGAAATCCGCGAAAAGCGCGGCTTGGCGTATACCGTTTCTTCGTTTGGCAGCGCGCTGGAAGATTGCGGTTATTTTGGCTGCTATGCGGCGGTCGAACCGAAAAACGCTCTCGAAACGGTGCGCGCCATGTTGGCAGAATGGGCGCGCCTGACTGTGGAAGCGGTCCCGGAAACGGAATTGGCTAAAGCCAAAGAATTGGTCAAAGGCAGTCTGCTGCTTTCGATGGAAGATACACATGCGATTGCGGGCTGGTACGGACGCCAAGAAGCGCTGCGCTTGCCGCTTTTGACGGTGGACGATGTGACGGCAAAAATTGACGCCGTGACCGCGCAAGATATTCAACGCGTCGCGCGCGCGCTCTTTCGCAACGCGTGGTTGAATCTCGCCGTCGTTGGGCCCTTTAAAACGGATGGACAATTCGCCCGCGTTTTACGCGTCTGATTGACGACAAACCCAAAAACTTTTTGCGGCGACCAAATCCAAATC
>JAJVIA010000089.1:1393-11061 GCA_022072245.1 Anaerolineae bacterium
GCCGTTTGTCATGGCCTTGTAACGCGCGCCAACCAGGATTTGCGCTACACTATATTTCCTCTGCGCTAGCCGTTTTAGCGGCGTAGGTGGAATATATGTCACGTCGGTCCAAAGAACTTGCGGTTAACGCGGCGCCGAGCGCCCCATCCAATGCCCGGCGTCCCGCCAAAATTTTGCGCGCGCTGGCGCAGGGCCTTTTTGGTCCCAAAAAGAAATATCACCCCACAACTCAAGAAATTGCCGATTATTATTTGACGCCGAGCGAACGCCAAGTCGCGTATCTCGCCGCGCTCGGTTTCAGCGATACCGAAATCGCCGACGCGCTCGGCATGACGTTCCAGACTGCGCGCGCCCATTTACGCCGAGTGTTGACCAAAATGGAGCTCGCGGACGCGCGCGCCTTGTGCGATTATTTTTTGGAACATTCGCCGCCAGACCCTTGAGTCCGCATTGAAAAAAAGCCCGCCGGAGGCGATAGCATCCGACGGGTTTGGCTTGACATTCAAGACGCCGCGTCAACCGACGCGGCGTCTGATTTTATTCATGCGGCAAAAGCGGCGTTAGGCGTTCGATGAGCGGTTTTAATGGTTCGGGCATACTGCCGTCAAAAACTTGGATTTCGTTCGCGCGCTGTCCGAGCCGCGCGACGATTTCATACGCGAACGCATCGGGATTTTGTTCTCCCGTCGTTTCGGCGCGCCAAAAATTGGTTTGGTCCAACAGTTTTCGCAGCGACAACATTTGGCCGTCGTTGAGCGCGCGGCGCAGACGATTGTAATCTTTTTGCGGCACGCCGCGCGCGTCGTATGCCACGCGGCCGTCGGGATAAATGACCACTTCGCGCGTGGAAAAATGCAGACCGCCGCTTTTGCGGAAAACGAGGAACGCGCCTTTGGGCAAGCGCAGCGTTTCGTGTTTGGGCGCGGGCGGCGTTTCCAGCGCGGCGCCGCTGTCCGTGCCTGCGCTCGCCGATAACGTGCCCAAGGGCGCGTCGTCGGGCGGCGCGCTCGTTGTTTCCAAAAGCGGCGCGTCGGACAGCGCTTTGCTTTCGAGCGGTTCTGGCGCGCGCTTGGTTTTTTTCCCTTTCGCGGGTTTTACATTTGACGCGGCGGACGCGGCGGATGTTTCGTCCGACGCGGCGACCGGTTTGACGGGCGCGGATTTTTGGCGCTTGGTTTTACTCATTGTAATTTCACCGATTGTAAGATGCGATCCATGATTTCGTTCGCGCGCGCCGCTTCATTTTCCGGCGCGGCGAGCGTGAGATAATACGAACGCGTGGGGGTCAGCGCAATGTAATCTCGCGCGACGACGACGACGGGCAGCGCGACGCGGCGCGGCGTGTCAATGGGCTGCACCACGTACGTATATTGCAATTCTTGCGCGGGTACGCCGTTCACTTGCGTTGCGTTGTTGGCGATGAAATGATACGCGGTCAACGCGCTGCGCTGCTGCACGCGTCGGTCCACCAGCGTTTGCAACGTGGGCGGCGCGGACGGGTCCAAATCGCGCGCTTCGACGGTCAGCGTTGTCTTGAACGCGGAATCGGCTGCGGGGTCTTCGACCTTGAGCAAAACTTCTTGCAATGATTCCGCGTTCGTCCACGTTTTCGGATATTCGATTTGAAACGGCGAATTGGGTTCTTGGTACGTTTGCGTGCGATTGACGACCGCTTGCATCAAAAGATAACCCAACGCCAACGCAATACAAACGACGACGGCGACGCCGACATCTTTATTCCAGGTGCGAAAGGTATGCGTGGAAGATGGCGCTGTGGACATGATTGTTTAGACGGCGAAAATGGGAAAGCAAAACTTGGCGAGCGGTTTCCCCATTTGCCGATTCCATTTCTAGCCGCTTTTGGCGGGGCGCAAAGTAAAGGCGTGCGCGCGCTGCATCAAATAGACCAACGCGCCGAACGTCAACAGGGCGACGGCGAGACCCAAAGCCAACGAACGCCACGGCTCGACGTTCAGACCGTTCGCGCTGACTTCGTTGATCAACCAACTGAATATGCCGTTCAAACTTGCCGCAATCACAACGCCCAATGGCAGCCACCACACCGGCTTGTGTTCAAATTTCGCTTGCGCCATGAAATAACCCAAGACGCCGCCGAAAGACGCTTGCGCCAACGCGGTGGTGACGACATTGATAATGCCGGGCGCCAACGCGACGCCCTGGTTGTCAATGATGTAATGCAGATTCAACATCGTCGCCACGCCCAAACCCGCGACGGTGCCGTAAATGATGCCGTCCATGCGCTCGTCGTATTCGGGCGTCGCATAGACCCAGATGCGAATCGAAAGATAGACGATGGCGGTGTAAATAAAACCGTTGATGAGGATAGACGCGCCGAGCGAGGTCCAATTATTGTACGACGCCCAACTGGATACATTGAACCAATCGTTAATGACGCGCAAGCCGATGAAATCGGTCAAGATCATTGCCGTAAGCAAGACCGAGCCGATGCGTTCTTTGGGTTCAGGTTCGAGGCGGTCTTGGCGATAAAAATAATAGAGCCATACGGCGGTCGGTACGAGCGCCAAGATAATTCCGATAACGATGAGCGCGTTGTGGCTCAAGTTTTGGACGTCGCGTACGAGAAACGCAATGACGCCGCTGACGAGACCCATTAAAAGAATCATCACCGCCGCCGAACGCCAAAAGCCGGCATGAGGTTTATTGACCTGCGCGAAATGCCGCGCGCAATACGTGCGGCCGCCGAGCAGATTGTACGGCGGTTCTACAGGTTCCTGACAGATACAGCAAAATTTTTGATTGGGGTCAGCCATAAGAGCGTTAGGGCGGCGGATGACGGGCGCAATGGTTCCGTCATCCGTCGCGCGTTTTGTTAGCGACTTTTACGCATCGAGGCGTTCACCGGGAACGGATTTTCCGCGTTGGCGGGAATTTCGATGCCGTCATCGGCGACGATGGGACGAAAACCGCTCGCGATGATAATGACGCTATACGCGCGGCCAACGGGCAGCGCGACATCGGTTTGATACAAACCGGCTGCATCCGTAACCGCCGACGCAATAATTTCGCTGCGCGTCACCTGGTCGTCCGCCGCCGCATCGCTGGCGCTCAAACCGGGTTTCATGATAAATACTTGCGCGCCTTGAATGCCGCGCCGCGTATCGGAATTGACAATGTTGCCTTGGACGTACACGCTGCCCGCGCTCGTCTGCGGCGCCGCGGGTCCGCTGCCGGTGGTGCAAACTGTCAACGCCACGTCGTCCACAAACATTGAACTGATATTGCCGCGCGGATTTTCGGACGTGAACGCGAGGCGAATCGTTTTGCCCGCGAAC
The DNA here is from genome assembly GCA_022072245.1 of Anaerolineae bacterium. Lineage (GTDB taxonomy): Bacteria > Chloroflexota > Anaerolineae > UBA4142 > SHND01 > SHND01. The sequence continues at coordinate 4,708 of JAJVIA010000089.1, forward strand.
TGCGTCAGGTCGGCTTGTTTGGAACGCCACGCGTCATCCGCTTGCGACGACGCTAATTTTTCTACCGCGCCGATGATTTTACCGTTGGTGTCGGCAATGACGGCGCCAAAATTCGCGTCATTGGCAAAGAGTCCCGACAAGCCGCTCGTTTCCTCGTGCAAAAAGCGGAAATATTCCAATTTCACGTTCGTCGCGTTCGCGGGAATTTGAAGGTCTTGGTAAATGTAATTGACGGCTTCTTGGTCTTGGCCGCCGAGCCACGCGCTGCGTTTGCCCGTGTGCGGCAGCTCGGTGTCAATGAGCTGGGTGCGGTCGCCGGAAATATCGCCCCACCCCTCATCCGTTTCAAACGTGCCATTGACGATTAAATTGGTACAGCCCTGCGGCGCGTTTTGCGATGGCGGCGGCGGGGCGTTGTTGTTGGAAGGATTCTGCGTCGGGGGCGGGGCAGGCACATTGCTGCCGCCGCTGACATTCAAGCCGACGCCGGTCAAGCCGCTTTGAACGAGTTTGACATCGTTGCCGTACAAATCTTTGTACGCTTGCACGAGCGCGAGCGCGTTATCTTTGAATTGCGAAGACGGCGTGAGATATTGCGTGAGCGCGCGATAAAAAACTTGTTCCGCTTTTTCGGGCCCGATGGCTTGCGCGATGAGATAGGCGGCTTTGTTGGGAATGCCGCTGTTGATATGCACGCCGCCGTTATCGCTTTTGCGGTTGATGGGCAGATTGGCGTATTCGCTCACATGCGCGGGTTGCCCGACGCCCGCGAGCGGTTTTTTGGGATTGAACGCGCCTTTGGCGTTGGGGTCTTCTAACGAGCGCAAGTACGGCCGCGGGAATGGCGGCGACTTGATGACCGTTTCGCCAATCGTCCAATTGCCGCGGTCAATCAATGCGCCAAAGACATCGGCGTACGATTCGTTCAGCGCGCCCGACTGGCCCTTGTATTCCAAACCGGCGGTTGCGCCAATGACGCCGTGCGTAAATTCGTGACCGACCACATCCAACCCGTACGGCAGCGGTTTGAAAATTTGGCCGCCGTCGCCATAAATCATTTGTTGGTATTCGCCAATCCACGCGGCGTTATCGGCATCTTCAATATCGCTGCCGAAATGGACGGTCGAAACCATCTTGCCGCCCTGACCGTCAATGCTGTCGCGCTTGAAAGTATTGAAATAATAATCGTACACTTTGCCCGCGCCGTCGTGCGCGGCTTGGGCGATGGGGTCGCGCGTCGAACGTTCGCCTTCGCTAATGAGCAAGCGGCCCGGAATATCGGTATTGTTGTTGCCCGAATAGGTTTCACGCAGCTTGTCGTTGGCGAGATTATCAAAACGCGCCGTGACGACGGGTTTGCGCGCGTTGACAAAATAGCGCCATTCGCCGAGCGGATGTTCGGTCATAATGACGACGTAAAAAACGAGCGTGGCGTGATTCGGATTCGCGTCGTCCACATAGATTTCGAGCGCGGTCTTGTCCGTGAGAATTTTGGTCGTCACGCGCGCGCGTTCATCGGCTTGCAATTGTCCGTTCAATAAATCGTCGCGCGCGATTGCTTCCGCCTCCCTTTTGGTGAGCAGCGGTTCCGTCATCACATTGAGCTGCGGCGCGAATTGGCCGTTGACGGCGACAATCTTGTCTTGCGCGTCGAGATGGACGACGAGTTGCTGCGCGTGGACGGGGATATTTTTGAACGTCTGGTCGAGCCGCACGTGCGCGAAATTCAACTGCTTGTCGTTTTCGATGCGGCGCAAAACAAAACCATCGTTCGCGCCGATTTTAAACAGCGCGGCGTTTTCCGCGAGGAAGCCGCGCGCAATCATTTCGGGTTTGCCGCGTTCGTCGGGTTTGACATTGTACGGCAAACGCGTCGCCGCGTCGTTGCCCGCAATAAAATCGGGAATGTCGGTCTCGGCGCGCCACGACGCCTCCAATTGGCCGAACGCGCGCAGATTCAGCGCGAGCCATGCGGCGCGCGGGCCGGTCTCGCTCATCATGGCGCCGACACTGGCGACCAGCAAAATGGGAATGACGCTCAACGTCAAAACAAGCGCGGCGATAACAAGCCAACGCGTACGATTTTGAAACATAACACTACCTCTATTTTGTGATACGCGGGGGAGCGCCAAACGAGGGTTGCGCCTATTTTACACCAGATTTGTAAATTTGCGGCAAAGAATTTTTTGGAGGGCGCGCGGCGCTTTATGCCGCTCGAAAAAATTGCTAATAAAAAGTTGTCCGCCGCGCCGGTTGAAATAAATTTTTCGCGTGCGCGCACACGGCATCCAGCGTACAGCGCGCGCAGTCCGGTTCCGTCATTTCGGGACAATAGCGGCGCGCGCCGAAAAAGAACCAATCCACCGCGCCCATGCTCTTGCCGCTCAAGCTTTGCGTCCGACTAATTGCCTCGTACGCGGCGGAACGCACCGCCCATTCCTCATCCGCCGCAACAAGTTCGCGCCGTTCCAGTTTTTGACGCAGCGCGTCATCGTCCACGCGAATCAAACCCGTCCGCAGACACGAACGCATCAAATGGTAATCAATGATGGGCGGGACACTTTCAGCGGGTGCGACGCGTAAAAATTGTTCGGGTCGCTGCCGCAATATCACTGCCAGCAGCGTCGCCTTTTTTCGCAAGGGATCCTCTTTGTATCCGCCGATATGGTCGAGCGCTTGCAGAAAGGTTTGCAGCGGTTTGTCCGACGCGTTCGCTCGCCCAAGAATTTCGCGCGGTGTCCAATGCAACGCCTGCATGTCGCGCCCATACGCGCGCGCGACTTCAAAATGCAAATTCAGCGCGGGCATGTTGGCGCTGCCGTCGTCGGCGCGATACCAATTTGCAAATTCCGTTTCGCTCGCCATGGCTTGGCGCGCGGGCGTCAACGCGTCCGCATCGGTTTGCAGCAAACGCAGATAAACCGCGCTCAGATAATCGCTGCCCTTTAATTCATGCCCGTTCCAGCGCGCGCGGTACGGCGCGATATAACGCGTTCCGTCATCCGCCCAAAAACCGAATTGCTGCGCCGTCGCGGCGAAAAAGAAATCGAGCGCGGCGGGATGATTGACGGGCGGAAAGTTTTCGCCGCAAAAATCAAATTCGCGTATTTCGGACTGCGCCGCAATGTGCGCCGCGATTTTTTCCACTTGGGCGGAATCTACGCGCACGCGTTCATCTTGGGGCGGCGCGGGCGCGGGACGCGGTTGCAGCAGCGCGGCGGGACCCAGCCGCGTAATCATTTCGGACGCGGCGGCGACGCCGTAACGCGCGGCTTGGATGGGATGTTCGCCGTTTGCCAAATGCGCGAGCGCGGTCCCGCAAAACGTATCGCCCGCGCCCGTCGGGTCAAACTCTTTTGCTGCGATGGTCGGCACGCGCGTGCAGCAAGCGCCTTGAATCACATCCGCGCCTTGAACGCTGCGCGTCACAAACAAAATTTTTCCGGCGGCTATGCGCGGCGCGTCTTGAAATTGCCACAAACCGCGCGCTTCGTTTTCATTGCAGAAAAAAATGTCCGCTTCCATTTGAGTTTGGCGCACAGTGGCGGTGAAATTGGATACGGCGCGAAAGTATGTGCCAACGGCGGTGCGAACGTCGCGCGCGTTGAAATATCGAATAAAGGCGAGTTGGCGCGCGGGGTCGGCGAGCGGCCCGCAATACACAATGTCGGCGTCAATTTTTTCGTCGGGTAAATTTTCGGGCGTGAGCAGCGCTTCGGCGCCCCAACGCGCGCCGACCAATTCCGCTTTGCCGTTGCCGTAATGCGCGATTTCAAACGAGGGGAGTTGTGCGGGCGAGACAATTGGCCCAATCCAATGCACGCGTGCGGCGAGCGGCGCGAGTTCGGGCGGCATCGGGTCGGGGCGCGGCGCGAACATGGTTACGCGCGCGCCGGCGCGAGCAGCGGCGAGAGCCGTGTACATGCCCGCGCCGCCGCTTGATTTTTTTGTTTCGTTTTGGAGATGCAGCACGTCGAGCGACGCGCCGCCGATGATGAAAAGAGAACCCAAGTTGTCGCGCCGAGTCATTTCGCTAAATCATTGACACTGTAAAAGTTAAAGGTCAAACAGTCTGTTTGCGCTTGAGCGAAAGAGCTGTTTCGCGCTGTATGTCGCACGCCCCATTCGCAGAGTTGTCACGATTTGATGGGGAACAGCAAGCGTTCTTGGCGACCGAGTTCGAGGAATTTCATTTCTTTGCCAAATACTTGCTCAAGGCGCGCGGACAGATTGAGGAACTCGATTGTTATAACGTCGTGCGTTTGTGGGTCATAGCGCACGAAAACTTCATCGCCAATTTCTTCGGCAACGGCTTTTTGTGCGCGCTTGGTAAACGTTAGATACAAGATGTCTTGGTCGGCATCGTATTGCGCTTTTAGCTCTCGATGAGATTCTTTTTTTGCCATACTATTTTTCCTCTTGCATACAATCCACGCGCCAGATAGGTTGTGCTTATATAGCCGCGCAACCCGTCTTTTTCCTCTACATATTTTACCACGACCACAAGGGCTTTACCTTTATATTCTCCGCGCCCGGCATCGAGCGTGTAAAACAAATGTGTATCAGACCGCTGCGTACTTGCAAATACGATATCGGGATCTTGAATCAAAGCGCGAATATCATCGAGGTACTCTGCGACTTCGGGATGACCAATCGGCGCGGCTGAAATGATCTTGGCGTGCCATTCTTGCGCGCCCAACACGACTGGCGTACCCTGATAGTCTTGAACCTCAAAGATTTTGGCTTTGGCTGCCACAATCAATCTCTTTTCTTGAGCGCTTGCCACACTCTTTCCGGCGTCATTGGAATTTCATTCAGCCACACGCCGCACGCGTCATACACCGCGTTGGCGACGGCGGGCGCGACGCCGTCCATCGGAATTTCGGCGACGGCTTTTAATCCGAACGGATGCGACGGCTCGTAGGTTTGCACAAAAATCGTTTGCAGTTCGGGCATTTCGTGCGCGGCGAAAATTTTATAATCGCCCAATTCCTGAACAATCGAATTGCCTTTACTGTCGTACAACATCTCTTCGCACACCGCGTACCCCAACGCTTGCGTCATGCCGCCTTCGATTTGGCCCGACGCGGTGACGGGATTGACAATCACGCCGCTGTCCACCGCCATCACCAATTTTTCAACCGTGACTTGGCCCGTTTCGGTATCCACCATCACTTGCGCGAATTGCGCGGCAAAAGGCGGCGGCGATTTGGGCGAAACATACGACGCGACTGCCATGATTTGAAATTGGTCGCGGTGATGCAAAGTAGAGAGCGCGATTTCGGACAAGGAAATGGAACGGCCGTCGGGCGCCCACGCGCGTTTGTCGCGCAGCACAATATCTTGCGCGCGCAAATTCGGCAATCCATCGCCGGCAGATTGATACGCGGTGGGCGGCGTCGTTTCCGCCTGCTCAAATTCTGTGCGCGGAATATCGGTCTCGCCGTGTTTTTCTGCCCAATCCGAAAAGATTTGCGCGGCGCGTTCTTTGATTTGCTGCGCGACCTGTTCCGCCGCTTTGACCACCGCGCCGCCGGAAATGTACGTGGTCGAAGACGCATACGCGCCCTTGTCGAACGGCGTGAAATCGGTGTCGCTCGAATAGACGAGAATGTCGTCAAGCGGCACGCCAAGAATTTCCGCCGCGAGCTGCGCGAGAACGGTATCCGAACCCGTGCCCAAATCGGTCGCGCCGACGAGCAGATTGAACGAACCATCGTCATTGATTTTGATGGACGCGCCGCCCATGTCGAGATACGGAATCGCCGTGCCTTGCATCACACACGCGACGCCCATGCCACGTTTAAGGTGACGAGTGGCAAGTGACGAGGTTTCTTGTTTTCCTGTTTCCCTGATTACTTGGTTACGGAACGCTTTCCACCCAATCGCTTTTGCGCCCTCTTGAACGCAATCCGCCAAGCCGCATGTTTCAATTACTTCGGGATGCGGCTCGCGGCCCTCGCTCCACGCTTTCGAGGTCGGCAGTTCGTCGCCCGGTTTCACTGCGTTCTTGAGTCGGAATTCCAACGGGTCGAGATTTAATTTGCGCGCGATTTTTTCCATGTGAACTTCTAGAGGGAAAAAACCTTGCGGCACGCCATACCCGCGAAATGCCCCGGCGGGCGGCGTGTTGGTGTACACAATGTGCGCGTGAAATTTAATATTGGGCGCGTTGTACAAACCCATACATTTTTGCCCGGTGTTGCCCGTGACGGTGACGGCGTGACAGCCATACGCGCCCGTGTCGCTCAACGCGTACATTTCATTTGCCACCATCGTGCCGTCGCGCAGCACGCCCGTTTTCATGCGTACGCGCATCGGATGCCGTGAACGCGCGCTCACAAATTCTTCGGG
>JAJVIA010000130.1 GCA_022072245.1 Anaerolineae bacterium
GTAAGGCGAGGGACTCTAGTCAAACTGGAGGATTTTGCCGCGTTGCTTTGGGTTCATGGGACGACCGATTCGGTTAAACAGGGTTGGAAGTACTTTCAAGGAAAACGCCGAATCCCCACTCCCGTGGCTCTTCGAAGGTACGTCGGCGAATCGGACTTGGCGGATCTTGCGAACGAGATTCTCGGCCTTTCAAAGATGGACTGGAACTCGGGTGACCTATACTCCAAGCTCCCGGCGACAGTCTCCTCCTCCAAGGAGATCGCGCGTCTGGGATTACTCTTGGAAAGATTCGGCCCGATGTCGTACGACTATCGGCTTTTCATTTGAGGTAAAACAGATTAATTCGGAGTAAGACATGTCTCTTCACCCCATCCTAGCCCTCGATCACGTCATCGACGAATACCGGGATTACCTCCGGACCGAGTTCCGGGCCAAAGATCGGGCGCTAAGGGACGCGCTGGAGCGGGAACTCGATCAGCCTTTGTTCCTCTCGCAGGAACCTTTTTATCAGGCGCATCGGCCTTTCAAGAGCGGGAAGAAGTGGAGCGATCTGTCGCTCGATCCGAAGTTGGCGCGGGTGATGGCGGATCGGGCGCGAAAGCATGGGTCGATCAGCTCGGATTACTCCTTCCTGCATCAGTCGGAGGCGATCAAGAACCTGCTTTCGGAAAAACCTTCGCCGCTTGTGGTGACCACCGGGACCGGGTCCGGGAAGACCGAATGCTTTTTGCTGCCTGTGATTCAGAACGCCATCTCCGACGCCACCGAGTATAAGAGGAATGGCCTCACCGCGATTCTGGTTTATCCCATGAACGCGCTGGCCAACGACCAACTGGGGCGCATCGAGGAGTACCTGCGCGATTCCGGTTTCGGCGGGACCGTCTCTGTCGCCAAATACGATCGCGGGACCAGCCAGGCCGAACGGGAAGAACTCAGGAAGAACCCGCCGCACATTCTGCTGACCAACTACATGATGCTGGAATACCTCCTCGTCCGGCCCGCCGATCGGGATGGAATTTTCGCCAACCACCGTTGTAAGTTTCTGGTGCTCGATGAGGTTCACACTTACCGGGGGACGCTCGGCACAAACATCGCGTTCCTGATCCGGCGTCTTAAGGCGCATTTGGAGAACGCGCGGCAGGACTGGCGCGCGGAAGTAAGCGCCCAGGAGAAGTCGGCCCGGTATCCGAAACTCGTTCCGATCGGGACTTCGGCAACCATCAAGAGCGTGGTGGAAGAAGGGAAAACCCGTGAGGAAATCGTCCGGCTCCGCGATGAGGCGGTGCAGGCGTTCTTTAGCCCCCTCGTCGGAGTCGATAAGGATTCGATAAAAGTCCTCGGCGAGGAGATTCAGGATATCGAGATTCCCGAGGAGGCTAAGTATCCGGCGACTCCGAAGGCGCCGCATCTTGGAGAGGAGAGTATCGAGGACACCGAAAAAGTTCGTCGCGCTTTATGCGAGTTGGCTGGTCAGCCGGAGACGACATCGCTTGAGGATGCGGCCAGGCGCTGTCGAATCCTGTGGGACCTGAATCATTGGCTGATTTACGCACCACTTTCCGTTTCGCAGATCGTGGACAAGGTCCAGGCTGAAGTTCCCGAACGGAAAATCATCGACCGCGAACAAATCCGGAAGGAAGTGGAATCCGCCTTGGTGATCGGCGCGGCATTGCCCGAGGGAACTCCCGGCGCGCTAAGATTGCGCGTTCATCGCCTGATCCGGGGAGGCTGGCGTTTCCATCGAAGCCTCAATCCCGCCGATGGAAAACTGTTTCCGATGGGAGAGGAACAGGACGAAACCGGTTATCCCACCGCGCCGCTGTATCTGTGCCGCAACTGCGGGGCGGATTACATGCGCTTCGTCGGCGACCCCGAAACCGGTCCATTACGACCAAGCGCGATCCATGATGACGAGCAGGAGTGGGTGCTGTATGAACAGGAGCGCTTCGAGGGGGTCGAGGAAGACCTCGAAGAAATCGAGGACGATGAGGAGGAGCGAATTCCACGTCGGCGTGGTCGGCAGCAACCCAAACAAGTGAAAGGGAAACCGGTCCTTCATGGGTCGTTCGATCCGAAGGGGCTCGTATTCAGCCCGGTTGAAGACGATTACCCGATGAAGGTGACCCTCGTTCCGGGCAGGACCCGATGCCTTTGCTGTGGCGGGAGCGCGGGGAGCCGGAACGTCATCTCGCCCGTGGCGCTGGGAACATCAGCGGCGGTCAAAGTTCTTTCCGAGGGCATGGTCGAGGCGCTCGACTACGCTCACAGAGAAGAAGGCGGGCGGGCGCGAAAGGAACGACTCCTCATCTTCAGCGACAGCCGCCAGGACGCCGCGCATCAAGCGCGGTTTATCTCCTTCGCCAGCCGTTACGATCGGATGCGTCGGCGAGTTTATGAGATCCTCGAAAAGGAAGGACCCCTTCCGATTCAGAGGATTGTGGAGTTGTTAGGGGAGCGCGCCACCCAGGCCAAGGACAACCCGCACGTCCCGGAAGGTTCAGGATGGTTGACCGAAGAGGCGCACAATCGAATTAGAGCCTGGGAAGAAGCGCCGCTGCTCGATGATATTTCCACGACAGCAGGATACCGGGGGACAATTGTCAACGTCGGTCTCGCGGGGATCCGATACCATCGACTCGAAGAGTACGTGGAAGGGATGGGAGAACCGATCGCCGGTGAGTTAGGGGTCGGGAAGAAGCAGTTGGAACATATCTGCCGCTGCTTGTTGGACGAATTCCGGGTTCGGGCCTGCCTATCGCGCGACATGCTTCGGTACAATCCGCTCCATGCGGCCTACCCGCAGCATTTCAAACTGGCCGATTGGGAGAGGAAAGTTAAACAACCCCAATCGTTCGCTGCGGATCCTTCCGGCAACCCCCTCCCCTACATCGAGTCGAATGAAGTTCCCCACGGTATCAAGGTTCAAAACGCCTGGAGGAAACCCAAGGCGGGCGGCAGGGGACCGGGACCGCAGAGAATCCTTGAACACCTTCTCTCCGCGTTTGGAGGCATCGAACCCACGCCGGAGACGATGATTGATATCCTTACCTTTCTCAAAGAAGGAAGTTTCCTGATCGCCGCTGAACTTTTTGGATCGCGCGACCGTGGGAAGTATCTTCAAGTAAACGCCGACGCGATTCAGATCGAATTATGTAAAGAGGGGACCTGGTTTCGTTGTAACGTTTGTGGAGAAGTCAAACCATTCACGTCGGAAGGTTTGCCCTGCCCGAAATGCCACAGATCCATGACGAAATGGCCGGACAGCGAGGTCAACGAAAGCCGAACAGTTCGGCGGATCAAATCGAAACAGATCATTCCACTCATTGCCGGGGAACACACCGCCCAGATACCGCACGATGTTCGCCTTAATTTGGAATCCGATTTTAAAGGCGGGGCCGAGGATTCCAAAGTGAATGTTCTAGCCTGTTCGCCCACCCTGGAAATGGGAATCGACGTGGGTGGACTCGACGCAGTTGTCCTAAGAAACGTCCCTCCGAGGCCGGACAACTACGCGCAACGCGGCGGGCGCGCGGGTAGGCGATCCCGTGTGGGGCTTGTCGTAGGTTATGCCCGATCCACGCCTCACGACCAATACTTCTATGATCAACCCGAGGAAATGATTTCGGGTGAGGTTCCCGCTCCTGCAAGCTCGTTGGGCAACCGCGATGTTCTCCTGCGCCATATTCAAGCCATCGCCTTCGGCGCAGCTGAACCGGGACTGGCGGGAAAGATGGTCGAGTACGTCAGCCCCAAAGGCGAGTTGAAAGTGGAAGCCATTGATAACCTCGTCAATGCAGTCATGGCTCAAACCGGTCATGCGCTGGAGATTGCATCGAAAGCTTTCGGGAAGGAGATTTTCGAAGAAGCAGGGTTTACCGAGGAGGAACTCCGCAGCCACATGGAGGGTCTCCCGGATCGAATCAGGCGCGTCTTCCAGACGACTGCCCGGCAAGTTCAGGAGTTAAGGCAATCGCTCAATGTCTATTATGAAGAGTTGAAAGGTCAGCGCGACGCCTCTCACGCCGGAAGGTTGGTATCTCGCCTCCTGGGAATCCAGTCAGAAAACGATCGCTTCCGGGTCGAAGCGGACGATCGGTCAGCAGGATACCCACTCAGGCGGTTCGCGGAATTCGGAATCCTTCCCGGATACGAGTTCCCTACTGAACCGGCCACATTACGATTGCTTGGTGAGGAGCACGAGGAAGATACTCTGTCCGTTAACCGGCAATTTGGGATCGGGCAATTCCAACCTGACGCGAATGTTTACGCTCGACGAAAACGGTGGAAGGTCATCGGACTCGATACGGCTTCACCCTGGAATCCACAGACCGACGGTCCGACGAGAAGGTACCGCGTTTGTGCGAAATGCGATATGCGATTCGATGCGGGGCATCCGCGATGCCCGCGATGCAAGGACGATTCTCCCGGCAAATCTTATCGAGCTCATGAGTTCGGCGGTTTCATTGCGCGCACCGACGAAAATCCGATCCTAGATGAAGAGGATCGATACGCCACTCGAAACCTGGTCAAGTGCTACCCACAAGGGGATGGCGATACCGTTGGAAGATGGACAACGGAATCGGGCTGGAACTTACGTCTAAGCACACGCGAGGAAGTTTACTGGCTCAATGAAGGAGTCGAACCCACGGATAGCGTAGATCCAGGAATCCCACGATTACACAAATCGGCGATGGGATATTACCTTTGCCCGTCTTGCGGGCGGATTCTCACCCCTGTGGACGCTGAAGGGCCAAAAGGGAAGGGGAGAAAACAACCGAGAACCGGAGGAAATAAACAAGATCCGTATGGGCATCAACGCGACTGTCCGCGAGCCGGTCTTTCCGATCCCCCACTTGCCATTGCAACCTGTCAGCGCGCAGAAACGCTCCGCTTGCTATTTCCCGTTAGCGCTTCCGCAACGCGTGAGCAGGTTGAACCTTTCGGATTATCTCTCGGGTTCTCCCTGCAAATAGGATTCAAACACCTCCATATGCTCGATGGAGGCGAGATCAACTTTGTCTTGGAAGGGCCTTGGAAGACTAAGGTCGGAGAGAAAGAAATCGGCCTCGTGTCACTCACGTTTATCGATGGAAGTTTGGGGGGCACAGGCTACCTCAATCGAGTGGCCCAAGACCTTCACCTGATTGCGCGACAGGCAATTCACCACTTGGACCACCCCAACTGTGAGACAGCGTGCTACCGGTGCCTCAAGTCTTACAACAACCAACGTTTCCACGAGGTGTTGAGTTGGCCGCTCGCGCATCCTTATCTCGAGGCGCTCGCTTCCTCGCAACCGGTGCAGAAACCACTCACATCAGGCGATATCGATGATCCTGGGCCCTGGTTGGAAGCTTACGCGGCAGGCGTTGGCTCCCCCCTCGAATTGAAGTTTCTGAAACTCTTTGAGGAGCACGGCTTCCATCCCGAAAAGCAGGTTCCCATCGCTCTTCGCGATGGTGAGAAGCCGATTACGGTCGCTGACTTCGCAGTGCCAGAGAATCGAATCGCCATCTATGTCGACGGTAGCGCATTCCATGTCGGCCAAAACTTGCGGCGGGACCGCTTCATCAGGAATCGGTTGCGACAAACAAAGCCCCCGTGGCGAGTTGAGGAATTCCTGGCGGCCGATTTGGCGGCGGGGAGGGCCATTCTTGACCGTTTGTCGGATTAGTCCGTACGAAAGCCACGTGGAATACAGATCATGGAAACATTCCCCATCGTCAAAAGGAAAGACATCGCACGCACCCAGGTCAAGAGCGAGGGCGGAGAAATCGTCGAGGAGGGCCGCTACATCACCAAAGACACCATCCTCGAAATCTACGGCGAAATGGCCGAGTGCCTTCGGGCGAATATCGAACAGCGAGTAGCGAATGGCACCCCCGCCTCGGAACCGACCACTGGCCACTTACCACTCGCTCCATCCGAGTCTACCAGACAAGGTTGGATCTACCCCCCGGCTCGCCCACCCACGCTGAAGGCAACTTCATCCCCATGGAAAAATGGGCCCCCAACAACTGGCCCAAGCATATCCACAAGCCAAAGGAGGTGGAGGTATGAGTGAGGATCGGCTTAATGAACAGAAGATACTGCGCTTCAATGTCCTCGTATACGCTGAAGACAAGTCGAAGAATAATCGTAGGGCTATTATTCTGCGGGAGCAAGTTTCCCAGGAACTAGGAGTGGCACCGGATGACCTTATTTCGACCCTACAATACCTTGAGGGAGAAGGTCTAATCGAGTTCAGCGTTGGTGTCGACTCCTTCACCATTACCCACTTGGGTGTATTGGAAGTGGAGGAAGCGCTGACGAATCCTCAACAACCGACGGAACATTTCCTTCCGGTTTCCGAGGTTCGGAATGAAATCATTATTTACGGAAACGTGGTTGGGTCCCAACTCAACCAACAAAGCCCAGGATCGAGCCAATCAATCGCCTCACAGTTCCACGAATCCCAAGAGATTGAGAATCTTCTAATCCAATTGGAGAGATCGTTGGATGCCTTGAACCTAAAGGAGACGGAGGATTTGGAAGCTCGTTCCGAAATAGCGACGCTAAGAGCTCAGATTCAGTCTCCTCGCCCGAAGAGGTCCATTGTCAGCGAAGGGCTGGCATCCCTTCGTTCGATTCTAGAAGGAGCAGCGGGCTCTGGCTTGGCGTCGGCTGCAATTGCCCACCTGGACCGAATAGCAGCTCTTTTTGGACTTTAGGACCAAGAGGATTCTCCTTTGGGAGGGAGTACTTATGCCTGCGGATGAGGAACTTCTGGACAAAGTCTGCGAGTTAAAGAGCATGATTGTGTCCATGTGCACCGGTGGGTACAACGATTTTCAAGAAAAGAGATTCCGTGTCCTTCGCGAACACCTCCTGGCGTATGACTGGATCAAAGAAAAGATGCCTGAGGTAGCGCGCCGGTACTCAAGCAAGGTGGAAGTCTACCGATTCATGAAGGCTCAATCCGAAACCTATCAAGGCCGTGCAGGTTACTTGGACGAGGCTTTTCGGCCATTGATTCAGATTCTAGAAGGAAAAGCAAGCGCGCCGAATGACGAACACGTCTCAAGGACCATTTCCAGCATCGATTGGGATCGCGTCCAAAAGGACTGGACAAAGGCTCTTGAACTGCGCGATTCTGATCCTGAAGGAGCCATACGGCAAGGACGAACTCTCTTGGAAACCGTCTGTAAGCACATTCTCGAAGAGGCTGGTGTTCCCTTTCGGGAGAAGGATGATCTTCCACAACTTTACAGGTCTGTAGCTGATCTTCTTCAGCTTTCCCCAAGTCGACAAACTGAAGAGATTTTCAAACAGGTGATGGGGGGATGTTTCTCTGTTGTACAAGGTCTGGGTGCCATTCGGAGCAAACACAGTGATGCACATGGGAAGGGATTATCTCTTCCGCCCCCAGAGAGTCGGCACGCTGAGCTCGCGGTAAACCTTGCCGGTACGATGGCATCGTTTCTCATAAAATGTTGGTCCGAAGGAAAAGAAAGCTCGTGAGAGATGGGATCTCCAAGGATTAATCGCAAGTCACGTGATCGTTTAGACACAATAGGCGAGGCGATCGTCAAGACCATTTGTGAAGTTCCCAACAGAGCCCCGAAGACGCCGAATGTGGGATTCAAGTCCGATAGACCAGGAAAGACTCTCGTGCTTGACGACCGTGGCATCGATTCACTGACTATTCCGATCCATGAGGGAGAGGAGTTTTTCGGTCTAGAGTTCTTCCATGGGAAGAAGAGGTTCATCATTCCGGCAGAAAGTGTAGACCGACTCCAGGAGATCGTGGATGAACTTAGGTCCATTTTCGACTTGAAATCGCGTGTTTCTTGGGGGACGTTTTGGAATTGCGCGACCGAATGGGTTAAGGATAAGCACCGAGGACGGACCACGGAAGGGCTGGTGGAACGCCTGCTTGAAGTGTCGGTGAAATCGATTAAGGAGTATGAGTCCTGTATCCCAATCCTGCATCTTTCCGTTGAGGTTCCGATTAGAGTGGGTCCAGTCTTGATAGTCCCGTTAGACCCCGAGTTCTTCGACCGGATGGACCTTCAATTGAGCCAGATCATCTATGCCGAGACCTCTGATGTGGAGAGGTTTGTGGAGAAGAATCGTGCGCGTTTTCAAGGATATTCCGCTGCGAAAATCAAGAGCAGAGCGGATAAAGAGATTGCGAATCAGATTGGCTCTCTTGCCGCTCAGTGGACAGTCGATTGCCTCCTATTCTTTAGCCCGGCAATGCTTGATCCCACGAAGACACCGAAGGTTGAAGTATTCAATCTGAATCCTGGTCCCGGCATGTGTTCGTTCCTTTTCAAGGATGGAAAGGTTGTATCGTCGGGAGAGACAATGGTGGGCCCCGATCGGTATGCGTGGGAAATCCCGAGGAATAAATGCAAGAGATTGGAAGACGAGGTCAAAGCCATTGCTTCTCTTTTCTTTGAGGTGTCGGAAGTTCCATTCAGGCAGGAGGTTCTTCAGGCGTTCAGGTGGTATCTGAAGATGCCAAAGACTGATTTGCTTTACCAGAAACTGGTGTACGCGATGATGCCGGTCGAGGCTTTGCTCCATAAAGACCGCAGCGAAAAGGTTGCAAAAATGTGGCCTCGATTTGCGGTTATCCTCGCCAACGATCAGACGGAGTACGATAGGATCGTCAAGTTTGGGAGGGGGATTTACGATGTCAGAAGCAGGCTCCTCCACCATGGCCAGGATGTTGAAGACGTCGAGAAAGTCGAGAAATTCCTAAAACTTGTTCACAGGTTCATGACCAAAGTCCTGGAGGCAAGCAGCCGGTTCGAAACTAAAGATGAGTTCTTGAAGTCAATCAAGGAAGTTGCGCCAAATCATCACCAACCTCGATAAATTATGGAAGCGTGCGAGGGACGAGTTGTTAACCAATTAAAGCAAGTCGGTTTTCGAAGGTTTCTGCTTTCTTGAGCATGAACTGTCGTAAATGATTGACTCGGCCTCGAATCCGTCTGACTCGCTTGATCCTCTCGCCTTGAGGGATGCTTGGTGCGTCGATAGCCAGCCGGTGGATTTGTGCGCGTAGACCGTCTCTCCATTCACGCGTGGGAGCCATCCCTTGGTTGACCGTGTGGCCGGTGACGACCTGTTTCTGTCCTTTTGTTTGAATGTGGACCTTGTCCTTCCGGTACCTGAAACCCGCCGAGGTCAGGATCTCAAGCAAGGTGTCGCGGAACCCGATGAGGCGGTAGGGGCCGGAAACGCTGATGTCATCCACATAGATTGTGAGGTTAAAGCCTTCCTTTTCGCACAGGGCTCGCAGGCGCGGTTCGATCCAGATCGCCGTGACCAGGTTGGCGATGCTGGATGCGGTCGGCGTCCCTTGAGGGACATGCCCCTTGTGGGTGGTCAGTCGGGTCAGAAGACGGGCCACATCGGGCGAGCAACCAAGGCGCATGAAGAGTTCGTAGACCCGGCAATGGGAAATGCTCGGGAAGTAGTTCTTAATGTCGAGCGTCATCACGACCTCCTGGCCGACATGCGGGGCCATGTTGGTCACTATGGACCTCCCCTTTCGCGAGCCGTGGAGTGAATCTGGGAGTACAACTGATTGAAGAAGACGACGGTTGATCAACCCTTGGAGCAGTTTCAATTCGCCCTTGGGTTCGTAGATTTTGCGAATCCTCCCGTTGGGTTTTTCTTTCGCCCAATATCGATACAGACGAGGGCAAGCTTCGGCCACCCTCTCCAATTCGGGCGGAGTCCACCCTAGGCGGCGCGCTAGGTGCTCCGGTTCTTGAATGCCAATGGAGTTCTTCTTAGACACCCTAAAGATCCCCTCGGGACAAGCGTCCCATCTATTGTCTCCCCCAACACGGAGGTTGGTTCGCAGAAGGTAAGATCACGTAACGCTCTCACTGCTCGCAGGCCCGTAAGAAAAAGGGCCAGGAACCACTCTTTCCAGGACTCGCTCTTGGAGGCGCTCTCGGCGCACGCAGAGGATTGGATATCCTGAGTGGTTACTCGAACTGTTCGAGTTCTACGCAACCCCACCACGTGGTCATGGTCGGCGAGAATGAGTTGAACTTCTTCGCTCATTCCAACGTCGCGGACCGACTCGGTGCGATCGCTTTGCATTGGCTTTCACCTCCTTCCTTTGTTGAACAGTGGGATCCCCCATCGGAGGAACCTTACACTTCTGAGAGCCTTCCGGCTCTAGGTGCCGACCGTATGAACATGGACACAATGACTCTGGCGCCCATGCGCATCCTCCCTCTCCGTCCACCGGTAACACGCACCAACACGGTCACGCGGAGGAACCGTCGAGGTCCGGATGAACCACTGGTCGGCTGAAATCACCGTTGACGCAATCCGATGTCGCGTCATGGTCGAAGTCGCCAGCCACGACTTCGTTTCAAGCCCGCCAAGAAAAAGAGGCAGGCGGCGGGTCAGCGACCCGGCTTCGGAAGGGGTGATTCGCCAAACGATCCACCAAGTTGTCAAAGACCACCCGGTGACAAAATGATGCACCGGTCCACCATCAGCTGCGCTAGCAGCATGCCAATGTGCACTGCCGACAAAACAAAGGATAATCCCATCAATGACGGAAATCCCCGATACCGCAAGTGCGGAAATCTTGGCTTTTACAGACGAGAGCGCGCCAATCTGGCAGCCCTGAAAATCCCCTATTGGTCCCAATCAGTCCATCTCCGAGATTGAATGCCGAGGGGGAAACGCCATACCGCTACTCAGCAGTGTTGATTGGGAGAAAAAATGGATATCACTTAGCGGACTCATCCTTTTCCTCTACAACTATCGTCTGTGCCATTTTGTGCCATTTTGCATTTTCCAGGGGGGGTCTGAGGGGGTATCAGGGGGGTGTCTCAACCGGG
The DNA here is from genome assembly GCA_022072245.1 of Anaerolineae bacterium. GTDB lineage: Bacteria > Chloroflexota > Anaerolineae > UBA4142 > SHND01 > SHND01. Next base: position 10,860 of record JAJVIA010000130.1, read on the forward strand.
TGAGGTCTTTTCTTAAGTGTTTGATGTTGTTGCGCTAAGAGCTGATTTCATTGGACTTGTGATGAGGGTCAGATCTGGTTCAAATCCAGTCGCCCCGACCATTTCTTGGGGCGAAAAGTCCCGATTTTCGGGTAGTTTTTCAAATCAGTTGGTGGTGTCCACCCGGTTCAGACCCCTCTCAGACCCCCCTTGGGGGTGCAA
>JAJVIA010000098.1:0-8714 GCA_022072245.1 Anaerolineae bacterium
ACCGTCACTTTGATTTGACCGGGATATTCCAGATTTTCTTCGATTTTGCGCGCAATCATTTTGCTCAAATTGATGGCGCCCAAATCGTCAATTTGTTCGGGCTTGACAATGATGCGGACTTCGCGCCCCGCTTGAATCGCAAACGATTGCTGCACGCCGGGCATGGCGTTCGCCATACTCTCTAGCGCTTCGACGCGTTTCAGATATTGTTCCAACGATTCGCGCCGCGCGCCGGGCCGCGCGCCCGAAACCGCATCCGCCGCCGTGACCAGCACCGCTTCGATGGATTTGGGTTCCACTTCGCCGTGATGCGCCGCAATCATGTTGCACACATTTTCCGGCACGCCGTATTTGCGCGCATATTCCGCGCCGATGATGGCGTGCGCGCCGCCGACTTCGTGCGTAACCGCTTTGCCAATGTCATGCAGCAGCGCGCCCATCTTGGCGCTCTTGACATCCGCCTTGAGTTCCGCCGCAATCATGGCTGCCAGATGTGAAGTTTCGACGACGTGCGCCAAGACGTTTTGGCCGTACGAGGTGCGAAATTTGAGCGAGCCAAGCATCTTGACGAGTTCGGGATGCAAACCCGCGACGCCGGTTTCTAACGCCGCCGCTTCGCCCGCGTCCAAGATGCTCTTGTTGACTTCTTCTTCCGCGCTCTCGACAATTTTTTCGATGCGCCCCGGATGAATGCGTCCATCGCTGATGAGTTTGTGCAGCGCGACGCGCGCCACTTCGCGGCGAATCGGATTGTGCGACGAAATGATGACGGCTTCGGGCGTATCGTCCACGACCAAATCCACGCCCGTCAACATTTCAATCGAGCGAATGTTGCGGCCCTGTTTGCCGATGATGCGCCCTTTCATTTCATCGCTCGGCAGCGGCACCAGCGCGACGGTGCTTTCCACCACCTGGTCCGACGAAATGCGTTCGATGGCGGTGGTGATAATTTCGCGCGCGCGGCGCTCGCCCTCTTCGCGCGCGTTCATTTCCACTTCGCGGATGATGCGCGCGGCATCCTGTCGCGTATCCTTTTCCACCTGCTGCAAGAGCAACTGTTTCGCCTCGTCCGTACTCATCGCGGCGACGCGTTGAATTTCCAACAGTTTTTTGTTTTCGAGTTCGTCCAACCGCGCTTTGGCGCGGTCCATTTCTTTTTCGCGATTTTCAAGTTTGCGATTGCGGTTTTCGATTTGCTCCAGCCGCTTGTCTGTGGCTTCACGGCGTTGTCGCAATTGGTCTTCTTCTCGCGACAAATCCGCGCGTTTGCGTTTGTTATCCGCTTCCTGTTCGTTACGAATGACCAACGCCTGGTCTTTGGCTTTCAAGATAATATCTTTGGCCTGCGCGTCGGCTTCGACCAATTTCTTGTCAAGCTCCGCGCGCTGTTTTTCCAACTCGACCCGTTTCGCCGTAAAGACGCGTGACTGGAGGAAATAACCAATCGCAAAACCGATGACGCCGACGAGGGCGGCAATCACCAGCGCGATGATAGGTTCCATGTTTCCTCCAAAAGTAGTAGGTATCAGGTATCAAGTAATAAGGCAACCCTACTACGCGCTACCTGCTATATCTATTCCATTTCAAAATCTTGATTCAAATCTTGATCCGTTCCGTTCACTTCATTCCATAAACGCTGCACCGTTTCGCGTGCGACGCCGTAATCAAAACCGCGCCGCGCGAGCAAGCCGCTCAATTTTTGGCGAAAGGTTGGCGCGTCCAAATTTTTCCAGCGGAGCGCTTTGGGGCGCGCGGCGCGATACGCGCTGTCCCGTTCGTCCACTTTTTTCACCGCGCGCGCAATGTCGTCGGCGGCTACGCCCTTTTGGCGCAATTCGTACTGGAGCGCGCGTTTGCTGCGCGGTTTGAATCCTTCGCGATTTTCGACCCAGTACTTTGCAAAATCGCGGTCGTCCACCAATTCGACAGCGCTCAAGCGGGCGATGACTTGCGTAATCGTTTCCTCTGAAAAATTCTTTTTCGCCAGCTGCCGCCGCAATTCCTGCGCGCTGCGCGGACGAATTTCGAGAAACCGCAGCGCGGCTTCCCGCGCCCGTTCCAGCGCTTCGGCGTGCGCCAACGCTTCCAGATCCGCGCGCGTCAATTCTTGGCCCACGCGGACGCCTGCCGCCGCATAGACCGAAAGCCCCAATGCAAAATGGTCGTCAATGTACAGGTTGAGCCGATTCGGACGCTTGACTTGCGGCTCGATGGCGGTCACGCTGCCGGGCGTCAGATTTTGTTTGGGCGCGACCTTTGCGGCGCGCGGTTTGAATTGGCGCGTTCGTCCGACGGACGTCTTCATTTTGCATATCCTGCGCGGGACGCGCGCCGACAAAAAAATCGCGGCGAGGCGACGCGCGTTCGCGCCGACCCACAGCGATTAGGATGCTTGCCCGAAAAATGCCGCCGGCGCGCGTTGCGCGCAAGCTCGGCGTTCACATAGACGACAATGACGCTAAAAATAGCTCGCGCGCATTGGTCGCCTCATCGCGTATCCCGATGAATTATTTTTGTTCCGGTCAGAACAAAAAAACAACGCCCGAATAATAAGATTTTTTCGCCCAACGCCAAGTACGACCCGCGCTGCTGTTGCAAGCAGTACAACAGCTTGTCACAGACGGTCAACGCGCATCAAAACGGATGCGCCGCGGCGGCGAAATATCTTGCGGCATTTTTTTGACGATTCAAAGTTCCGCCGTCTCGTGACGGGAAAATGCGCGGAACATTTTGTTCGAATTTGACAATGGTTCAATCGCTGTGGAAAACGTATTTCCCTTTTTGGGAAATACAAGCGCGCGCCCAAAACCGCAGCGCGCGTTCAAGGTGGTTGCATTATACCACGAACCCATCCTTTTGGGGGATGGGTTCGCGCGCAAACTGATTATTCTTCGTCGTCTTCTTCCTCTTCGTCGTCTTCTTCTTCCAAATCCGGCTCGTCTTGTAGATGTTGCGGCAGCGGCGCGGCGGCGTCAGCGCCATCCAAACCCGCTTTGGCGCGAATCGTTTTTTCGAGTTCTTCCATCACGCCCGCATTTTCGCGCAAGAAATTGCGCGCGTTTTCGCGGCCCTGGCCCAAGCGCTGTCCGTTGAACGAATAGAATGCGCCGCGCTTTTCGATGATGCCGTATTCGACGCCCGTATCCAGCATGTCGCCTTCGCGCGAAATGCCTTCGTTGTGCAAAATATCAAATTCCGCTTTGGTGAACGGCGGCGCGACTTTGTTTTTCTTGACGCGCACGCGGACGCGCGTGCCAATCACCTCGTCGCCGCTTTTGATTTGGTCGGTCGGGCGCACGTCCATCCGCACCGACGCGTAAAATTTCAACGCCATGCCGCCGGTGGTCGTTTCGGGATTGCCAAACATGATGCCGATTTTTTGGCGCAGTTGATTCGTAAAGATGACGGCGGTATTGGATTTTTTGATGGCGCCGGTCAGTTTGCGTAATGCTTGCGACATGAGGCGCGCGTGCAGCCCCATGTGCGAATCGCCCATCTCGCCTTCGATTTCGGCGCGCGGCACGAGCGCGGCGACGGAATCAATCACGACGATATCCACCGCGCCCGAACGCACCAACGCTTCGGCAATTTCCAAGGCCTGTTCGCCGGTGTCGGGTTGGGAAATCAAAAGGTCTTCGATATTGACGCCGCACTTTTGCGCGTAGGCGGAATCAAACGCGTGTTCTACATCAATGAATGCCGCCGTGCCGCCGGTCTTTTGCGCGTTTGCAATGACATGCTGGCAGATGGTGGTCTTGCCCGACGCTTCGGGACCGTAAATTTCCGTGATGCGACCTTTGGGTACGCCGCCAATGCCGAGCGCGAGGTCGAGCGAGATGGCGCCGGTGGAAATAGCTTCTATTTTGCCGTGCGGATGTTCGCCGAGACGCATAATCGCGCCTTCGCCGAATCGTTTTTTGAGCGAGGTAAGCGTCGAGTCGAGCGTTTGGGCTTTGCCCTTGCTCTCTCGATATTCGGTTTCTGCTGCCGATTTAGCCATGTTGACAAGCTCCTTTTGCCCGCGCTTGAAGTTTCACAATGCCGCGCGTATGGCTTTGGGCGCGGTGCGAGTGAGTGCGGAGAATATACTCGAAATAAATCCTCCTGTAAAGAACGGGACCGAAAAAATTTTTTGCGCTGCAAATGTGAACGGGGCGTTCACCGCACGCAATCGTTCTATCTGAACGACACGCAAATTATACTAGAACAGATGTGCGGTGTCAAGCCAGATTGATAAAAAATTTTTTTCGACCCATTTTCTATGGCGCGATAAAAAGACCCTTGACCTTTCAAAAGGTCAAGGGTCTTGTGGAAATTGGCTCACGGCTTGATTTTGAAACTCTGCCACGCCGATTTCGTACAGCCCGCCGCATTGCACGCGCTCGCGCGCCAGAAATAGGTTTGTCCTCTCGTGAGCGCTTTGATTGTGTATTGTGAGGTCTCCAAGTTTTTTACGTTCGCCACTTTGGCGCCCTTTTTGCCGCCCAAGCGCACCAGCACCCTGTACGAGTCAGCGCAGTTCACCTCGTCCCAATTCAATAATACTTTGGTTTTTTTGACGGTCTTGCCATTTTTCGGCGCGGTCAACTGCGGCTTGGCGGGCTTGGCGGTGCAGCTGCCTCCCGTAGGCACGCCGTCGTTCAACGCCTCCAGCGTCACCTGTCCGCCGGTTACGTCAAGCTTGTATTCGAACCCCGGCTCTAGCCCGCTAATTTCCACACTGTCGAACGCGCCCGTCACCGCGCCGCCGATGTCGAGAAAAGTAAAGGTGTCGCCCTGTTTCGGCGCAAAGCCCTGACTGAACTGGAGCGCAAGGACGCCGTCCAGCGTCGCCGCATCGGTGACTGCCAAACTGCCGTATTGACCCGCATTTTTACCAATCACGGGAATCTCGACGCGCCCGGTGGGACCCATCGTCAAGGTGCCAGAGACCATCAGCGTTCCCGTCACATCCTGAGGGCGCGCGATGGATTCGTTCGAGACGGGGGGGGCGACTGGATACTTTACGGCGATGCCGGGGGCGAGCGTGCCATCATTTTGCAGGCCGATGAATCCCACGTAGAGCTTGCCCGTGCCGGTGATCACGCCGTTGGGGGAGATGTAGGTCCCGTTGGTCGTCACCAACGCGTCGTTCACCATCCTCACCTCGCCGTGGCCGCCACCGGCATAGCCGACTGTCAGCACGTTGTAAGCCCACACGTTGCTCAGATCCACCGACAGCGAGCCAGCGCCGTTCATGCCCGGCTGGCCCAGTTGGATATCTTGACAGCGCAGCAAGCCGCCCTCGCCCACAGAGATGCCGCCATCGTAGGCATGGCCGATGATGCACTGCCCCGCCTGGGGATCGAGCACATCCAGCCAGGTTATGCCGGGTATCGTCGGGCTTCCCCACAGGATCAGCGCGCCGTCGCCATCCTTGCCAAAGATCAAATCGCCTTCGATGCTGCCTTTGGCTGAATCCTTGATCGTCAACACATTGCCATTGCCCGGTCCCCCGACAAAGACACTGCCCAGCACATTCAGGTCGGAAGGATCGCTGTTGGGGTGGCGGCCTATAATGTCCAGGCCGCCATTGGCAATATGCACGTTTTGGTTGACTACCAGATCGGCGCCGTTCAACACCTCAACATATCCAGGCCAGGCCTGTCCAATCTGCAAATTGCCCTGGAGCGCCCACATCGCCGGCTGACTGGTGACCGCGCTGATGCCATCCACAGTCACCTGCGAATGACTGCTGAGGACGCCATAGCTCACATAGGCGTCGTTCGAGTTGACGCGCCCGCCGTACTGGATAGTCAAGGTACTGCTGACGCCAAAGCCCACGGCGATGTTGCCCGTTTCCCACAGTGACCCATCGCCGCCGACGTTGGCGGTGCCCGTCCCCGTGGACAGGATACCGCCCAGACGCGATTCCGCGCTGGTCAAATGCCCACCCGCCGTTACGAACAGGTCGCCTGCGCCTTCATCGCCGATGGTCAGCCGTCCCGAACCGGTCAGAGTGGTGCCATTGCCCAATACTTGCAAATGGGCGATAGGTGGATTGTTGGGGTTGGCGGGTGGCTCGCGGCCGATGATGGCGTGGGAAAAGGTCGCCGCGCCCGAGCTGACGTGCGCCGTCCCGCCCGCGTCAACTTCGAGGGAAGGTTCCTCTGGCGAGTCATATACCAGATTCAGATTCATGTTGTTGAATTCGACAGTGTTGGTGCCGGAAATAATCATGCGGTCAAGCGATAACTGGTTGGCAGAGGAGCGCTCGGGACTGACAGTTTTTGGACTGGCGCTGACAGCGTATTGTCCGCTCAAGTCAAAGATGACTGTATCGCCTGCGCCGGGGTCGCCCTGCGGGTCCCAGTTTGTTGCCACGTGCCACGAGCCGCCGCTGGGATTGACCCAGTGATAGGCATTCGGTTTGAGCAAAAAGGCGCGCGTCTGCCCGTTGAACGTGCCAAAGCCCGCAATCTTGCCTTTGTTATTGATCGCGCGCGCTTCCTGCAAAACCCAACCTGAATTAGCCGGAATCAAGTTATTGAGGTCCTGCATCTGACCATCCGCCCAGACGAAGGCGTGCGAGGTTTGCCCGCTTTGCAGCGTGCCAACCACCTGCCCTTTGTCGTTGATATCATACGCGGCGCTGTTGGTAAATGTCAGCGCGCCCAGGTCTTGCAGTCCGCCATCCCACAAAGTGGCATGAAAGGTGGTGTTGTCAGCCAATCTGGCAAGGCCCACCACCTGTCCATTTTCGTTGATGCCCCACGCCTCGCTGTGATCGCCCCCCAGCGTGCCCAGGTCTTGCATCGAGCCGTTCTGCCACAGAAAGGCATGAGGAAGCTGTATCGGGTCATCGGTGTCGGATTGGCCGACGATCTGTCCCGCATCGTTGATGCCATATGCCATGCTGGTTTTAATCCACAACGGGTCCAGGTCGCCCAAATCGGTAATCCCGCCGCCGCTTCCCCACCTGACGGCGTGCGTGACATACGAATCCGGGACGCAACAGGCAGACCCCACCGCCTGCCCGGCGCTGTTGATCCCTACGGCGTAGCTGTCCGGGCCGCCCATCGTGCCCAGGTCTTGCATCGCGCCGTTCTGCCACAAAAAGGCGTGGGTATGAAACTCCTCGCCGACGTACGACCCGCCAACCACCTGACCGGCGTCGTTGATGTCATAAGCCCAACTGCCATACGAACCCAGCGCGCCCAGGTTGGTCATCGTCCCGTCGTCCCACAAAAAGGCGTGCATATACGAGCCGATTTGGGAGATGCCAACGATCTGGCCCTTTTCGTTAATCCCGTATCCTTTGGTTATCCCGCCGCTCAGCGTGCCGAGGTCGGTGATGGTGTAACGAGCTCCAGCAGACGAACTCGCGGCTTGGCCGCTCGCCGTCACAATTGCTGATTCGCGCGGGACGGCGCTCGAAACGGTGAGCAGCGTTGCAAGCAGCGCGAGGGAAAAGAGAAATTGTTTCATTGGACACCTACCTTGAAAGATTCTCCTCCGCCAAGACATGCAAAGAGAAGCGAAGGATTTTCATATTGGTCGTGCGCTTTGTTACGTTTGCTGTAACGGCTGTGATTCTTGAAGCGGCTCGGATTCGTTTGGCGGACGATTGGCTGCGCGCCATCCGCCCAGCTTGTGTACAAGCTCTGAAATCTCTTGAAGCGAACTGAAATAGCTGATGAGCGGGGAATTGATTGGCTGGAGGGAGCCGCGGAGAATCGGTTCAGCGCTCTTGGCGCCCGCATCCGTTTCGAGCCAAACGCGCAGGATAAAAGTAAAGCGTTGATTTGGCATGGTGGAGTCAGGAAGTTATAACTCAAGTCATCATGCTGGCGTCGGAATGACCGCTCTCGAAATACGCGGTCATGGTTTGGCGTGTGCTTTCGATTGACATGTGACACCTCCGCAGAGAACCTACCCCATCCCTCTCCCTACGAGAGAAATGGAAATCTACCCGCAGCCGTAAAAGCCGAACAGGTTGATTGGATTTTGACGCGGATTATAGCGGAGGGGTGTCGTGAATCTATCGTAGAGTTAGCGCAGTGGAGGGGGGATTGTGACAAAGAGAGAGGGAGAGAGAGGAGTGAGCCAGATAAAATTTTGGATTTCGGATTTTGGATTTTGGATTTTGGATTTCGGATTTCGGATTTTGAGTTTTCAATTTTGGATTTCGGATTTTGAATTTTCAATTTTCAACTTTGAATTTTCAATTGCGCTTTCCGTCTTCGCGTAACCGGCGGACTGCCCGCGTGCGCCAATTGCTGCATGTCGCGCAGAATGGTGCGGCGGCTGACCTGAAGCGCGGCGGCGAGGTCGGCGTCCGTCGGCGCGGCGTCTTGCTGTTCGGCTTGAGCCAACAAGCGGCGCAAACGATAATGCCGCCGCGCGGTCTTGTCGGCGATAGTTTCATCTTCCGGCGCGTCAAGCGTCCACTGCACCACAACCTCTTGACTCGCGCGGCGCGGACTGCCCAGCGGCGCATCGCGGCGCGCGAGACGAACGTTCAACGTCCGCACGCGGCCGGTCAGGCGGTCAAACGCCGCGACGATTTCACAATTCACCGGCACGCACGTCAAGAAACGCTGACGCGCCGCATCCTCGCGAATAATCCGCGCCTGGCGCTGCAATTCGGCAAAAGCCGCGCGCAAGACCGTCTCCGCTTCGGCAGAACGCTGTAGCGCCGCGAGCAGACGATAGAGCGCCCACAACCAATACTG
>JAJVIA010000098.1:8814-10941 GCA_022072245.1 Anaerolineae bacterium
ATACTTTTGCGCCTCTTCCGGCTTGCCGCCGACCGCAGGCAGGACAAATCCCAAGCCGTCCAACGCGAGCGCTTCCAACGTTCGATTTTCCGCCTGCCGCGCGAGAATCAAACCTTGCGCGTAATGGGTCTTGGCGTCGTTCACCTGCCCGGTTCGCAATTCGAGGTCGCCCAACTCGATATAAATCTCGGCTTGCGCGGCAGCGTCGTCGAGACGCGCCGCCAGCGCGAGCGCATCATCCAACTGCGCGTGCGCCGCCGCGTGCTGTCCCGTCTTGGTCGCCAAATATCCGGCGGCAATGCGCGCTTGCAGTTCCAAATTCAAATCGCCAAGTTGGGACGCCGCGTCGAGCGCGTGCGCGACGGCTTGGCTTTGCGGTTCGCGGTCGCCGGTGTAATCGCACGCCGCCGCGAGCGCGAGCGCGGTTTCGGCGCGTTCACGCGTCGCGTTCGGCGGCAGCAGCTCGAGAGCATGTTCGAATGCGCTCTGCGCTTCGTGAAACGCAAAACGCGCCAAAGCTTGCTGCGCGGCTTGAGCATACATCGCGGCGGCTTGGTCGGCGCTGCCCGCGCGGTCGAGATGAAACGCGCGCGCGCGCAGATTGCTCGGTTCCAGCGCGGTCAACGCGTCCGCCGCGCGCGCGTGCAGCGCGCGGCGCCGCGCGGATGCGATGCTTTCGTACACGGTCGCGCGGATGAGGTCGTGCGTGAACGCATAGCCCGTTTCCGTCGGCTGGAAAAAGTATTTGGCGGTCAATTGTTCGCTGGCTGCCGCGAGCGCGAGCGGCGATTGCTGCGCGACTTGGACCCACGCGCGGAACGGGACTTGTACGCCCAACACCGCCGCGCCTTCGAGCGCGGCGCGCGTCTCGTCGGATAGCGCGCGCAATCGCCCCGTCAAAATCGCGCGGCCCGGCACGTCGCCTTCCGCCCGCATCGCCAAATACTCGGTGATAAAAAAGGGGTTGCCGCCCGTGAGCAGCGCAATCGAATCCGTCTCGGCGCGCAGGTCGGCGGGGAGCAGCTGCGCCACGTCCTCTGGCGGGAGCGAATCGAGCGTGAGCGTTTGCAAGTATCCCATTCGATTCCAACGCTGCAAATGATTCCAGCCCACGCCCGTTTCGACATCGGGACGGCGATAGGCGAGGATGAGGAGGACGCGTAGAGTTTGAAGCGACGGCACAATGGCGTCGCACATTTCCCACAGCGCGGGGTCTGCCCAATGCGCGTCGTCCATCATCAAGACGAGCGGCGCGGCGGCGGCGAGCGTTTGAACGGTTGTGACGACGGCGCGGTGAAAACGTTCGCGCGCTTGCGCGGGCGGCAGTTCGGGCAAAGGCGCGCGCTCGCCCCACGGCGGATACAACGGCGCGAGCGCCGCAAGCGTTTCCGGTTCCAAAAGCGCGGCAAGCTGCGCGGCGCGCGGACTTGCCGGAGCTAATTCGAGCGCATTGGCGAATGGCGCAAACGGCGAAGCGTCAGGACTCGCGCTCGCGCTGCCCATCGCCACGCGCGCGCCGCGCCAGCGCGCTCCCGCGCCGAGTTCGCGCAATAAACGGCTCTTGCCAATCCCCGCCTCGCCTTCGACGGTCAACAAACCGCCGCGCCCGGCGAGAGCTTGTTCGACCACTTTTAACGCGCAGGTTCGTTCTCCGACGCGTCCGACAAACGGCGTGCGTTCGGCAACCGTCGCGACGGCGACGCTCAAGGTCGCTTCGCGTTGAATCGCTTCCGCCAGCGCGCGCGTTTCGGGCATCGGCTCGAGCTGCAATTCCGTTTGCAAGAGCTGACGCAAATAATCAAAGTGCGCCAGCGCTTCGGTGCGGCGATTGAGGCGTCCCAAGAGACGCAGATACGTTTGATGATTGTGTTCGTGCAGCGGTTCGGTGGTGACGAGACGGCGGGCAAAGGTCAAGGCGCGCGTCAATTCGTTGCGCGCTTGAGATTGCGCGACCAGCGTTTCGAGCGCGCTCAGAAATTGATTGCGAAAGTTTTCGCGGGTGGGGACGAGCCAATCGTCATAAATTTCGGGAACGAGGTCGCTTTGATACAACGCGACCGCGCGTTCGAGGTCGAGGATGTTTGCGCTTTCCGCCAGCCGTTCAAATTCCCACGCGTCCACCCACAA
>JAJVIA010000057.1:0-3078 GCA_022072245.1 Anaerolineae bacterium
TCCGCAGCGCTGCGCGTCGAATTAAAACCATACGCCGTGCGCTGGCTGTTTGCGTGACCTGTCTCTCGACAAAAATGTATCTGCGAGTACAATCAATTCGCGTATCGCCATTCGCAAATCAAAAATCATAAATCATAAATCATAAATCATAAATCCAAAAACCATCCATTCCGCCATGTCTACTCGCGCTCTGCGCGGCGCTACCACCGCTGCCGAAAACACTGCCGAAGCCATTCTTGACGCCGCCAACGAACTACTGCGCGCGATTCTCGTCGCCAATGAGCTCGCGCCTGCCCAAATCATTTCCGTCCTCTTTACCATCACGTCCGACCTCGACGCGGCGTATCCGACGCGCGCCGCGCGCGAATTGGGTTGGACCGAGATTCCACTCCTCGACGCGCAGCAGCCAAAAATCCAAGGCGATTTGCCGCGCTGTCTGCGCGTGCTGATTCACTGCGAAACGGAACGCGGCGCGCATGAAATGAAACACATTTATTTGCGCGAGGCAAAAAAATTGAGACCCGATTTGGCGGCGTAACGATTCGGCGAATTCGTTTCACATCTTTGGGACGCGAGGCCCAAGCGCTTTGCGCTCGCCCAAAATTTTTACGTTTATTCGGTTCGCGGCGCGTTTTGACTTGGCATCCACTTGGGCTATACTGTGCCACGCAATTTGGCTCGTCGAGCTAACCGAATCAAGCAGGCGCCGTTGACGCCGCCCAACCCGGGCTTTGTCGCCCTTGAACAAAATTCCCTCGCGGAATGGTTCAAGGGTTTTTTGTTGCGAGAACAATGATAGAAAACCAGACCGTAACGCGCGCGCCGGCGGCAACCGCTTGCGCCGCCACGAAATATAAAATCCTCGTCGCCGAACCGCTGGGCCAAGAGGGCTTGGAACTTTTGCGACGCTACGCGCAAGTGGATGTGCGGCTCAAATTATCGGCGGCGGATTTGGCTGCCTGTTTGCCCGCCTATCACGCGTTGATTGTACGCAGCGGCACGCAGGTGAATCAAACGCTGCTCGATGCCGGAAAAAATCTGGTCGTCATCGGACGCGCCGGCGTAGGCGTGGACAATATAGACGTGGACGCGGCGACGCATCAAGGCATCGTCGTCGTGAACGCGCCGACGACCAATATCGTCGCGGCGGCGGAACATACTATCGCCATGCTGTGGGCGCTCGCGCGCAAAATTCCGCAAGCGGACGCGAGTATGCGGCGCGGCGAATGGAAACGCGAACAATTTGTCGGCGTGGAATTGGTTGGCAAACGTTTGGGTTTGCTCGGCCTCGGCCGCGTCGGCGGCGAAGTGGCGCGCCGCGCGAACGGTTTGGGGATGCAAACGGTCGCGTTTGACCCGTATGTTTCGCTCGAACGCGCGGCGCAAATGCAAGTCAAACTCTTGTCGTTCGACGAGACGCTGGCGACGAGCGATTTTATTTCCTTGCACACGCCCGCCACGGCGGAAACCAAAAAATTTATCGGCGCGGCGGAATTGGCAAAATTCAAACGCGGCGCGTTTTTGGCGAACGCGGCGCGCGGCGTCTTGCTCGACGAAAACGCGCTGCTCGACGCGTTGGACGCGGGACAGCTCGCGGGCGCGGCGTTGGATGTTTTTGAAAACGAGCCGCCGCAAAACGAACGCTTGCTGCGACATCCCGCCGTCGTTCTGACGCCGCATATTGGCGGCAGTACGACCGAAGCCGCGACGCGCGTTTCGCTCCAAATCGCAGAACAAGTGTTGGATGCGCTGCACGGACGCCCCGCGCGTTTTGCCGTGAACACGCCGCCCAGCGCGTCCGCGCTCGCGCCCGCGCTGCAATCTTATCTCGGTCTCGCGGAATTGCTCGGACGTTTTTATACGAAATGGGTCGGCGGGCCGCTCGGCGACCTCGAAGTGGAATACGCGGGCAAGCTGGCGGCGGAAGAAACGGGCGGGTTGACCGCCGCGCTCATCAAGGGGCTGCTGGAACCGATTGTCGAAACGCGCGTGAACTTGGTCAACGCGCAGTGGGTCGCGCAAATGCACGGCATCCATCTGGCTGAACGTAAAACGCCGCACGCCGCGCGGTATGAAAATTTGATTGCGCTGCGCGGCGAACGCGTGGTGTGCGGCACGCTCTTGTTGGACGAACCGCACATTGTGCAGTTGGACGGCAATTGGGTGGACTTTGTGCCGCGCGGGTACGTCATGTTGACGCGTCACCGCGACCGGCCGGGCATGATTGGCAAAGTGGGCGCTTTGCTCGGCGCGGCGGATGTGAATATCGCTTCCATGCAGGTTGCGCGCGAACGACCGCGCGGCGAAGCGATTATGGTTTTGAATCTCGACGACCCGGTGCCGGACGCGGTGATGGAAACGCTGCGACGCGAATTTGATATGCAGTGGAGTCAGACGTTAACCCTTTGAAAGGCGGTCCAATCCGTCGGGCAAGCGGCTTGGCTTTTCGCGCCGCGCGTTGATTTTATGTTGAAACTTTATCTTGTGCGTCACGGCGAAAGCGCGTGGAATGTCAAACATTTGTACACGGGCCGCCAGGACGTTCCGTTGAGCGAATTGGGCGAACTGCAAGCGCAGCGCGTCGCGGCAAAATTTGCGGCGTGCGAATTGACCGCGCTGTACACCAGCCCGTTGAAACGCGCGTACGATACGGCGAAACCGTTGGCGCTGCAAAAACAACTGCCGGCGCACGCGGACGCGCGGCTCGCCGAAATTCATCACGGCGCGTGGGAGGGCAATCCCGCGGCGGTGATTCAAGAACAGTACGCCGCCGAATATCTCGCGTGGCGCACGCAGCCGCATCGCGTCAAAATGCCCGATGGCGAATCGCTGGCGGAAGTTTCGCTGCGCGCCCAATCTTTTTTGCATGATGTCATGGCGCGCTACGCCGACGGCAACATTTTGATTGTAACGCACGACGCCGTGCTGCGCGTAATTGTTTTGTATGCGCTGCGAATGGGTTTGGAATACTTTTGGCGCTGGCGTTTCGACAACGCGTCGGTGAGCGTTTTAGAATGGGTGGCAATGGAACGGGTAGTAGTAACGGAACCGGGTTCCGTTACTGCCCGTTCCGTTACT
>JAJVIA010000057.1:3178-5443 GCA_022072245.1 Anaerolineae bacterium
TTTGTCACGCTAAAAATTTGACAAAGCGATTGGCAGACTCGAGGAGTTTTATTATGCAACCCTGTCTCTGCGAAAAACATTTTAGACAAGTTTCCAATGTCTTTGACAAGGAAACGGCGTTCGCGTACGAATTGAACGACGCGGAATGTGTGATTTGCAACAAAGTCATTTTCATCGAAGGCGCGCGGCGCTATGTGACAGCCCATGCAAACGACGAGGCGCGGGCTCTGCCCAATGAATTCGCGCCGACGCGCGCCTGATTGCTTGCAAGGTTCATCTTTTCGGTCCCCGTAGAGAATTGACATTGTTGTCGTCTCGCCGACCTCGCCGTGATGCCGCGCGCATCCACAAACTTGTTATACGTTACGAGGAGACGACCCGATGTCCAACGAATCGGCGTGGTCGCAACCACGCGGCTGTCATTCCACATATCTCATTGACCCCCTTTTTGAACGCGATGCGTGCGGGACCGGTTTCCTCGCCGACTTGGGCGCGCGCGCGTCGCACGGACTCGTGCAGGACGCGCTCGCGCTGATTGCGCGGCTGGCGCATCGCGGCGCCGTTTCGGCGGACGGCAAGACCGGCGACGGTTCGGGCATCCTCACGCAAATCCCGTACAAACTCTTGGCGCGCGAACTGACGCAGAATCACATCGCGCCGCCGCCCGCCGGCGAACTCGCGGTCGGGATGTTTTTCATTCCGCGCGACCGCGAAATGCGCGCGCGCGCAAAACAAATCGCCGAACAAGTTTTCGCCGCGCAGCAGTTGGATTTTTTAATGTGGCGCGAAGTTCCCGTGAGTTTAGAGGCGCTGGGCGAACACGCCTTCAAGACGCGCCCCTACATCGCGCAAGCGCTATTGGCGCGCGGCAAACATGTCGGCAGCGGCGACGCGTTTGAACGCGCGCTCTATCTGGCGCGCAAAGAGCTGGAACGCCGCGCGGCGCAAGCGCAAATTAAACCGTTCTATCTGCCTTCGCTGTCCGCGCGCACGGTCGTGTACAAAGGTCTGTTTGTCTCGGCGGCGCTGCGCGCCTTTTATTTTGATTTGCAAAATCCGCTGTTCGAATCCGCGCTCGCGCTGACGCATCAACGTTACAGCACCAACACTTTTCCGTCGTGGGAACTCGCGCAGCCGTTTCGCGCGGTGTGTCATAACGGCGAAATAAATACGCTGGCGGGCAACATTGCGTGGATGCACGCGCGCGCGCCCTATTTCGATTCGCCGTTCTTGCGCGCCCATCCGCGCGGAACGCTTGGCGGCAACGAATGGTACGGCGAACGTTCGGTACAGCCGCTGTTGGATTTGGCGTCGTCGGATTCGGGAATTTTGGATAATGCGCTCGAACTCGTTGCGATGGGCGGACGCGAATTGCCGCACGCGGTGATGATGCTCATTCCCGAAGCGTGGGAAAATGTGCGCGACCTGCATCCTGAAATCAAAGCGTTTTATCATTATCACGCGACGTTGATGGAGCCGTGGGACGGTCCCGCCGCGCTCTGTTTTTCCGATGGCCGCGTCGCGGGAATGACGCTCGACCGCAATGGTTTGCGGCCCGCGACGTATTTGGTCACGCACGACGATTTGGTCGTCGCCGCGTCGGAAGCGGGCGCATTGGAAATGGACGCGGAACGCATCAAAGAAAAAGGACGCCTCGGGCCCGGTCAAATGGTCGTCGCCGATTTGCAGTATCATAAATTATGGCACAACGACGAAATCAAAATGCACTATGCGTCGCGGCAGCCCTACGCGCATTGGGTGCATGAATACATTCGCCCGCTCGACGCGTCCAGCGCCCAAGCCCTCGACTCGCCGATGCCCGAAATGCCAATCGCCAAGCTGCAAACGCTATTCGGTTACACCGACGAAGAGCTTGTGGTTCTCCTCAAACCGATGGCGGAAAATCGGACGGAAGCGCTTGGCGCGATGGGCGACGATACGCCGCACGCGGTCTTGTCGGAATTTGACCGACCGCTGTATCATTTTTTTCGGCAGCGTTTTGCCCAAGTGACGAATCCGCCGATTGACCCGCTGCGCGAAGGGTTGGTCATGTCCGCACGCGTTCTGCTCGGCGGACGCGGAAACATTCTCGCCGAAGCGCCGACGCACGCGCGTTTGCTCGAACTCGCGTCGCCGTTTTTGGATGACGCGCAGCTCGCGCAAATTCGCGCGCTCGACAATGAATTTCCAAATGCGACATTGGACGCGACCTTTGAGGCGGGGCAAATTTTTAATTTGTCCGACGCGTTGGAGCAATTGTGCGCG
>JAJVIA010000057.1:5543-10898 GCA_022072245.1 Anaerolineae bacterium
TTTGGATGACGCGCAGCTCGCGCAAATTCGCGCGCTCGACAATGAATTTCCAAATGCGACATTGGACGCGACCTTTGAGGCGGGGCAAATTTTTAATTTGTCCGACGCGTTGGAGCAATTGTGCGCGGACGCGGAACGCGAAACGCGCGCCGGCAAAACGATTTTGATTATCAGCGACCGCAAGGTGAATGAATCGCGCGCGCCGATACCGATGCTGCTCGCGGTCAGCGCGGCGCATCAACATTTGCTGCGCGTGGGACTGCGTTGGCAAACGAGCATTATCGCGGAAGCGGGCGACGCGCGCGACGCGCATCAATTCGCGTGTCTCATCGGTTACGGCGCGAACGCGATAAATCCGTATCTGGCGTTGGCGACGCTGCGCGCGCTGTATGCTGCCGCGCACGCGCGCCGCAATATGGAACTCGATGCGGCGCACGCGCAAGCAAATTATCTCGCGGCGGCGAACAAGGGCATTTTGAAAATCATGTCCAAGATGGGCATTGCCACGCTCGACGCGTATCACGGCGCGCAATTGTTCGAGGGCCTCGGCATTGACGACGCGGTCAGCGCCCAGTATTTCACCGGCACGCCGACGCCGGTGGGCGGCATTGGCTTGAATGAAATTGCCGAAACCGTTTTGCGTCATCACGCGCGCGCGTTCGGCGCAGCCGCGCGTTTGTACAATTTCGGTTATTTCAAATTCAAAAAGGGCGGCGAATATCATGCGTTCAATCCGCGCGTGGTGGACGCTTTGCATGATGCGGTGCGGACGCCCGGCGCGTTGAATGGCCATTTCGACGAAGCGTACGAAAAATATCTGCGCTTTGCGGCGCTGGTGAACGAACGACCGCCGACCGACCTGTCGGATTTTTTGGATTTCAAGCCGCGCGAACCGATTCCGTTAGCCCAAGTCGAACCGGTCGAAACGCTGGTCAAGCGTTTTTCGGCTGCCGCCATGTCGCACGGCGCGTTATCGCTCGAAGCGCACAAAACCTTGAGCGAGGCGATGAATCGGCTCGGCGCGCTGGCGAATAGCGGCGAAGGCGGCGAACATCCTTCGCGCTATGGCACGGTGTACAACAGCGCGATTAAACAAATCGCCTCGGCGCGTTTTGGCGTGACGCCGGCGTATTTGATGAACGCGACGGAATTGCAAATCAAGATGGCGCAGGGTTCCAAACCGGGCGAAGGCGGCCAATTGCCGGGCCAAAAAGTTTCGCTCGAAATCGCGGCGGTGCGGCACGCCCAGCCGGGCATCACGCTCATTTCGCCGCCGCCGCATCACGACATTTATTCCATCGAAGATTTGGCGCAGTTGATTTACGATTTGAAACGCGTCAATCCGCACGCGTACATTTCGGTCAAACTCGTCGCGCAAAACGGAATCGGGACGATTGCGGCGGGGGTCGCCAAAGCGTACGCGGATGTGATTCACATTTCGGGACATAGCGGCGGCACGGGCGCGTCGCCGTTGAGTTCGATTAAACACGCGGGCAGCGCGTGGGAATTGGGTCTCGCGGAAGCGCAGCAAGTTTTGGTCGCCAATGCTTTGCGCGGGCGCGTGCGTTTGCGCGTGGACGGCGGTTTCAAAACGGGGCGCCAAGTTATCGTCGGCGCGCTGTTGGGCGCGGAAGAATTTTCGTTCGGCACGGCGGCGTTGATTGCGAGCGGCTGCATCATGGCGCGCGCGTGTCACCTCAATACGTGTCCGGTCGGCATTGCGACGCAGAAACACGAGCTGCGTAAAAAATTTCCGCAGGTGGCGGAATGGGTGATGGCATACTATTTGTTTGTCGCGCGCGAAACGCGCGAATGGCTCGCCGCGCTCGGCGCGCGCACATTGGACGAAATCGTGGGCCGCGTGGATTTGTTGGAATGTAAAACGCGGCGCGCGTCTGAATTGACGCCCGCGCTAACGCCAACGCCCGAATTTGTATGCGCGGCATAACGCCTCGGCGCTGAATTCACGGGCTAAAGGAAAACGATATGCATTCCGATTTGCTTGACCTCGCGCGTTTGCTCGCCGACCCGGACCTGTCGGGCAAAAAGGCGCGCAAGAATGAACAACCGCGCAATGACCGCCCCGAAAGCCCAACGCTCGACGATGCGTTGCTTTCGGCGTGCAAACGCGCGGTGGACGAAAAAAAACCGATTGAATTCAAAGCCGCGATTCGCAACACCGACCGCACCGTCGGCGCGCGGCTCGCGGGGTATATCGCGCAAAAATATGGCGACGCGGGCTTGCGCGACAAGTCCATCGTCGCGACGTTTGAAGGCAGCGCGGGACAGAGTTTCGGCGCGTTTTGCATCAACGGAATGCAACTCGTCGTGTACGGCGAAGCGAATGATTATGTCGGCAAAGGCATGAACGGCGGCGAAATCGTCATTCGTCTGCCGAGAAACGCGAGCTATGCGTCGAACGAAAATGCGATTTTGGGCAACACGGTTTTGTACGGCGCGACGGGCGGCACGTTGTACGCGGCGGGTCAAGCGGGCGAACGGTTTTGCGTTCGCAACAGCGGCGCGGTGGCGGTGGTGGAAGGCGTCGGCGACCACGCGTGCGAATACATGACGGGCGGCACCGTCGTCGTGTTGGGCGCGTGCGGCAGAAATTTTGGCGCGGGCATGAGCGGCGGCATCGCGTTCGTGTACGACCCCGAAAATAAATTGCCTGCGCGTCTGAATCCCGACATGGTGAAATTGGAACGGCTCGACGGCGAAGCGGATGATGAATGGCTGCGCGAGTGCATCAAAGGACATGCGGCGGCGACCGGGAGCCGTTACGCGTGGGTGCTGGATTGGCGCTGGGGCGATACGCAGAAATTTTTTTGGAAAGTGGCGCCCAAGTAAGCGGCGATTGGAGGGCGTCGCGTCGCTCTTTTGTCTTGGGCGTGATTGCATTAGAATGAACGGGTATGGCCAGACAAAACAATTCGCGCATCGCCGACCCGCGCGCCGAACTGCAAGCGCTGCACAACATCGGCGCGGCGTTGAGCGGCGCGTGGGATTTGAATACGACGCTGCATAAAATCACCGAGACGACGGCAAAGGTGATGCAGCTCGATTCGTGTTCCATTTATTTGTGGGACAAGAAACAAAACGCGTTGGTCTTGAAAGCCAGTACGGGTTTGTCGCCCAAAGCGTTCAACGTGGGCAAACTCGCGCTGGGCGAAGGCATCACGGGCGCGGCATTGCAATCGGGCAAAGCGGTGGCGGCGCGCGATGCGGTCCATGACCCGCGTTTCAAATATATTCCCGGCACCGACGAAGAAAATTTCAAATCGCTCGCGGCAGCGCCGTTGATTAGTCAGGGCAACAAAATCGGCGCGATGAATGGACAGACCAAACGTTTGCATCATTGGACGCGGCCCGAAATTGATTTGCTCACTTTGATTGGCGAACTCGCGGCGGGCGCGCTCGAACGCGCGGAATTGGCGGACAATTTACAACGTCAGGTTAACGAACTGGCGACGCTCGCCCAAGTGAGCAAGACCATCACCGAACCGATGTATTTGGACGAAATGCTCGTCGTCATTTGTGAAATGACCGCGCAAATTATGGGCGCCAAAGGGACCGCGCTGCTCTTGTTTGACGAAGAGCAAGACCAGTTGGCGCTGCGCGCGACGTATGGCCTCCAACGCGCGCACGCGGAAATTTCGCCGATTGATGTTGAGACGAGTTTGACGGGCCGCGCCATTATGCGGAACGAGCCGGTGATGGTGCGGGATTTGCAGAACGAGCCGGCGTACAAAAACAAGGCGCTCGCGCTGCGCGAAGGATTGCACTCGTTTCTTTCGATGCCCGTGACCGTGCGCGGCAAAACGATTGGCGCGTTCAATTGTTACATGGGGCAATTGCACGAATTTACCGCGCCGGAAATCGAATTGTTTTCGACGCTCGCCAATCAAACCGCGCTCGCGTTGGAAAACGCCAACCTCGCCATGAGTTCGATGGTGGTGCGCGAGATGCACCACCGCATCAAAAATAATTTACAGACGGTGGCGATGCTGCTGCGTTTGCAAATGCGCGAAGCGGACGTGGACAGCGCGCGCGCGGTCTTGCAGCAGACCTATAACCGCATCATGAGCATCGCGGCGGTGCATGAACAATTGTCGCACGAGGGTTTTCATTTGATTGGCGTGCGCGGGCTGATTCAACAAGCGGCGTATGTGGCGAAACAAAATATGGCGCGCCCCGACCAAAACATTCAGGTCAATCTGCAGGGCGTGGATTTGCGCTTGCCCTCGCAGCCCGCGACGACGATTGCGCTCGCCGTGAACGAGTTGGTTCAAAACGCGTTCGAGCATGGTTTTGAAAAAAACGCGACGGGCGTCATTGAAATTACGTTGAGCGAACGCGCCGAACGGTTTGAAATTCGCGTCGAGGACAATGGCGCGGGTTTGCCCAAAGATTTCAGCCCCGACGATTCGCTCGGTTTGCGAATTGTGCGGAATATGATTGTCGAAGATTTGCGCGGCGAGTTTTCGATTGCGAATGTAACAAAGCGCGGCAAGCGCGGCACGGTGGCGATGCTGCGAATTCCCAAGATGCGGGTGACGTGATGGAACGGGCGTTTGGCGTTGGGGCGGGCGCGCGAGGCGCCATGTCTGGAGCGTGAAACAAGATGCGAATACTCATTGCGGACGATGAAGCGTTGATTCGGATGGGGCTGCGGACGATGCTCGAAGACAGAGGGCACAAGGTGGTCGGCGCGGCGGCGGAGGGCGCGTCGGCGCTGCAAATGGCGCGCACGGAAAAACCGGACGTGATTTTGTTGGATATTAAAATGCCGGGCATGGACGGTTTGGAAGCGGCGCGCAAAATTATGCAGGAACGCCCGACGCCGATTGTGATGCTCACCGCGTTCAGCCAACGCGAGTTGGTGAATCAAGCGCGCGCAGCGTGCGTCTTTGGTTACCTGGTGAAACCGGTCAAAGAAGAATTGCTCGACGCGACGCTCGCTTTAGCGGTCACGCGTTTCAAGGAATGGCAAAAACTGCAAAAGGAAATGCGCGACCTCGAAAAAAGTTTGGCGGCGCGTCAAACGGTGGAAAAAGCAAAATTCTGGTTGATGGAAAATCAGAGTTTGAGCGAACAACAAGCGTTCAACAAAATTCACCGCACGAGCCGCGCGCGCCGCGTGACGATGCAGCAGGTGGCGCAAGAAATTTTGGACGGCGCGCATAAAAAATAAACGCCGCGCGGAATTTTCCGCGCGGCGTTTTTGATTATTCCACCGTCACCGTCACGCTAAAGGTTTCATTGGGCATCGGCGTTACGTTTGTTTCCCATGGCCGCGTATAGAGGAGCGTCAGGGTCGTTTTGCCCTTGTCCAGCGCTTTGAATTGAAACGTT
>JAJVIA010000049.1 GCA_022072245.1 Anaerolineae bacterium
GCATCTCAACCCAGCCATCCAAATACTTTGAGCCGATCTCGTTCTCGACCATTGTGCGCAATGCCAGCTTCGAGAACACAATCGGGATCAGGTCATAACTGCCGCGCACGATGGACTCCGGCAGGGCACTGAACGGAAGGCTGAAACGACAAGCCTGTTCCATGCGGGCATGATTGAGGGTCATGGCTTTGCCGGCTTCGGCAAGGAAGTCGATGATCTCGCTGACACGCACATTCGTAAAGTCGCGCTGGAGTTGAACGGGATCGGAGAGCACGATCCGGTCAAGCAGGGGACGCGGGTCGGGGTAATAGAACTGATTTGTTCCGTCCCGGCTTTGATACAGCAGATCCTGCGCGGTAATTTCCTGCCCGCGCAGGATGAAGGGGATTGGGATGGGGTGAACGGATGACATGCGCGAGATGATATAAAAAAACACGGAGGGGAGTCCCGTCCGTGTCGCTAAATCCCATCTAAGATATTTAGTTTTAGTTTTTTTTCTGTAGGGTTGATAAACTAGAGGATACCAACACCTGGTTAATTCTGTAAAAACACAAAACAGATATACATCAATGCCGGAATGAAAATATAAGTGCTTTTATCATTAAATACCCTTCGGAGGAAGTTGGTTCCAAGATATATGAGGTTTCCACGGAAGCAAATGAGCGTTCTGCTGCCAATAATTATACAAGTTTTCTACATAGGGTTTCCACAGCATGTTAATCGATTCATTCAATATATTCGTATATTCCCCTTCATTTCTAAATCTTATTTTCTCAACCTCCCAAAAATTTACAATCGCAAAATCTATACCTAAGATTCCATCCATTGGTGGATGAGGTATTCGCGGGGAATCTGTGATTAAAACCAATCCATACTGCTCCTCAACGTATTTCATTCTATTACCACCGAATTGAAAGTGGTAACTTGGGTGCGAAAAATTAGCGTTTTGAGTATGGCGATCTAAATGCCATGCACTCATTGGAGCAGGTCCTGTTTCCTTATTATCATTTACCATTATAGTCAGGTCTAAACTTAGTTTGGTCAAAGGATCCATGCCAATATCAGGTTTGCACACACCTTCTATATCTACATTAACTTCCAACAAAATACTTGAAGTTTTATGAGACTGGACTCGAACTTCTCCAACCTTATGAAAAATCAATCGATCAATTCTGTATCCCCAGCTATCTCCATCTTTATTTCGGCATTGGCTGGAGGCCTTATACAAAGGACTGGCATCATTAATCATTCCTTTTCGATTTAGGAATTCAGCTAGGCGAGTCAGATTGGTGGAAATGTTTTCTCGGAACAGTTTTGCGGTTGACATATGATCCCCCTTAGCTTTCCCTGGATTCTGATATAACCCTAAGTCTTTCTAATTCCAATGGGTGGGGGCGGAAGATTTCACTTTTGCGTTTGAGGGCAACTTCAATTGATATATATCGTCGTTCCTGCCAAGGTTCTGGTTGAGGCTCATCAATAATGACCCCATCTATGGGATCCAACGCAGCCCGGGTCTCCTCACAAATTGTATAAAACTTGTCATGATAATGAGGTTCCAACGGAATCTGGGCCGAGAGGCCATCAATCTTTGTAATCTCTGTAATTTTTGCTATCCTCTCCGATGCGGAAAGTACACTTAGTGGAGATTCAGCTTTAATAACTGAAAACCACCATCCCTCCTCAATGCCACGCGCCCACCATCGTGGCCATCCTGACGAAAATGGCCCGTTATAGGCATAAGGGGCAAGGCTCTCTTTTAACTTAACCCATCCAGGCGATGTTTCCTTTTTTATTCCAAGCCTGACTAGGAGGAGTTCATCTGTCATCAATAGACCGGGACGTCGGATTAATTTCTCAAGGATAAAGTTCGCCACCTCATGGGCAGAAAAAGGAACCCCTGAGAACTTCTCTATCACTCTCACGTCTGCGTATTCAGGGTTATCCTTGCACCCAAGTATTATTGCAAGGTTGTTTATCGTGCTATGGTTCTCAAGAATAAATTTGTATCCATGTGCCAAGGACTCAAGCTCAATGGCTATTTTTCCACCACTTTCAGCGATTTCCTCCTTTGTGTACTTTGCAATAAAAAGATCTTGGGCAGTGTAATCATTTTGGAATGAGCCCTTGGATTTTTGCGTAGCGGACCACAAAACAATGGGCAGAGGCGTAACTGCGTTCTCAGAGGTAAGCGTATGAATCTCTTGTGCAAGCCCTCCAGCACGGAAGTTGAATTTTTTTGTCCCGCTATCAGTTGTTTGAACATATTCATCAAGTCGCCAGTCAAGAATTAGTCCGTCATACTGTTTAAGGGCAATAATAAATCCCTCCATATTATTCATGTACTTCGCTGGATGCTCATGGGTTATCTCAATTTCGCCTGAACGCATGACGGACTGAACGAAAGGCTTGATTTCAGCCGGGTTCGCGTCATCAAGATAAAGGTACTTAATAGTCATACTCTCTCTTTTCATCCTTTGTTGCCACTGGAATTTCAATTCGAAAGCAGGTATTGTACCCTCGAGGCGCACCGACAAGATATATCTTGCCTTTTCTTGACTCCACAATATCCTTCACGATCTTCAAACCCAATCCTGAACCTTGCAGCCCTTGTATCGGGTCTTCAAGTGGATCAGGCACTCGAGATGTCGTTACAAACGCATCAAATATTCTGTCGCGAATTTTTTCTTTTACACCATCACCGTCATCTGCAAATTCCACGTAAATAGAATTGCTCTCCTTACCTCCCTTGATTAGTATTTTCCCATTTCCTCTTCTGGTACGGTAAATAGCTTTCAGTGAATTGGTATAAAGATTAAAGAGTATAGAGTTCCACTCCGACGGATGCATCGCAGTGGTGAAAAGGTTATATCCATGAATAGTCGGTTCACTAATAACAATCCCTCTCACTTGCGCTGAAGAATGTATTGTCTTCCAGAATTGATACAAGACCTGATTTATATCCTGGGGTTTTGTTTCTCTTTGGGCATTGGCGGCAATATTCTTATCGAAATACGATAAGTAGTCTGTTAATGAATCCACATTTCTTTTCATTTCAATCGCCATATTGTGCATTTCATCTATCGACCCTGAATTTGCTATATTATCGGCGGCCGTTTTCAGGCTGGGGAATAAGGTCTTGGTTTCATGGGTGAATTCACCAATCGCCAAACCGAGACTTGCAAGTATTCGAAGCATCTCAACTTCTTCCAGGGTGACACGCATAACATCCCTGTGTTCTTCAAAAAGCGTCTTCGTTGTTTCGGTCGTCTGTTTAGCAATTTCAGCGATTTGCGACAAAGTCTTTTTCGCGTCTTCCGGGAGTTTCTTATTCTTACTCTCCGCAACGACTATATCAATACTCTTATCTAATTTCTCAAGGGCTGCACCAATTCGTTCGATCGGGGGCGTAGTTTGAAGAGATTTGGTTGGTTTTACCTTGCGTCCACGCTCGGCACCAATTGCCACCGCAAATTCCTCTAATGCATTTCCAACAAAAAGTTGAAGCTCCTTAAAAGCGGCACTTTCAAGCAGCCCTTCCCGGCTGGATGTCTCCTCGAAAATATCCCCCCCAACATCTACAATTTCAACAAATCCTAGGAAGTTTTGATTCTTGAATGGAACAAGGACCAGACGCCGCGCAGCTCGCTGGTCCAATGCGAGCCAATCGTTCTTGTTGTCGCCATAAGGTGGGACCTTAAAGCCATTTCGATAAATTCGTATCCCTCCGTTTTCACGCAGATAATTCCAAACCAAAGTCTTGTTATTTTTTGGCAATTCATCTTGAATATAGTAATAAGCGACAAACTTAATATTCCTCAGTGAAAAAAATTTGATATTTTTTTCCTGGTCATCTTTTTGCCCGTATTCTAGTTTTTGAACATCTATGCCATATTTCTCGCTCGAGTAGCTAATATCGCCACGTCCATTGGCATTGACATTTCCTTCTATTTTTGCAATAGCATTTTCGTAAATTAGTTTCTCAACGCTTGCTACTTCAGTCTTTTGCTCGTCACTCTCATGATAAATCTTGACTTCAAAATTATCGCTCTTCCTTGCCCTACCCACCAATTTGAACGGTTGTAGCAAATCAGCGACATATCGAAATACCCTCTTTATATCTGCTTCCAACCAAGCGTCTTCTAAGTTAATAATTCTTAACGTTGTACCACTATCTCTCTTAGCAATGTTTTCTGTTACCTCTTGAGAAATCAGGAAAAGTTCTTTATCCGTCTCGAACCTGGTCCAGTCAATTTCAAGCTCGCACCCCTTTCCACCTGAAACTGGCTTAGTTGATATTACCAACTTGCGACCCAATCGCTGGGTTGCAAAACGTCCAATGCCTTTTTTCCCTGCACGCAACCTCTTAAATCTAGGAGAATAGGGCTCGTGAATTTTTTCTGTGGACGCAAGTCTCATAAATCCGGAAATTAGTTGATCACGGTTCATTCCATTTCCATTGTCTTCGATTACAAGTGCCCCTCCTGCATTTTCCGAATCAAGAAAAGTAACGGTAACATCTGTAGCGTCTGCGTCGTAGGCGTTTTTAATTAATTCTGCGACAGCTATTTCTTTTCTTGTGACCAACTCCCTCCCTAGACGATTGATTAAGCTAGCGTCTACCGAAAATCTGGTTCGACCGGGCACGCTTTGCGCAAGTTTGTGGGCAATATCAAGAACTCTATCAGAGTCCATTTCGCTTTGGGATAAGAGCATATACATCTCATCCTTTAGCTGCTTTGTCTTTTTGTTTTCGTTGCTCATTACATTACCCTTTCCAGCTTTTTGGAGAGCGGTTCACTCGCATCAATGTCAACCCTCTTTGTAGTTCTTCAATAATTTTATTACGTTCTTTAACGGGAATATCTGAGAGAACGAAGTCATCCGACAGTTCTTGCGCCTCTTGAAATTTACCTTCCCTCAGTTTCTGGTTGATTTTCTTAAAAACATCATTAATGTTTTTAAGATCATTGGGCTCTATATTTCTTTTGAACACCAATTTTATATTTTTGGCTTCCGAAGGCTCATGTTTTAAAACGCCTGCACCATATACTCGGCCTTCCATTTCGGCTGAGAGTTGACTAAAAGTGCTCAATAGCGAAATAGCAGCCTGTTTCATGACTAATCCTTTGGCGCCGTGCCCATGCTTTTTTATGTAATAAAGTCGATGGACTGAGTTTGTTGAAATCACCTTCGCCTTATTGATCACAATTCGCGGTCCGTTATTATTCATGTAAGGGAGGAATGCATCTGGTATCTTTTGATCATTGAATTGATGCCAAGATTTTGATCCACGTCTCTTGAACGTGGTTGCCTGCAATCGTTCAATTGGAAATTGATTTAGAAAATTATTAACCGTTTGTGGAGTTTTTATTGATCTATTCGTATCTAGAAGGATATTTCTACCACCAGCATCCAGCATTGTTTGCAGATCTTTTTCTGTAAATTCAAGCCCATTGGTATCCTTAAAGCGGGTCAATATATAGCTTTCAAAAGATTTGGGCAGATGATGTTTTTTCCATTCTTCCTGATTCATAATAAAAAAATCATTTGCACCCGACACTATCCCAATCCTAATATCAAAAAGATTGCCTAATGCAATTGTATTATTTGATGCAATCTTTTGATACACAACCTGTGTTGATGAAGGCAAAAGACTTGCCAATGACATCGTATGTGTCTCAATCTGATCTTTTTCCCACCTATCGATAATTTGTGGGACTTCTTGGGGAGATGACGCAAAAGCGAATGAGGTCTTACACGATTCGGATGAAACTGGCAAATAGCCATCCCCAAGCAAAAATATGCTAATCTCTTCAGTGTCATCGTTGAGAAATAAGCGAGATCCTACAACAATAGAAAGAATGCGCTTGAACTTTTGCTGAAGAATATTGCGAACTTGATTTGCATAATCTGCATGAAGAAAACTACCTGGTAGAACCCAAACAATGCGACCTCCTTCCTTTAGAAATGAAAGTCCATGAAGTACAAAATACACCCATAGACTAGACCGCTTATCGATTTGAGTATTATAGGGAGAATTTTCCAGCCATGCCCATGCCGCTTTTTTCTGCTCAGGTAGCATATTGTGATGAGAAACATACGGAGGATTACCTATGACGATGGAAAATTTTCCCAAAGAAGGGAATTCTTCAAATCGAAGACCTAGAAAATCTGACTGAATAAAATGCCCGTTCGAGTACGGAAATATTTTTTTGAGGTGGCCAAAAGCTGTAGAGTCAATATCGCTCCCAAATATACGTTGAAAGGTTTCGCTTTCATCGACCCCAATTTCGATAAACCTGCTATTGGTTGCTCTTAAGAATCCACATCCACCAAAGCTCGGTTCCAGAACAGTGTCAGAAGGTGATTGAATAGCCCATTTGCATAGTAAAGACGCAACGTTATCGGGGGTATAAAAAATTCCGTGCGTCTTTTTCTTGGTTTTTTCACTCGACATTGTCATGGTGTGTAATTAACGGTTCCCAAGCATTTTTAGTCCAATTTAGCACAATTATATACTATTGCGGGAGATGAATTCACACAGATGATAATTTGACGTGCAAAATATTTCGTGAGGTGAGGTAAAGCCGATAAACTTGGGATGCATGTAATCCGCTAGCAAGATTAAGACGGTTTTTATCGTAGTTATTATTGTGCTGCATAGATACGCCGTTGAGCTTTATCAAATTGGTTAAGAGTATTATGACCTATACTCCAAATTTGGATTGAGCACCCAGCGGGTCAAAGCCTCAATTGCATTCTGATCCAGATACCGAATCCGCAACCCAAAGCCGGCACATAGTCCCACCAGTCCTTCCCACCAGGCAATGCCTTCATCGCCGGGTAATACAAATTCCAATACTGTTCGCCGTACAAAAGGGAGTGGATACTCCTGCACTGCCAATGCCAAACCCTGATGCAAGATATCCAAGCCTTCCGTGTTAGGTCGCTTCCATTGACTAACCTGTTTCTGGAATTCCAACCTCGGTTCAGGATCCGGCCAGAACAATTGCAATAGGCGTAGTGTCCAGCCCGGTTGCATCGAGGA
The DNA here is from genome assembly GCA_022072245.1 of Anaerolineae bacterium. Lineage (GTDB taxonomy): Bacteria > Chloroflexota > Anaerolineae > UBA4142 > SHND01 > SHND01. Next base: position 7,052 of record JAJVIA010000049.1, read on the forward strand.
AAGGATCGCCTTATATGCCTCCTGCGGTCGCACATCGGGACGATCTGGGTCGGCATACACTTCAGCAAATAATCGCTTGGTATCATCTTCACCCATCAAAGCCGAGTGATTGCCGACTTGAATAAAGCCCTTTGCCAATACAAAAGTTCTCGTCGAACCAATGGTCTGCTCTGCCATTACAACCCTGCCTTGAAAATGGACTCAGGGATGTTCAAGTCATTGGCACGATAGCCCGGTCGCATGGGACGGTTGCCTGTTGGCATCAAGCCCTTTCCCGGTTCAAACTTGAACAATGGGGAAAACGAAGGGCGTGCGGCCGTGCGTTCCACAATGGTGGACACTTCCACGATCTCACGCACGATCTGTCCATGTTGCGGATTGCGTTCGATATATACGGCAGCGGTGATTGCTTCTGCAAACGATTGGGCAATTTGAATTTCAGACATGCGCGCTGCATCGGGATGCGCCTGCACCACCTGTAAGAAGCGCGGCCAGACATGTTCGGCGCTGGTAGCGTGGATCGTGAACGCAGAATGTCCATGCCCAGTGGCTGCGGCACGGATCAACTCCCAGGCTTCCGCTCCACGTGCTTCACCGATGACGACTCCATGCGGACGTGAACGCAACGCCGAACGGATCAGGTCATACATGGTGACGGGCGGTGGACCGCCGCGAATTTCCGGACGGGTTACGGTGTAGATGATGTTGCCTGTGTCTGCCTTGCCATCTCCATTCCAGCCGTTCAAGATAATCTCGTTGCTGTCCTCCACGATAAACAAACGGATCGCGCCACGGGGATAGTAGTCCAGCATCTCCTGTAGGATGCGCTGCCCGACAAAAGTCTTGCCTGAACCGGTCGTACCAGCGATGACGAGCGTCCCACCATGCACCATCACACTCAACAAATAATTCGCGGCTTCCGGCGTGAGAATGCCATTGCCACGCGGGAAATCTTTTGGATCGAATTTGGGACGCGGCACAGGCGGGAGTCTGTTCTGACATAACAATGCCAGACTTCCCTGCGTCAGATCGGAGGCTGTGCGGTAATTGGAGACACGCAAGGTGATCGTATCGCCGTAAGGCGAGGCAGGTGGCATGACATAGTTGATACGTACACCTTTCCTCCGCACGGTTCCATCTACCAAAGGAACCATGACCTGTAACATGGCATCTGCAATTGGATAATCGGGAGTCGGTGCGCGTTGTCCGGCTCGGTCGATCATGACTCTTAGCGCATCGCCTATGCCATCCGGTGCGGGTCCGGCATGTTCCCAGCCACTCGAAGTGGTGTACACATAGATATGTCCCAGATTGATGGCGATGTCTTCAATATCCGAGCGGGCAATGAGTTCCAGTAAAGGACCCATCCCGGAGAGTTCACCGATCAAACGCAGGATGTATTCCTTGGGCAAGGAGACGCCTGCATCCACCGCACGAACACTAATTTCTTCAAAGACCTGGCGAGCCAGAGCTTCGATCTCCGTGGAAGTCATGCTTTTCTGCAGGGACTCAATCGCCTTCTTTGCACGTCCTTCCTCAGCAAGAATATTCCACCAGCGTTCCATCTCATCCGAGGAACGCGCTTCAGAAATAGGTTTCAAGGTTTTGCCAGCAATATCGAACATGGCTTAACCCTTCCCGAACCAACCGCGTTTTTTCGTCGGGCTAGGAAGTAATCCAATCCGTGCAGCGCCTTCACGAACAGCAGGGACGAAATGCGATGCAAAGCCTAATAATGAATCAGTGAACGGTCCGAGTTCCTCCAACTTCTCCTTCTTGTAACGCCAGATCAGGATATCCTCCCGTCGATCCGAGTTCACAGCTTGGGCTGCCAGACGCGGGTCTACAATCGGGATGATGCCGTTGGGGATCAAGGCGAGTTCGATCTTGTCCTCACTCAAGGCTTGCTGCAGCATCTTGTGCGCCGCCTTGAAACCATCCCCCACGACCTGGTTGTAGCAAAGCTTGACACGGCTGCCGACGAATTCATGCGCGCTGCCCTTGCCAACCACACTTGCCAGAGAATTGATCATGCGTGCGATCCAGCGACGTGTTTCCGCGAGATCAGGGATCTCCGGCTTGATTACAATTGCAATGCCCTCGGCGGCTTTCAAGGCGGCACGATGCACCACATGCGCCGGGTTAATGCCGACATCCATGATGACCACTCCGCCCGCCGCGACGCCGGCTTCATACAAACCTTGAATAACTTCAGCGACCTTCGCTTCCTGTTGCAAGACTTCATCTCCAAGATCATCGGTGATGAGCCCTGGCAGGACGCGCAAGGTCGGCAGATTTTCCAATGGAGTAAAGGCATTGAGATATGCCGCACCGGATGCCACGTCGCCCATTACGCCTTTGTTGGCTTTGGCGATTTCACGACGAAGCAAACCGATCATGGTCGTGTTCACCCGCTCCATGCGCATGTGATATTGCAACGCGCCGGCATTGCCATCTGCATCCACGAGATAGGTTGTGATACCCGATAGTGCTAGAGCGACCGCCAAATTAACTGCCACAGTTGTCTTGCCCGTTCCACCTTTAGGAGAAGTAATCGCGATCTTCCTCACTGCCATGCCCGATTGAATGCGTGCCGACATATCACTGCCCAGCACCGCTCTGCGATACTGGTCGTCCGCTGCGAGATTGCCAGCATCGGCACGACGCATCTCTTCATACAATTTATTGATGTCCACATCCGAGGGTGGATAGGCAATGGAAGGAACGCCGACGCCATTTGCCCAGGCTGCCATGCCGTCACCGACGCCGGCAATGACGAAGATCAACTTGCCACGTTCAGCGGCTTTGACCAAACTCTCCGGAGAAACTGACGACTCAGGCGAAATCACGATCAAGGCACGGAAATCAAACAAGTCAATATGTTGCGGCGTGAATGCCGCGATCTGAGCGATAACAGAATGACCTTGTTCCGCGAGCTGCATATTGAGACGCGAGGTGACAGTACCTGCACCAAGTAACAGAACCTGCATTACTGCCCTCCTCCCAGGACTTCTTCACGATCCTGCTTGAACAAGTCTTCGAAATCCCAATAGGTAAAGCCGGCAGAAGGTATTTCATCGCCACGTGCCATGAGCGAGACCACCAAACGATCGCTCTGCTGCAAGGCAAGCGACAACACTTCACGGCTTTCATTGGGAACGAGCAGGATCAGCATCTTCTGCGTATCTTCAAGCGTGAAGGAGGAACCACCATCGCTATTCTCAGTTGAGTCAGTCTGTGCCGGCAGCCCTTGTACCGCGATCACGCGTACACCCATTGGGAACAAATCTTTGGCAAGCGGTGGGAACGTGCGGTTCATCGCATCTGCCTGCTCCAGTTCAAGAGGCGATGGCTGGGCGGTCGGTTCAACATACCCAGGATCAATGACCAATTCCGGCATCGGGGTCGGTGTGCTCATTTGTTGCGGGCGAGTGCTGATCACCACTGTCACGCCGATCAGGTCTCCGGGTAGGAAGGCTTCTGCATCGGGCGATACCAAATTCATCGCATCCAATGGCAGGGGGAACAAACTATGACCGGGGAATTGAGCTAACACCGCCGAGAGACGTGTGCCTTCTGCTGATGGCGCTACGATGGCGTTGCGAAAGACCGGCTGTCCGCTTCCAATGGGTTGGGCGACAATGCCGCCGACCACCCCGGTCACTTCCTCACCGGGGATATACAGGCTGGCGTTGTCATCCTGAAAGACGGTCTTGACCGCCAGGTCATTTGCCATAATGACGTCACCAATATTCAAGTCACGCGTGGCGGACAACACAGAAATGGTGGGCGGCTTCTGCGCCGCACCGAGGG
>JAJVIA010000101.1:0-4813 GCA_022072245.1 Anaerolineae bacterium
CTCGCCACAAAGGTTTCGCCCAATCCTGATGGTGACGGCGGCACACTCACTGCCAATTTGACTACGCTTGCGCCGAACGATCCTTTGTGTATAGGCAAACCCTAAACGCTTGCGTCTCGCGTCGTGCCTGCTTGTCCCAACTGTTCGTTTGAGAATCTTCCCTCCGCGACATTTTGCGCGAATTGTGGGCATCCTCTCGCGCGCCCGCTTACCGCAAGCGCCGAAACATTCCGCAGTGTGCCGCGCGAAGCCGAACGCCGTTTCGTCACCATTCTCTTTGCCGATCTTTCGGGATTCACGGCGCTGACGGAAACGCGCGATCCCGAAGCGGTGCGCGAACTCATCAACGCGTGTTTTGATCTGCTCGTTCCGATCATCGAAGAACATCAAGGCGTCGTTGACCAATTTGTCGGCGACGCCATTGTCGCGTTGTTTGGCGCGCCCGCCGCGCACGAAGACGATCCCCTCCAAGCGTGCCGCGCCGCGCTGGAAATGCTCGACGCGATTGAACACCTCAACGCGGCGCGCAATACAAATCTTGGCTTGCACATTGGCATCAACAGCGGCATGGTGCTTGCGGGCGGCGTTGGCTCGCGCGGCCGCCAACAGTATTCTGTCTTGGGTGATGCGGTGAACATGGCATCACGGCTACAGGACGCGGCGGAACGCGGTGAAATTTTCGTCGGCGCGGAAACATACAAACTCGCGCGCGATTATTTTGAATTTGCCGCGCGCGGGACCATGCCGTTCAAAGGTAAAAGCGAAGCGCAACCGGTGTGGCAGCTTTTGCGCGTCCAAGAAAACGCGCCGCGCCATCGCCGCGTGCAAACCGATACGCCGCTGTTTGGACGCGCCCGCGAACTCGCGCTGTTGGAACGCGTGACGCGCGAAATGCGTGAGAATGAACCGGGGCTGCGTCTCGTTTCCATTTTGGGCGACGCGGGCTTGGGCAAATCGCGCTTGATTGAAGAATGGCGCAGCGCCATGCCCGATGTGCCGTTCCTCAGCGCGGGGAGCGCGCCCGACAGCGCCGCGCGCGCCTACGCGTTCATTGCCGAACTCGCGCGCGTGATTCTCGACACGCAAAAAAATTCAACCGAAACGCCCGCGTGGATCGACGCGTTGATGGGCATGTCCACGCCCGCGCAAAAATTTGACGCGGCGGACAGCGCCGCGCTCAATCTGCGCTACGCTAACGCGCTGCGCGATTTGATTTCCATTTATGCGCAGACCGAGGCGTGGGTGGTCGTCTGTGAAGATTTGCATTGGGCGGACGCGGCATCGGTCCAAGCGCTGCGCCGCGTGTTGACGCCGCCGCCGAACGCGCGTTTGCTCGTCGCGTTCACTTCGCGCCCCGATCCCGAGACGCCCGGCTGGGCGCTGATGAATGATGCGGAAGAATTGCCCGGCGTCGCGGCGATGCGGATTCATCTCACTCCGCTTGCCGAAAACGACGCCTACGCGCTCGCCGCGTCGCTCTTGCCCGGCGCGCTTGCGCCCGAAGTGGAGCGGCTCATTCACACGCGCGCGGAAGGCAATCCTTTGTTTGTTCAAGAATTGACGCGCATGTTGTGGGAACGCGGCGATTTGATTGACGTGGATGGCAAATGGGTTCTCAAAAATGATCAAGCCGCGCTCGACATACCCGGCACGCTGCAAGGCGTCTTGATGGCGCGCATTGACCAACTGCCAAGCAACGCGCGTCGCGTGCTGCAAATCGCGTCGGTGTTGGGGCGCGAATTTCCGCTCGAGGTGTTGGAGAGACTTTTGTTGCAAGTACACAGCGCATAGCGGACGCTAGAGCGTCCGCTTTTTTATTGACCAACCGTTGCCATCGTTTTGTGTGTGATACATTCGTTTGTCGAACGTATAATAGTGTGAATAGAATTTGCAAATGTCTGCTCAAAAGCAATCGTTACGCGCGGCAATCAATTTGACGACGACGAACGTGAATGTGAATTGGAATGCGGTCTATCGCCAAGAACTGCCGCGCGTCTATAACTATTTTCGCTATCGGCTCGGCGACGACGCGTTGGCGGAAGATTTAACGTCGGCGACGTTTGAAAAGGCGTGGCGCGCGCGCGAAAAATACAAACGCGACCTCGCCGCGTTCTCGACATGGTTGTTCGCCATCGCGCGTAATCTTGCGACCGACCATTGGCGTACCCACCGCGCGCAGGTTTCCTTTGACGCGCTCGAAAAAATTCCCGCGCCCGATTCACCCCACGACGCGTTTGCGCGTCAAGCAGAAATCGCGCAGCTCGGCGCGTTGTTGCAGCAATTAAATGAACACGAACGCGAATTGATTGCGCTGAAATACGGCGCGGAATTAAACAACCGCGAAATCGCAAAACAGTTGGGCATGAGCGAATCGAATGTCGGGACGACATTGCATCGAATTGTTATCAAGTTACGTGAGAGATGGGACTCGACGATAGCTGACGAATAACGGATGACGATTGCCGAGTTGCAGGTTGAACGTTGCAGGTCGTTCAAAAACCTTTAACTTGCAACCTTCAATTTTAGAGTGAGGCATTATGGACGACGAATTTCTCAAAAATTATCAGCAAGCCCCGCGCCCTGAATTTGCGCGGCAGTTGCAAGACAAACTGAATGGAGGAACGAACATGCTCAAGCAAAAAACATGGCGTCACAATGTGATGCGCTGGAGTCCCGCGCTCATCGCGGCGACGTTGGTCCTCGCGCTCGCGTTGGTGATTGCTTTGCCGCCCGCGCGCGCGTTGGCGCAGGATTTTCTCAATCTCTTTCGCGTGAAAAAATTCGCGGCGCTTACGATTGACCCCGCGCGCATGAAACAGTTGGACAATCTCGATCTGGATACCGAAAAATTATTGGCGGACGATGTAGAAATTCTCCAAAAGCCGGGCGAGCCGACCCAAGCGGCATCGGTACAAGAAGCGAGTGAACGCGCGGGCTTTACGGTTGCCGTGCCGTCCGCGCCCTCTAACGCCGCGCCGTCGCAAATTCTTGTGCAAGGCGCAGGCGCGTTCGTTCTCACCGCCGACACGCAAAAACTTCAAGAGCTGCTCGAAATCGCCGGCATACACGATGCCCAAGTTCCCGCGCAATTGAACGGCGCGAAAATTACGGTGCGGAAACCGGCGGCGGTGGTATTGACCTATAAATTGCAAAGAGCCAAGCTCACTTTGATACAGTCGCCGAGTCCCGAAGTGGAATTGCCGCAAGGCGTCGAACTGAAACAATTGGGCGAAATCGGTTTGCGCGTGTTGGGTTTGAGCCAAGCGGACGCGCACAATTTTGCCCAAAACGTGGATTGGAGCAGCACCTTCCTCATCCCCATTCCGGCGAACGCCGCCGAGGTGCGCCAAGTCAATGTGAATGGCGCGGAAGGATTGATGATTAACGCGAGCGCCACCGCGCAGAATCGGCGCAGCCCATACGCCGAGGGCGACACGCTCATCCTTTGGGCAAATAACGGAATGGTGTACGCGCTGCAAGGCAGCGGCGCTGCGACGGATTTGTTGGAGTTGGCGAGTTCAGTGCAATAGCGCGCCATCGTCCTTGACACCATTCTAATTCGTATCGAATCAAAAGACCTTTCGTGGTTTCTTTTGACGCAGTTCGTCGTACCAAATCACGAAAGGTCTATCCATCAATCAGAATGGAATCCGCTCTATCGAACAACATGTTGTCAGAAGCCATCTTTACGCAGCAACTTACGCGCCGTTATCGCGACATCGTTGCAGTCAATCAAGTGACTCTGCAAGTGCCGCAGTCAAGCATCTATGGTTTTTTGGGACCGAACGGCGCGGGCAAAACGACGACGATTCGCTTGCTGCTACAACTCATTCGTCCCGATGCGGGCGTCGTGCGCGTTTTGGGTTTGACGCTGCCCAAACAGCGGCAGGCAATTTTGCAGCAAGTGGGAACGCTCGTGGAAATGCCATCGCTCTATCCGCATTTGACGGGTTACGAAAATTTGGACATTACGCGGCGTTTGCTTGGCAAGGAACGGCGTCAAATTGACCAGGTTCTCGGCATTGTGCGCCTAGAGAGCGCGGCGCGGCGCTTGGTGCGCGATTATTCGTTGGGAATGCGTCAACGCCTCGCGCTCGCCTTGGCGCTCTTGGGCGACCCCGCGCTGCTCATTCTCGACGAGCCGACGAATGGGCTTGACCCCGCAGGGATTCAAGAAATGCGCGCGCTGCTCAAGACTCTGGCAATGGAGCGCGGCATCACCGTTTTTTTGTCCAGTCACTTGTTGAGCGAGGTCGAACAAATTGCTACGCACATCGGCATCCTCGCGCACGGCAGGCTGGTCTTTCAAGGCACGCTCGAGGCGCTGCGCGCGTTGAGTACGCCGCACATTCGCGTTCAAGTGGATCATCCTGATCAAGCGCGCCAACTTTTCGCGCAGCGCGGCTATGCGGTGGAAACGGACGCGGACGGAATTTTGCGCGTCACCAACGGCGCGGATTCCAACACTGCCGCTATCAATGCCCTCCTCGTCCAAAATCAAATTGCGGTCTCACACCTCAGTTATGTTGTGCCGTCGCTCGAAGATTTATTTACGCAGCTGACCGGAAAGGCATTGGATTCATGAAATCGTTCGCCATCGTGCTGCAAGTGGAATTTATCAAATTACGTCGGACGCTCGCGTTCTGGATGATGTTTATCGCGCCGTTGGGAATCGTCGCGCTGACCGTACTCTTTGACTTGCGTTTGGGCGCAGATGTTTCGGGCGCCAATACGGACGCGTGGTCAACGCTCCTGCGCGATACCATCGGCTTTTGGGTTGTCCTCATGCTGCCGCTTTATATCGCGCTCGAAA
>JAJVIA010000101.1:4913-10621 GCA_022072245.1 Anaerolineae bacterium
GTACTCTTTGACTTGCGTTTGGGCGCAGATGTTTCGGGCGCCAATACGGACGCGTGGTCAACGCTCCTGCGCGATACCATCGGCTTTTGGGTTGTCCTCATGCTGCCGCTTTATATCGCGCTCGAAAGCGCGTTGTTGGCGCAGCTCGAACACAGTCAAAAAATGTGGAAGCATCTCCTCGCGCTGCCGACTTGGCGGGGGGCGTTTTATCTCGCAAAATTGAGCATGAACATTTTACTCGTCGGTTTTGCCACACTCATCCTGTTCGGCGGCATCGTGTTGGCGGGCTGGCTGCTGCAAATTTTCAACCTGCGTCCCGATTTTCATTGGGGCGTACCGAATCCATCGTGGAGCGTCGCGGCGACCACAGCGCTGTTTGTATTTTTGCTTTCGTGGGGCATGACCGCGCTGCAAACGTATGTGAGTATGCGTTGGGCTAGTTTCACCGTTGCGCTCGGCATCGGCATTCTCGGTTCGATTAGCGCGTTTGTGTTTGTCCGCAGCGTGGCGTTGGCGCAATTTGTGCCGTGGCTCTTGCCGTTCAACGCGCTCGAACCGTACATTAAACAATCGGCGACGCTTGGCGTGCCGCTGCTGGTCTCTCTCTTGTGTACCATCTTGTTCACCGCGTTCGGCATGTGGGAATTGAACACGCGCGATGTCGCGTAGCGCGCAGTAGATTCTCAGACGCGCATCGTATAAACTTGAACTATGAACTACGCGATTGAAACGTTTTCACTCCGCAAAGAATTCGGCGCCAAAGTTGCGGTCGCCGACCTCACTCTAAATGTACAACGGGGTGAGGTCTTTGGCTTTCTCGGACCGAACGGCGCGGGGAAAACGACGAGCGTCAAAATGCTGCTCGGTCTCGTCGCGCCGACAAGCGGCGACGCACGCGTACTCAACGCGCCGTTGGGCAATGTTCCTGTGCGCGCGAAAATTGGATTCTTGCCCGAACATTTTCGTTTTCAAGATTGGTTGAACGGGCGCGAGTTTTTGGATTTGCACGCGCGCTTGTATGGCATGTCAAGCGCGAAGCGGCAAACGTCAATTGGCGCGTTGTTGAAACGCGTGGATTTGCAGGACGCGGCGAATCGGAAATTAAAAGAGTACAGCAAGGGCATGTTACAGCGCATCGGCCTCGCCGCCGCGTTGTTGAATGAACCGCATTTGGTTTTTCTCGACGAACCGACTTCGGGGCTCGACCCGCTTGGGCGTTTGATTGTGCGCGATGTGATTCAAGAATTGCGCGCGCAAGGGACAGCTGTCTTTTTGAACTCCCATTTATTGAGCGAAGTGGAAATCACGTGCGACCGCGTGGCGTTTGTGAAAAATGGGCGCGTGGTGCGCGAAACGTCAATGCGTGAAACCTCAAACGTCACGGACGTCGAATTGATTGTAAAAAATTCGACGCCGCGCTTGTTGCGCGAGCTGGAGCAATTTGGAAAAAATGTGCGGCAACTGAATGGTTCGATTCATCTCGAAACGGAAAACGAAACGCACATTCCCGAAATCAATCGCTGGCTCGTCGCGCAAGGCGTAGATGTGTACAAAATCGGCGCGGCGAAACCGTCGCTCGAAGAAATGTTTTTGGCGGTGATGGGCGAGGACGCGCGCGCGGGATAAAAAGCGCGCGCGGGCATTGGAGGGCAAATGCAGAAGCGAACTTGGTTTTTGATTGCGGGATTGACCATTCTTTTAGGCGCAATCTTGATTGGCATCGCGTGGAGGCAAACGGGGGTAAAAGAGGTTGCTGTGCCGCACGACGGATTGTCCGAGAGCCAAGTCATTCAGCTTGCCAAGGAAGCGTTAGCGGTTGAATACACCGGCGCGCCCACACAAGTCACAGTCCAACAAACAACCGTAGGCGAATTGGATAGATTTCATTGCGGCGCAATCGGCTCGATGATTTCCGTCATCGTTTCACCCATACAGGGCAATCCCAACATCTGCGCTGCGGATTCGACAGTTTGGATCGTTTCCTTGCACGGCGAATTTCTACGCGGAGATTTCGCCACAGAATCGGTGCAGGTTGTGCTTGACCGCGCCGGCAGAATGATGGCAATTGACAGCGGCGCGTTGGTTCCGCTATCCGCACCGATTGATTAGACACATCACGAAATCTCATGCGCGGTATTTTCACCATTTCTCAACTCACCATTCACGAAGCGTTACGCAAACGCGTACTGCTCGCGGCGTTGCTGCTTGGGTTAGCGTTTCTCATCTTGTTCGCGTTGGGCATTTATTTCATGAACCGCGAATTGATTGAAACGTCGCGCGGACCCGAAACGCAAGCGCAACGCGCGTTGGTTTATATTTTTCTCACGATGGCGGGCTTGTACGCGGTGAATTTTTTGATGGTGATGATGGCGGCGCTGCTGCCCGTTGATACGCTTTCGGGCGAAATCCGTTCGGGCGCGATTCAATCGCTGGTGACGAAACCGCTGCGCCGCGCGGAAATTGTGTTGGGCAAATGGCTGGGCTTTTGGGTAATTCTCGCGGGCTATTTGCTGCTGATGGGCGGCGGCGTGTTGCTGATTGCGCGCCTCGTCTCGAATATCACGCCGCCCAACATCGCCGTCGGTTTAGGATTGATGCTGCTCGAAGCGACGCTGCTGCTGACCATTTCCATTGCAGGCGGCACGCGGCTTTCGACCTTGGCGAATGGCGTCTTGGTGTTTGGCTTGTTCGGGCTTGCATTTCTCGGCGGCTGGATCGAACAAATCGGCTCGCTCTTTCAAAACGAGACCGCGCACTATATCGGCATCATCGCCAGTTTGCTTGTGCCGAGCGAGAGTTTGTGGCAGCTCGCGGCGTACAACATGCAGCCGTCGCTCATGCGCGACATGACGCTCACGCCTTTTTCGCCCGCGTCGGTGCCGAGCAACATGATGATTGTGTGGGCGCTCGGTTATATTTTGATCGTACTGCTGATTGGGTTGTGGTCGTTTCGGACGCGGGATTTGTGAGTTGATATGAAAAAAATTCCGAACACATCCGTGTTCGGAATTTTTTTATTGCGCCTGACCCGAATCCGGGTCCACCATCAAACCGCTTTCATCCACCGCTTCAAAATCCGAACCTTTGACCTGCCCCAATTCTTGGTTCAGCGTATCATTGTCCCAACCCTCATTTGGCGCGCCGCTGATGAACCAATCGCTGCCGTTATCGGCGAGAAACATGCCGTACTTTTTTAACGCGGCAAGAATCACTTGCGTTTGCGGCGAAAACCCGGAAATATCAAAATCGGCTTTTAACCGAAAACGCTGTCCCAACGGCGGCACATTCGGGTCGGCGTTGGCGGACGCTTCGTGCCGCGCGGGCCAAATGTATGCGCCGCGCGTTTGGACGGCGGTAAAACGCAGCGCGTGTTTGATTTCGCCGGCGGCGACCTCGTCATAGCGCGCGAGCAGCGGCAAAATCGGCAGCCCCGCCGCGTCCGCGCTCGTCCAGGTATCGGGGCGCAGCGCGTTCGATTTCAAATCCCAAATCGCGCCGGACCCCGCTTTCCATTTGCCCGCTTTGGTTTTGCGCGTGGCGTACAATTCATACAGCAAACATTTTTTGCGCTGCACGATGAGAATGTGGCGGTCCGAACCGCCTTCGATTTTAGGATTGGACGGAATCGGGTAGGGACCCGCGTCGCTTTCGTCGGCGTACAGAAATTTTACGGACGATAACGCTTGGCCTTTGGACACCACATTGTATGGAATCCCAATCGGTTGACCGTCCCATTCGCCCGCGCCGAAATCGGGATGCAGTCCGACGTTGGCGCCGATGGAATTGATATACGCGTCCGAATTGGCGTCAACGGGCAGCGTATCAATCGGCGTATTGAAAACGCTGTCGGCGGGAAAGAGCGCGCATTTGCCCAAATCGGCGGAAACGGGGGGCGCGGCAAAACTCAAGATGCCCAGCAGCAGCGCGGCGCAGACGCTGGCGACAAACGGCAGACGATGTTGGGGGAAAAAGTAGAGACGCATAGGTCAGGTAGCGGCGCGAACCGCGCGCGGAAAAAACTTTTGCCTGATGCGTGGTTCGCGCCGCGAATAAAAAATGCCGCGCTCGAACAAGCGCGGCACATTTGGACGTAACAGCTGTGGCTTAGGTTCCGGCAAGGCCGTTGGTGACCTTGGAGAAAATGTTGCCGATTTGCGGACCGAGGATTGCCAAAATCGCAATGACGACGACCGCAACCAAGACAAGGATGAGCGCGTATTCGACCAAACCTTGTCCTTGTTCGTCCTGACGGGGCAGATAAAGCATAAGAAGCCTCCTGAATAAATATGGGTGATTAAAAACCTGACGCTACTATACATGAATTACAAAATGATGACAATAGGATATGTGTACTCTCTTGGGGCAAGTCAAGACGCGCGCGGAGAAATAAAAATGCCAAGCGTTTTCAGAAATACATGAGGTCTCTGGAAATTGCGCGTGAGAGAGCAAGACCCCAAGTGTTTCTGCAAACATTTGAGGTCTCTCGAATTCGCGCGTGGATGCAGCGCGCGCCGAAATTGGATATAATGCGCGCGGGGAAACCGCTATGCCGCGCGCTTGGGTTCGTTTTGCGTTCGACCAATTTTATAATCGTTTTGCGTTCACGTACGATGCGGTCAGCGCGGCGGTCTCGCGCGGCGAATGGCGCGCGTGGACGCGCGCGGCGCTGCCTTTTGTGCACGGCGCGCGCGTTTTGGAAATCGCGTTCGGCACGGGCAATTTGCATTTGGATTTGTACGCGGCGGGATACACGCCCGTCGGCATTGACCTTTCGCCGTACATGCTCGCCCTGACGCAAAAAAAATTGCGCGCGCGCCATCTCACGCCGCGTCTCGCGCGCGCGGATGTGTGCGCGCTGCCGTTTCCTTCCGATTTTTTTTCGACGCTGGTTATGACCTTTCCGCCCGGTTTTATTTTCAATCCCGCCGCGCGGCGCGAAATGCATCGCGTGTTGGAACCGCGCGGGCGTTTGGTGTGGGTGGACGCGGCGGAATTGGACGCGGAGAATGTGTGGGGGCGTTTTATCAATCGCGCCTTTCAAATCACCGGCACGGGCGCGGCGCCCGCCGCGCGCGCGCAGCTATTACAAACAACGTTTGACGCGACGCGGTGGTCGTGGCGCGTGGAAATGGCGCGCGCGCGGACGAGTCGCGTACAAGTGACGATTGCAGAAAAAAAGTGAGGGCTTATGGCAAGCGACGAAGCGATTGCGGCGCTTTTATTTTTTTGCGTCTTTGAAGTTTTGGGCGGCGGCGCGGTTGGGACGTTTGTCCGAAGTGTGCTGCGCCGCGAACCCGCGGGCGTGGCGAGTTTCTTTTTGATTTGGGGCGCGGGCTTTGGCGGCATTCCGTTATTTATCGGCAGCGTCTTGTTGTTGACGAGCGAACGACCCATCCTGTTTTTCGTTCAAGCGTTTGTGTTTGTGATGGCTATCGTCTTGGTCGCCTTGATGCCGCCCGACCTGTTTGAGCAGGACGCGCTCAAGAGTATGCCGACGGCGCTGGCAGGCGCGATCTTGTGTATGTTTGGCGCGGCGCTTGTGTTGTTGACGCTGCAAGACGGCGTTGGGGTCGTAACTTTGGTGGGCGCGGCGCTTGCGTTTGGCGGCGCGGCGCTTTTGGGGCGCGCGACGCTTGGGTTATTCCATTCGACCTAGTTCTCGTCCGGCATGAAATTGTATAATCCTCCTTCGCGCGTGAATGGCGCGC
>JAJVIA010000076.1 GCA_022072245.1 Anaerolineae bacterium
TAGATTCGAGAAATCCTTCCGGATTCCTTTTTTTTCATTTACTCAAAAGCGGTCAATGTCCATACACCAGACATCAACCCGCAGGCGCTCTCGCACTCTCTCTTCCACTCTTTAACTGTTAAGGTTCAAGCCCACACAAGACAAGAAAATCCGCCGTGCGAGAGAGCAAGCTCTCCAGAACGCATCCGGCGGAGACAAAGAGTATCAAGGCATTGCACAACTGCTTGCCAGAATTTCGCTTTTTCTCTTTGTCCTCCTCGTCTTGATTTGTAAGTTGGCTGCGATGCTTTGTTCCAAGCGTCAAATATTATACCACCCCAATCATTTTTGTCAATAAGTTGGCGCCCTTTTTCTTCCTTAAATTTCTAACGCGCTGCGTCATGGCAAAACGCCGCGATGATTCCAAATTGGATTGTCCAAGTCGCATCCTCGCGCGTCCAAATCGCCGCGCCCGTCGTGCTGTATTATAATCAAATCCATGCGTGTTTTGATGCTCTCGAAAGCGTGTATCGTCGGCGCCTATCAAACCAAACTCACGGCGCTGGCGGCGAAACCGGGAATGGAATTGACCGTTGTCGTGCCGCCATATTGGCAGGACGCGCGCGGACGCCTCACGCTGGAACGTCTCCACACGCACGGATATACGCTGCACGTCGCGCCGATGCGCTGGAACGGTAATTTTCATTGGCACTATTATCCGACCCTACCGCAAATTTTGCGCGCGACCCAGCCGGATATTTTTCACATTGACGAAGAGCCGTACAATCTGGCGACGTTTCACGCCGCGCGCGCCATGCGCCAACGCAACCCGCATACAAAAATTATTTTCTTTACGTGGCAAAATCTCTGGCGCCGCTATCCGCCGCCGTTTGTGTGGATGGAAAAATTCATGTATCGCATCGCTTCCGCCGCCATCGCCGGCAGCGAAACGGCAAAACAAGTCTTGACGCAAAAAGGTTTCGCCCGTCCCAGCGCCGTCATTCCTCAATTCGGCGTGCCAGAAATTTTTGCGCCGCAACCGCGCGCGCGCGCGACGGATGAATTTGTCATTGGCTATGCCGGTAGATTGGTGGCGGAAAAAGGCGTTGACGTTTTACTGCGCGCGGCGGCGCAGCTGTCGGGCGCATGGCGCTTGCGCATCATCGGCAGCGGGCCCGCACAAGCGTCGCTTGCCGCGTCCGCGCGCGCGCTGCAAATCGCGTCGCGCGTCGAATTTTCAAGTTGGACGGATTCAGCCGCGATGCCGCGCTGGTACAATTCGCTCGACGTTCTGGCGCTGCCATCCTTGACGCGTCCAAATTGGAAGGAACAATTCGGCCGCGTGCTGACCGAAGCGATGGCGTGCGGCGTGCCTGTGATTGGCGCGGCTTCCGGCGAAATTCCGTACGTCATTGGCGACGCGGGCATCGTCGTGCCGGAACATGACGCGAACGCGTTGGCGCGCGCGTTGAGCGAATTGATGCGCGCGCCAACGCGCCGCCAACAGCTGGCGCAAGCGGGCCGCGCGCGCGCGTTAGAAAAATTTTCCGAACAAAAAATTGTGGACGACACGTGGTCGTTCTATCAAAGTCTGCGGTAAAGCGTTTGACTTCTGCTATAATGACTTTTGTGCCAGCTGTTTGTCCGCGCATCGCGCTCAACGCGCAGTTGCTCCGCCTGAACGAAGGATATCGTTCCGCCGGCATCGCGCGGTATATTTTTCACCTCTTGCGCGAACTACCCCAAGCCCTGCCCGATTGCGCGCTAGAGGTTTTTGCCACCGAACCGCTGGCGCCGTCGCTTTTACAAAATGTTCGTCTCCGCGTCACCCGCCTGCCCGTCCACAAACCGGTGTGGCGCATTATTTGGGAACAAACCCTTTTTGCCTGGGCGCTGCGCGAACAATACGCCTTGCTTCATTCCATGGCGTACGTTTCGCCCTTGCTCAATCGTACGCCAAGCGTCGTGACGTGGTACGACGCGAGTTTTTTGATGTATCCCGAATACTTTCGTCCGTTCCAACGGCTCTATCTCAAAATCGGCGCGCGCGCGTCGGCGCGGCGCGCGCGCAAAATTATTACCATTTCCGAAAGCAGCAAACAAGACCTTGTGCGCCTCTTGCAAATTCCGCCCGAACGCGTCCACGTCGCCCTGCCCGGCGTCGAGACAGTTTTTTTTCAACCGGTCTCGGCGGCAGAATTGCAAAACTTTCGGCGCGCGAAAAATTTGCCCGAGCATTTTGTCTTGTATGTGGGGACGCGCGAACCGCGCAAAAATTTGCCGACGTTGATTCGCGCGTTCGTTCAAGCGAAACGCGCCGCCCGGCTGCCGCATTATTTAATTTTGGCAGGCGGACGCGGTTGGCTCGACCACGAAATCGCAACGACGATTCAAGAGCTCGACGCGCAAGCCGTGATCCTCTTTCCGGGTTTTGTCGCGCAGGCGGAATTGCCGCAATGGTATCGCGCGGCGGACGCGTTTGCGTATCTGCCGCAATACGAAGGTTTCGGTATGCCCGCGCTCGAAGCGTTGGCGTGCGGCGCGCCGGTCCTCGCCTCGAACGTTTCGTCCCTGCCCGAAGTTGTGGGCGACGCGGGGCTCCAAGTGAATCCGCACGCGCCGGATGAAATCGCCGACGCGCTGATTTATCTTTTGACAAACGACGCGGCGCGCCAAGAACTCGCCGCGCGAGGTCCGCAGCGCGCGCGCCAATTTACCTGGACGCGCGCCGCGCAGCGTACCGCCGACGTGTATCGGCAAGCATTGAATTTAAATTCGTCCGTTCCGCCGCTTTGAAATGCAAAAATACGCACGCGTTCTGATGTTTATCCAAATCGGCATTGATTTTATTCTCATCAATGCCGCGTTCGCGTTTGCCTATTTCATCCGCTACGAGCTGCGCTTTCCCATCACCGTCGCCGAAGCCAATTACGTCGCGTACACCGAATACATTCCCATCACGTTGGGCTTGAGCGTCGGCTTGCTCGCGATTTATCACATCGAAGGCATTTACAATTATGTGCGCGGGCGGACGTGGCTGGAAGAATTTTACAGTCTGCTGACCGCGACGTTCACCGGCATCGCCATCCTCGTATTCTTTTTCTTCTTTTTTCGGCCGCAATACTATTCGCGTTTGATTTATTTGTATGCCGGCATCCTAATTGTGCTGTGCTTGACCGTCGCCCGCGTCATTTTGCGCGGCGTCTTGGGCGTCTTGCGAAAACGCGGGTACGGCGTGGACCGCGCGATTTTAGTGGGCGGCGGCGAAATGGGGCGCGCCATCATGCGGAATGTGTTGGCGCAGCCGGGGCTGGGTTATCAGATTACCGGATTTGTGGACGACGACCCGCACAAGGGCGCCATCGGCAATTATCCCTTGCTCGGCGGCACCGACCAATTGCCGCGGCTCTTGCGCGAACACAACATTGACGAAGTGATTATCACGCTGCCGTGGCACGCGCGCGACAAAATCGTTCGGATTATGGAAATTTCCGAAGCCGCCGGGGCGCGCGTAAAAATCGTTCCCGATTTATTTCAATTGTCCCTCTCGCAAATCGCCGTTGACGCGGTGGGCGGCATCCCGCTCATCGGCGTCAAGGATGCGAGTTTCAGTTCCGGCGCGTTCGCGTTGAAACGCGCGATGGATGTCCTCTTTGCCGGCATTCTCTTTTTGCTCATGCTGCTGCCGATGGCGCTCATTGCGCTCGCCATTAAATTGACGTCGCCGGGACCCATTATTTTCGCGCAGCGGCGCGTCGGACGCGGCGGCAAATTATTCACCGCCTATAAATTTCGCACCATGCGCGTCGGCGCGGATGACGCGAAACAAGCGTTACTGCATCTGAACGAAGCCACGGGCCCATTATTCAAAATTCGCAATGACCCGCGCATCACCAACATTGGCAAATTTTTGCGCCGCACAAGTTTGGACGAGCTGCCGCAATTTTGGAATGTGTTGAACGGCGACATGTCGCTCGTGGGCCCGCGCCCGCCGCTGCCCAACGAAGTCGCGCAATATGAAGATTGGCACAAACGGCGCTTGGACGTTTCGCCGGGCGTCACCGGTTTGTGGCAAGTGAGCGGCCGCAGCGAATTGACGTTCGACGAAATGGTGATGCTCGATTTGTATTACATCGAAAATTGGTCGCCGTGGCTCGACATTTGGATCATGCTCAAAACCATTCCCGCGCTGCTCACCGCGCGCGGCGCGTACTGATTTTGCGCGCGGCGAAATCGCTGCCGCGTGAATTTTGGAAACTGCCCCATAGACCGCGTTACCTTTGCGCCGCGTCTGCGTAAATCTGCAAATACCTTTTTGTCAAAGTTGTATCCGTCAACCAATGGCTCGCGCAAAACTAAACATTTTGCCCAAGCCAGAATATAATGTACCCACACGAAACAAAACGGAGCAGACCAGTGAAACATCTATTCCTGCGCGCGTTCGTTCTCCCGGCATTTTTATTCCTTTTGCTTGCGCTCGGATTCGACGGCGCCCACGCCCAGAGCAAATCCGTCGTCGTCCCGTCACGCAACGGCGACGTGACCGTTCAAACCAACGGCGACATGGCGTTTGATGAAGAATGGAACGTCCAATTTATCGGCGGACCCTTTTCGTTTGCCTTTCGCTGTATCGCACAGGGCAGATATGACGCAATTCGAGATTGGGGCGTAAGTCAGAACGGCATCGAATTTACGAAATCCTCCAGCGGGCGCGCGGGTACGTACGAGCTGTACACGCAAGACGACCAAGACTGTATCAAATGGCATTTCGCGCCAACGACCAACGCCACACGCACATTCAATTTGCGATACACCGTCGTAGGCGGTTTGCGAATCTATGAGGGCGGCGACCAATTCTTTTGGAATTTTATCGAAAGCGATCGGCAATATCCGATTAATGACTCGAACGTAACGCTGCATCTGCCGGGCAATGCCAAGCCCGACGAAATCAAAGCCACGACGTACGAAAATAATTCCGAACAACCCCAGAACGCGCGCATTGTGGACGGCAACACGGTCGTTTTTACGGGCAGCCAATTTAGCGACGGCGACCAATGGACTTTGCGCGCGCAATTTCCGCATGGCATCGTGAACGCCGCGCCCGCCGCGTGGCAAAAAGCGTCCGACCAACGCGATGCCATAGCGCCGTGGATTAATCTCGGCACGGGTTTCTTTTCGCTCCTCGCGCTCATCGGCGGCAGTTTGGGCTTGTATCTTTTGTGGTACACGCGCGGGCGCGACAATCCCACCGGCGTCATTGCCGAATACTATCCGACGCCGCCGACCGATGACCCGCCGGGCGTGGCAGGCGTTTTACTCGACGAACGCGCGGACATGCAAGATATTATCGCCACCATCGTTGATTTGGCGCGGCGCGGCGTGATTCGCATGACGGAAACGACGGAACCCGGCTTTATGGGCATCGGTACCAAACGCGATTTCACCTTTACGCGCTTGGGTAACGAAACGGGTTTGCGCGATTACGAAGATACAATCATCAAAAAAATCTTTCGCGGCAGCAATGAAGCCGACCTCGAGGACCTCAAACTCAAGTTTTACAAATATCTGCCCGAAATCAAAAAAGAGTTGTATCAAGAGGTCGTCAAAGCCGATTACTATAAATCGAGTCCGCAAGACGCGCGCACGCGCTATTCCGTCTTGGGCATCGCCATTCTGGTCGTGTTGGGCTGCATCGGTTTCACCGTCTTTGGCTCGCTCATTGAAATCACGCCGATGGCAATTTGTCCGCTCGTTATTTTTGGTTTGCTCGGCGGCGCGTTGATTATCATGGCGCAATTCATGCCGCGCCGTACAAACGCGGGCGCGACCGCCAAAGCGAAATGGGAAGCGTTCAAACGCTATCTCGCCAACATCGAAAAATACACCAACGTCGCCCAAGCGCAAGATTTGTTTGATAAATATCTGCCCTATGCCATCGCGTTCGGTTTGGAACGCAGTTGGGTTGATAAATTCGCCGCCGTAGATACGCCCGCGCCAACGTGGTACTATCCGTACGGCAGATATTACGGTCACAGCGGTTCGCATGGCGGCACGCTCAGCGCGGGAACGCCATCGCAAGGCGGCGGGATTCCATCTTTGAATCAAGCGTCTGCCGCCGGTTTTCGCGGCTTGAATTCCATGTCCGATGGACTGTTTGCGATGCTCTCTACCACATCGTCCGCCATGACCAGCGCGCCGTCCAGTTCCGGCAGCGGCGGCGGTTGGTCCGGCGGCGGTGGCGGCGGCGGGGGCGGCGGCGGCGGCGGGTCGTCGGGATTCGGTTAGAACAGATTCATGATTGTTGATTTCTGATTTATGATTTGGTTGCCCGCGCGGCAATCTGCAATCATAAATCAGAAATCATAAATTCCCATGATTGGCAGCGGAAAAACCATCGGCATCATTCTAATTGTGGCGGGCCTTGTGGTGTGCGGCGTCGTTTCGCTCTTTATCGGTTCGGGCGCGGCGACGGGACAAACCACGCCAGCCGGGGCGATTCTCGGCATCGGCGCGTTCGGCATCATTCCCCTGCTGTTGTTGGCGGGCGTAGGCATCTTTATGTTTATACGCGGCAGCGCGGAGGAACAAGACCTTGCCGTCGTGCGCCAAAAAGAGCGCTTGCTCGGACTCATTCAAACGCAAGGCAAAGTGACGCTCAGCAGCATTATGGTCGAGCAGAATCTTTCGCGCGACCAAGTGCAAAATTATATTTACGAGCTGGTGCAGCAAGGTCTATTCACCGGCTATATTGATTGGAAGACCACGACCTTTTACTCGCAGGACGCGTCGCGCGTCGGCAGCAATAAATGTCCGAACTGCGGCGGCGTGCGCGAAATCGTCGGCAAAGGCATCGTGAAATGTCCGTACTGCGGCGTCGAACTTTTTATTCCGCCCGACGCGCCGCAAACGACCGCGACGCCGCAGCCGCCGCAAACGCTTCCTTCCGCGTAACATTCCGTCAAACCTTACGTATGGATTAAAGAATCCTGAAAGAGAGATTGGTCAAGGGAGATAAAACTGTATGGGCGATCTGAGACAAACTGCCACCGGCCTCGCCAATGCCATTCCCGGCTATACCGGTTACAAGAGCAAAGAACAGCGCCGCGATGCGGACCGCATCTTGCGCGAACGTTTGACGCAGCAATACAACGCGCAGCGCGACCGCTTGACGCGCTTGCAGCAGGACGCCGTGCGCAGCGGCCAACTCGACGTCGTTTCCGATTTGGAAGGCGCGAATCAACAATTGTCGCGCTTTATTTCGCGCCTACGCACCGCGCCCACCGGTTATGCCGGTTGGTTCGACGCGGCGACGATCGAAGAAGCGGATTTGGATTTGATTTATCAATTCGACGCGACGCTCGCGAATGGGGTGGACGAATTGAGCGACGCGCTGACCAAGATGCAAACCGCCGTGCGCGCCAAAGAAAATACGGGCGATGCGTATTACGCGCTGCGCGACCAAGTGGACGCGTTGAATCAACGGCTCGATGCGCGCGAAGAATTTTTAGCGCGCGGCAAACGTCCCGCCCCCTCCGCTTCGCCGCTGGGCGCGCTCAAAGACAAACCCGCGCCGCAGCCCGAAGGAGCGAATCCGTACGCCCAGTTAAAACTCAACGATGCGATTTCGTACGACAAGACCGATTTCCTTGTCGCCGGCCGCATCACGTATGCCGTCGCCGCCGGAAAATTTTACGCCTATTTGCTGCGCGACCGCGATACGCAGAAATGGCTGCGCGTCGGCCCGAATAACGAACTCGCCGTCGCCGCCGAAGTAAAATTTAGCGTCCCCGACCCGCTGCCCGCCACGTTGGTCTATGACGGCAAAAATTATAACGTCGCCGAACAGGGTGCGGCGAACGTCCAAGTGGAAGGCGCGAGCGGCGCGCAAAGCGGCGCGGTGAATTATTATCGCTATCAAGCCGACGGCGGCGCGCGCCTATGGGTCGAAAATTGGGGCGCCGAAATTCGCGTCTCGGCGGGAACCATTGTGGACCCGTTCGAAGTAAAATTGTATCGCAAACTCTAAACGCCAAACAGTCACGCGTTGTACGTTTGAAACCGTGACTTGGCAATTCGACAAGGAGTATTATGCCAAGCGTATTTGACCGTATCAGCAACATTATTCGCGCCAATCTGAACGACATGCTCGACGGCGCCGAAGACCCGGAAAAAATGTTGAACCAGATTTTGCGCGACATGAGCGACGCGCTGCGCCAAGCCGATTCCGACATCGCCGACCAAATCGCGCAGCAAAAAATGCTCGAAGGCGATTTGGAAGGCGCGCAGAAAAACGCCGCCGCATGGCAATCCAAAGCCGAGCTCGCCGTATCCAAAGACCGCGACGACCTCGCGCGCGAAGCGTTAGTGCGCGTCAACGATTACAACGAACAAGCGGCGATTTATACCAAACAGCTCGACGCCCAAAAAGCCGCCGTCGCCGAACTCAAGAGCAAACGCGATTTACTCAAGACCAAATTCGATTCCGCGCAGCGCAACAAAGAAATGCTTGTCGCCCGCGCGCGCGCCGCGCAAGCCAAGAGCGACCTCACCAAAGCCACCAGCCAAGCCGGCAATGTGGATTACGCCTCCGAATTGGAACGCATGGAGCGCAAAATTCGCCAGCAAGAAGCGCGCGCCGACGCCAACGCCGAAATGGCGGAAAACAAAACCAGCGTCGAAGACGAATTCGCGCAATTGGGCAGCGACCATCAAGTCGAAGACCAACTCGCGGCGCTCAAGGCAAAAATGGCTAAATAGTGTAAAATGAGAACGGCACACCAGCTCAAGCGATAGGTAGAAATGGCTCAAAAGATGGGCGCGCAAATTGATTTGTGCGCCTGTCTCACCCGTTCTTGCCTACCTTTTCACCCTCGGAGGTATTCATGGCACGCATTATTGATGTCGTACAATTTCTGGACGAAACCGGGCGCGAGATCGTCCACCGCGAACCGCCGGGCGGCCCTGGCGATTTTTATCTCGGTTCGCAAGTGATTGTCCGCGAAAGTCAAACGGCGGTCTTTTTCCGCGACGGCAAAGCGCTTGACGTTTTGGGCGCCGGTCGTCACACCATCACCACCGCGAACCTGCCCATCATTTCCGGCATGATTGGTTGGGCAACCGGCGGCAAATCGCCCTTCCCCGCCGAAGTGGTCTTTGTGAACATGAAACAGTTCCTTGACCAAAAATGGGGCACGCCCGAACCGATTGCGTTCCGCGACCCGGAATTTGGCATGGCGCGTTTGCGCGCGTTCGGTTCGTACGCGTATCAGGTCAAAGACCCTTCGATGTTTGTAAATGTCATTGTCGGCCAGCAAGGCATTTACACGACGGACAATCTGGCGGATTATTTGCGGAGCATGATTGTTTCCAAACTCGCCGATTTGTTGGGCGAGCAGAAAAAATCGCTGCTCGATTTGCCGTCGGTTTATAACGAAGTCAGCGCGGGCGCCAAAGCCAGCATGGCGGATGATTTTGCCGCGCTCGGTCTCGCGCTCTTGCAATTCTATGTCACCGCGATTACGCCCACCGAAGAAACGGCGAAAGCGATTGACGAACGCGCGGCGATGGGCGCGATTGGCAACATGGACGCGTACTTGAAATTCAAAGCCGCGCGCGCGTTGGGCGACGCGGCGCAGAATCCGGGCGGCGGCGCGGCAGCCACCGGCGTCGGCGTCGGCGCAGGTTTGGGCATGGGCGCCATGATGGCGGGCGCATTGGGCGACGCGATGCGTAATCCGCAAAGCGGCTCGGTTCAAGGCGGCGGCGCTACCACTTCGGCGCCGCAAACGCCCCAGCAAGTGCAAGCGTTATTGGACAATCTCGACATGCGTTTTGCCAATGGCGAAATTTCCGAAGAGACCTACAAGTCCATGACGGCAAAATGGCAAGAACGCCTCAAGAGCATGGGCGGCTAGACACAAAACCTTCGGGGTTCAAAAACCTCGAAGGTTTTTTTGTTCGTGTTATAATCGAAACGTGCGAGGAGAATTGTATGGATTCCGATTGGCTTGAACTCGGCGCCGGGTTTGGCATGGGTCTGACCATGAGCAACGCCCTTGGCAATTCATTTATCAACGCCATTGATGCGCGCGCGAACATGAACGCTTTGACCGTTCCGCAAACGCGCGCGGAAATTCAAACCCTGCTCGATAAATTGGATGTACGTCTGGCGAACGGCGAAATTTCCGAAGAGACATATCGGCGCGTGAGCGCCAAATGGCAAAGTCGCCTGGATAACATTCACCCATAGCCCAATACACGATTTGACAAGGATTTTTCGCAGTGCCGCGTAAAAAAGACTATAGCGCCTGGTCCAAAGAAGATTTAATCCAGCGCATCCACGCGCTCGAAAAGAGAAAAAAATACGGTTTGGTATGGGACGCCGAACACACGCCTGAAGAATTTGAAAAAGAGGCGCGCGACGCGCTTCCCGTTCTGCGAGCCGTCCCCGACAAAGCCATTCATTCCTCACCCGACGACCCCACGCACATTCTCATCGAAGGCGACAACTTTCACGCCCTCTCGGCGCTGAACTATACGCACGAAAAAGCGGTGGATGTGATTTACATTGACCC
>JAJVIA010000078.1 GCA_022072245.1 Anaerolineae bacterium
TCACACGAACGGATAGTTTTGCCACGTCGCCAACTACCCGAATAGATACTGACAATTACCCTCTCATACGTGGAATCCTCACGCCCACGTTTCTATAATTCCCATATCGCTGCAAAAACGATATGCCAAAAAATGGCGCTGTGCGCGTACGTACAGAAAGAGGCATGTCGTCGAGCCGATTTTTTTTATCATGCAAAAGACCGTCATCGAATCAATCCGCGACACACTGCGTCAAGAAATGACGCGCGACGAGCGCATTTTTATTTTGGGCGAAGATGTCGGCGTTCTCGGCGGCGTCTTTCGCGCGACGGATGGTTTGTATAATGAATTCGGTCCCGCGCGCGTGATGGACGCGCCGATTTCGGAACTCGCAATTATCGGCGTGGCGATTGGCGCGGCGGGCGTCGGTTTGCGGCCCGTGGCGGAAATTGAATTTGCGGATTTCATTCATCCCGCGTTCGACCAAATTGTGAACGAAGCGGCGAAGTTGCGCTATCGCACCAACGGCGATTGGACTTGTCCGCTCGTGATTCGCACGCCCTACGGCGGCGGCGTTCACGGCGCGCTCTATCATTCGCAATCCATCGAAGCGACGTTCGCGCATTTTCCCGGAATAAAAATTGTCGCGCCCGCGACGCCGTACGACGCCAAAGGTTTACTGCGCGCCGCGCTCGCCGACCCCGACCCCGTTCTCTATCTCGAACACAAAAAAACGTATCGTTCTATCAAAGGCGATGTGCCGGATGACGATTACATCGTCCCGATTGGCAAAGCGCAAGTAAAACGTCAAGGCGACGACCTTGCAATTTTCGCGTACGGCATGATGCTGCACGAATCGCTCGCGGCGGCGGACATTTTGGCGCGCGAAAATATCAGCGCCCAAGTGGTGGACTTGCGTTCGCTCTTGCCGATTGATTGGGAAACAATTTTCGAATCCGTTCGCAAAACGAATCGCGCGCTCATCGTTCACGAAGACACCTACACGATGGGCTTGGGCGCCGAAATTGGCGCGCGCATCGCCGAAGAATGTTTTCTTGACCTTGACGCGCCGCTTGTGCGCGTGACGGGTCCCGATTTGCCCGGCGTGCCATACAACGAAATCGGCGAACAAACCTTTATGCCCAACGCGCAAAAAATCGCCGATGCCGCGCGACGGCTCGCGCGGTTTTAGAGCGAATTCCCAACTCGTATGTGGTCGAGACCTTTCGTGGTTTGTGGAATCGCAAAGCGATTCCGAGAAACCCGAAAGTCCGCCAATTTCAAATTTGTCGTACGCTTTGAAAGGAGGAATTTATTAGCCGCCTAAAAAACTAACCCCATCCCCATTTGCTTTCGCTCAACGTTCGGTTTCGAAAAGGAGGAGGAGAAGAAGATGAAGACACGAATCTTGGCAATGGCGCTTTTGATCGTCGCAGGTCTCATTCTCGCCGCTTGCGCGACGCCAACCGCCGCGCCGACTACAGCGCCCCAACCCGCCGCGCCCACCACCGCGCCGCAACCCGCCGCGCCAACGGCAGCCCCCCAAGCCACCACCGGCGACCCGTACAAAATTGGTTTCGTCACTTCGGTAACGGGGCCCGCGTCATCGCTCGGCATTCCCGAACGCGATACCGCGCTCATGATTCAAGACCAAGTGAATAAAGCGGGCGGCATCAAAGGGCCCGACGGCGCGATGCACAAGATTGAAATCATTGTCGAAGACGATGCAAGCGACGCCAGCAAAGCCACCCTCGCCGCGAAAAAATTGGTCGAGCAAGACAATGTCGCGGTGTTGATTGGTTCCAGCGGCAGCCCCGCGAGTTTGGCAATGGTTGAAACGGCGACCAAAAATTCAACGCCAATGATTTCGATGGCGTCCGCCAGCCAAATCGTAAATCCCATCGCCGAGCGCCATTGGATTTTCAAAACGCCGCAAGCGAATCAACCCGTGACCGCCGTGCAGCTCGATTGGCTCAAAGCGAACGGCATCACCAAAGTCGCGTCTATCGGCGTCAATAACGCTTTCGGCAAGGATTCGCGCGATGCGATGAACGAACAGTTCAAAGCGGCGGGCATCGAGATTCTCGCCGACGAAGTATTTCAACCGGGCGACAAAGATTTCACCGCCCAGCTCACCAAAATCAAGGCGTTGAATCCGCAAGCCGTCATCGTCCACGCGACGCCCGGCGAAGGCGCGCCGCTCACCGTGCAGTATCACACGCTCGGCTTGACCGCGCCGCTTTTGCACAATCACGGCATCGGCAACAAAGATTTCATCAATCTCGCCAAAGACGCCGCCGAAGGCGTCATGTTCCCCATTGGCAAATTGCTCGTCGCCAATTCACTGCCCGACAGCGATCCGCAAAAAGCGGTGCTGCTCAAATACATCGCGGACTATGGCGCGTTCACGAACGGCAAAGCGCCGAGTTCATTCGGCGGACACGGCTGGGACGCGGTAGAAATCGCGCTGGCGGGTCTGCAAGCCGAAGGTCCCGACCGCACGAAACTGCGCGATTACTTTGAGAACCAAGTAAAGAATTTCGTCGGCATTAGCGGCATCTTTAACTGGTCGCCCACCGACCACGTAGGCATCGGCAAAGAATCGCTGGTGCTCGTTCGCATCAAAGATGGCGGTTGGGAGTACGTCGCGCCCGACCAATACGCGGCGAAATAGCGTTTGACGGATAATTTGGGTAGCAGGTAGTAGGTAGTAGGAAACCTGCTACTTGCTACCTACTACTTGCTACTTGCTACCTGCTACCTGCTACTTGCTACCTGTAACACTCGACCATGACTCCCGACCAGCTCCTTCAACTCTTGATCGCCGGCTTGACGATTGGCAGCATCTATGCGCTCATCGCGCTCGGCTTTGTCGTCATTCACAACGTCTCGGGCGTTATCAATCTCGCGCAAGGCGAATTCGCAATGCTCGGCGCGTTGATTGCGATTACGTTGACGGGCGAGACCGCGCTCTTTAATCGCGCGTGGACGGTAAATTTCAATTTGCCGCTGTTTGTCGCGGTCATGTTGGCGACGCTCGCGGTGATGGGCGTTGGCGCGCTGGTTTATCTGCTCGTCATTCGTCTTTCGCACACCAATTCCGTCATTGTCCAAATCATTATCACAATTGGCATTGCGATCACACTGCGCGGTTTTGCCTTGATCGTTTGGGGCACCGACCCGTATCGGCTCCCCGAATTTACGCCGGGGCCCCCCATTCCAATTGGCGCCGCAGTGCTGACGCGCCAAGACCTTTGGATTATCGGTTCTGCGTTCGCGCTGATGGCGCTGCTGTATCTTTTTTTTCAACGCACCATGCTCGGCACCAGTCTGCGCGCGTGCGCGGTGAATCGCATGGCGGCGCGCTTGATGGGCATCAACGTTTCGCACATGATGCTGCTCGCGTTCGTCTTGAGCGCAGGCATCGGCGCGCTGGCGGGCATTGTCATCGCGCCTAAAACGTTTATGGGTTATGATACGGGAACGTATTTGGGGCTCAAGGGTTTTGTCGCCGCGATTGTGTTGGGCGGCATGTCGGATGAACGCGGCGCGATTATCGGCGGGCTCTCGCTCGGCATTCTCGAAATTTTCGCGGCAGGTTTGCTCTCGTCGGGCTATAAAGACGCGATTGCGTTTCTCGTGTTGTTTGTGGTGCTGCTCATCCAGACGACGGGCATTTTGCGGCGGCGGCGCGGGATACGCGAAGCGGCAGGCGTGTAACACGCATAACTCATTCGTATAACAACACCCATGGAACCTATCGCAAAAATTTGTGTATGGAACGCGCAACCATTTCTCCCATGACGGACCCCGTATCGCTTGACGCGCAGACGCGTCGCACTCGAATTCTCGCGCGTCATCCGAATCTCGTCGCCTTTGGCGTCCTCACCGCCGTTCTCATCGCGCTGCCGCTTGTGCTGAGAAATAATTATCAAATCAGCATCCTCAACTTTATCGGTTTGAACACGATTCTCACCGTCGGGCTCGCGTTGTTGATGGGTTATGCGGGCCAGGTGTCGCTCGGTCACGCCGTCTTTTATGGGCTCGGCGGCTATGGCGTGGGCATTCTCGCGCAGCGCACCGGACTGCCGCCGCTTGCCGCCATCGTCGGCGCCGCAATCATCACGGGCTTGATTGCTTTGCTGATTGGCATTCCGCTGTTGCGTTTGCGCGGTTATTATCTCGCCGTTGCGACGCTGGGTCTGAACGTCATTTTTTTATTGATTGCGACGAACGAAACCGAACTCACCGGCGGACCCAATGGGCTTGCCATTCCGGGCGACCTCACCATCGGCGGATTCACGTTCGACAGCGACTTGAAATTTTATTTTCTCATCTGGCTCGTCACATTGGCGCTAATCGCCGTTTCGCTCAATATCGTGAACTCGCGCATCGGCCGCGCGCTGCGCGCCATTGACAGCAGCGAAATCGCCGCTGAAACGTTGGGCATCAATACCGCGCGACTCAAATTGCAGACGTTGGTTTTGAGCGCGATGTACGCGAGCATCGCAGGCAGTTTGTATGCGTATTGGATTGGCATCGTGAGTCCCAGCGATTTCAGCATCAACTTTTCGATTGAATTGGTGGTGATGGTCGCAATCGGCGGCCTTGCCAGCGTGTGGGGCGCGATTTTTGGCGCCGCCGTCGTCACTTTGCTCATCGAACTCTTGCGAAATTTTTTGCCGCAAGTGTTGAGCGGCGCATCGGGCGAACACCAAATCGTCGCGTTCGGCATCCTGCTCATCTTTATCATGATTTTAATGCCCGAAGGATTAACCGCCGGCAGTTTGAAACGCCTACGCGCGTGGCGCAAAAAAACATAGGGGCGGCGCCTCGCGCCTGCCCAATGACTCGGAGTAATCATGCCTAAAAAGAAAACTGCGCGCATCTGGAATCGCGAAATGGAAACGATGCCGCGCGCCAGATTGCAAAAATTACAGCTCGAACGCCTCAAAGAAACCTTGGAGCGCGCCTACACCTGCGTTCCGTTCTATCGAAAAATGTTGGACGACGCGCGGCTCAAGCCCGCCACCCTCAAAGGGCTCGCCGACCTCGACCGCTTGGGTTTCACGAGCAAACAAGATTTGCGCGACCATTACCCGTTCGGCATGTTGACTGTGCCGCTGGAACAAGTGGTGCGAATTCACGCATCTTCAGGCACGACGGGCAAACCCACCGTCGGCGCATACAACAAAAATGACCTCGCCGTGTGGGCGGAAACGATGGCGCGCGCGTACACGGCGGCGGGCGTGACGAAAAAAGATATTATCCATAACGCCTACGGCTATGGCTTGTTCACCGGCGGCTTGGGTTTTCATCTCGGCGCGGAAAAAATTGGCGCCACCATCGTGCCCATTTCCGGCGGCTTGAGCAAACGCCAGATTACGTTGATGGAAGATTTCGGCGCGACGGTCTTGACCTGCACGCCGTCGTACGCGCTCGTGCTTGCCGAAACCGCGCGCGAATCGGGCGTAGATTTTCGCGCGCGTATGAAAGTGCGCGTCGGCATTTTTGGCGCGGAACCGTGGACCGAAGAGATGCGCCAAGAAGTGCAAGAACGCATGAATCTGGAAGCGTTCGACGTTTATGGTTTGACCGAAATTATTGGGCCCGGCGTTTCCATCGAATGTCCCGAACACAATGGCTTGCACATCCCGGAAGACCATTTTCTCGCGCAATTGGTTGACCCCGACACGGACGAACCCTTGCCCGACGGCAGCACGGGCGAATTGATTCTCACCACGCTGACCAAACAAGCGATGCCGATGCTGCGCTATCGCACGCGCGACCGCGTTATGCTCACGCGCGAAAAATGCGCGTGCGGGCGCACGATGGCGCGCATGAGCAAAGTACAAGGGCGCACCGATGACATGCTCGTCGTGCGCGGCGTCAATGTCTTTCCTTCGCAAATCGAACAAGTCGTTCTCGCCTCCGAAGGCGTCGCGCCGCATTATCTCATCGTCCTCGACCGTCCCAAGAACGAACTCGACATTTTGGAAATCTGGACCGAAGCGACGCCCGAACTGTGGGGCTTGGGACAGGAAACGGTTCAACGCGTTGAAACGCGCATCGGCCGCGATTTGATGGAAACGCTTGGGCTCTCGGCGCACGTCAGCGTTCTGCGTCCCAACGCGATTCAACGCAGCGAAGGCAAAGCCAAACGCGTGATTGATAAACGCGAACTCGTCAACTGAGTCCGGTCATGTCGTTACTCCAAGTCGAACGCCTCTCTAAAACATTCGGCGGCATCCGCGCCGTCAACGATGTTTCGTTCTCGGTCGCGGCGAACGAAATCGTCGCCATCATCGGGCCAAACGGCGCGGGCAAGACGACGCTCTTTAATTTAATTTCAGGCGTTCACGCGCCCACACGCGGCGACGTGCGGCTCGACGGTCATTCGGTTACGCGGCTGGCGTCGTATCAACGCGCCGCGCTGGGCTTGGCGCGCACGTTTCAAAATTTGCGCTTGTTTGAAAACATGACCGTTCTGGAAAATGTGATGGTCGGTTTTCATCAGCGCGCGCCGTATGGGATGTTTTCCGCCGCGCTGCGTTTGCCCAACGCGCGCCGCCTCGAAGAAATAGCGCGCGCCGACGCGCTCGAACGGCTCGACTTGGTGGGACTGCGCGCGCGGGCTGAAGAACCCATCACCGCGCTGCCGTTTGGCAAACAACGGCTCGTCCAAATCGCGCGCGCGTTGGCGGGCGAACCGCGTTTGCTTTTGCTCGACGAACCCGCGGCGGGTTTGACGCGCGGCGAGATTCAAGCGCTCGACGAATTGATTCGAGAACTTGGCGCGCGCGGCATTACCATTCTGCTCGTCGAACACGACATGCGGCTGGTGATGAATCTCGCGCAGCGCGTGATTGTTTTGAACTTTGGCGAAAAGTTGGTCGAAGGCGAACCGGGTGAAATTCAACAAAACCCGAAGGTGATTGCGGCGTATCTCGGCACATCATCCGAGACCCCGCGCGTAACGCAGCCCGGTCCGAACGCCGCGCCAACTCCGCAGTCCCATGCCCCAACGCCCAACGCCGCGCCATTGCTCCAAGTCCAAAATCTCACCACCTGTTACGGCTCGCTGCGCGCGCTCGACGACATCAATCTGCACGTCAATCCTTCTGAAATCGTCGCCATCGTCGGCGCCAACGGCGCGGGCAAGACAACGCTGGTGAATACGATTGCCGGACTGCTCTCGCCGCGCCAAGGCGCAATTCGTTTCAACGGCAAAGAGTACAAGTCCACCGAAAGCGGCATCGCGGCAGGCATCGTCCTCGTTCCCGAACGCCGCCAAATTTTTTCCACGCTGACCGTCCGCGAAAATTTAGCGCTCGGCGCGTTTTTGCATCGCCGCACACCCGCGAAAAGCGCGGCGGATATGGAGTGGATTCTTTCGCTCTTTCCGATTTTGAAACAACGTCTGCATCAACTCGGCGGCACGCTTTCCGGCGGCGAACAACAGATGCTCGCCATCGCGCGCGGCATGATGACGCGGCCGCGTCTCTTGATGTTGGACGAACCATCGGTGGGTCTTGCGCCGATGCTGGTGCAGGAAATTATGCGAATCCTCTGCGAACTGCGCGCGTGCGACGTGACGGTGCTGCTCATCGAGCAAAACGCCCAAGCCGCGCTGGGCATTGCGGACCGCGCCTACGTCTTTGAAACGGGACGGATTGCGATGGAAGGAACGCCCGCGCAGCTCGCGCAGAATGAAAATATCCGACGCGCCTATCTCGGCGCGTTACAGTAATGCAACCGCGCGAATCATTTGCCGGCACGCCGTTAATTCTCACCAAATTGCAGCCGCCGCTCGTGCGCGCCAATACCGTTGCGCGCGAACGGCTCGCCGCAAGCGTCCGCGCGGCAGTCCAGCGCCGCGTAACGCTGTTGTGCGCGGGTCCCGGTTACGGCAAGACCACGCTCATCGCCTCCACTTTGCGCGAACTGCGCGCGCCGCTTTTATGGTACGCTCTCTCGCGCAGCGACAACGACATTATCACGTTTTATACGTACCTCGTCGCCGCGTGCGAACGCCAATGGCGCGGTTTTGAACGCGCGCTGCGTCCCGTCTTTGCGCCGCGCGCCAATCCCCAAACTCTCACCGAAACCTTTAGCGCCGCGTTGGTGAATCAACTCGCCAAACGCGCGACAGCTGATTTTATTTTTGTCCTCGATGATTTCCAACTCGTGGAACATACGCCCGCGCTTTGCGAGACGCTTGATTTGTTGATTCAACACGCGCCGCCGCAAGCGCATTTTGTAATCGCCACGCGCGCCGCGCCCGCGTTCCGCTGTTTGCCGCGTTTGCGCGCCGAATGGCAAGCGCTCGAAATTGACGAAAGCGATTTGAAATTTACGGACGCGGAAGCCGCCGCGCTGTTTCAAGAATTTTTGGAATTAGAGTTGGCGGAACCGACGCGCGCCGCGCTCGTGGAACAAATCGAAGGTTGGGCGCTCGGCTTGATGATGGCGGGGCAAACTATCAAAGCGCGCGCCGCAAAAGCAATCGCGTCGGCAACGCTTGAACGCGCAGACGAACCCAACGCGCTGTCCCTGCGCACGGTCTTGCCGTACGACGACAAGCGGGTTTTGTTTGAATATCTTTCTGAAGAAGTGCTGCGTCAGCAGCCGCCCGCCACCGCCGACTTTTTGACGAGTTCCGCGATTCTGTCGCGTTTGGAACCCGCGTTATGCGACGCCGCGCTCGGACGTTCCGATTCGATGGAACAGCTGCGGCGTTTGGAAAAACATTGCGTCTTTATCCTTCGCACGCCCGATGGATGGATGCGCTATCATCGGTTGTTCCGCGAATTTTTGCTGCATCAACTCGCGCGCGCGCCCGAACGCCGCGAAACGCTGCACCGCCGCGCGGCGCACTATTTTCAAACGCAGGGCGATTTCGAGACGGCGATTTTTCATTGGAACGAAGCGGGCGCGCGGCGCGACGCGGCGCGTCTGATTGTCGCCCTCGCCGATGATTTGTTCGACGCGCGTCGTTTTGAAACCCTGACCTTTTGGTTCGAGCAATTGAGCGCGCACGAGTTCGCCGAATTTCCAACTCTCTGGTTGTACTGGGGCAAAATTTGCGAAGCGCGGCATGAAGCGGAAAGCGCGTTGGATTATTACGAACGCGCGGCGGAAGGTTGCACCGCGCTCGGCGATTTGATTGGTTTGAGCGCGGCGTTGAATCACCAAGCGCACATTCTCGATTGGCGCAACGGCGACCATGTGGAAGCGGAGCGTTTGCAGCGTCAAGCATTGAGTTATGTCGGCGCGGAACATCATCGGCAGCGCGCCGCGCTGTTGGCGAATCTCGCGCGCAATCAACTTTCGGCGGGCAACACCGCCGCCGCGCAAACCTTGTACCGCGAAGCGTTGGCGTTGTACGAAAACGACCGACAGGGTGAACTGACGACGCTGCTCAACCCCGGCTCGTGGTTGTATCACAGCATGGGCGATTTTTTGCAGGCGGTTGCCGCGCTGCACCGCGCCGAACAATTGGCGAACGAATTGAACGACGCGCGCTTGGTCGAAGTGTACAACAACTTGGCGGTCAATCTCTATTATCTGGGACGTTATCAACAAGCTGGAGATTATGCCGACAAAGCGCTCGCGCTCGCCCGCGCGCAAGGCGACGCGCATCAAGAAGCGTTCGCGTTGATGAACCGCGCGAACGCGCTCGAAATGACATGCGGCGCAAGCTACGCCGACCTCCATCAGCAATACATGAACGCGCTGCGGATTGAACAGCGTCTCGACAATCGGCGCTTTATCATCGCCACGCTCGTCTTTATGATGATTCTCACGCGGCACAACGGCGAAATGGCGGAAGCGGCAACGCGGGGCCAATACGCGCGTAATTTGGCGAATGAACGCGGCTTGCGCTGGCTCTGCTGCTTTGTGTCAGTGCAATTGGGCGCGGCGCAAATTTGGCTCGACGCCGACGCGGCGCGCGCGACGTTGGACGATGCGTTACAGCTCGCGCGCGAATGTGGCGACATGTACCAAACGATGGCGAGTCATTTTTGGCTCGCGTCGCTTTATCACAGCGCGAATGACGCGCGCCATCTGGAGCAGCTGCGCGAATGTTTGCGTCTCGCCGTCGCGCAAAACTATGACTATTTTTTTCGCGGCGAAATGCAGGCGGCAATTCCATTGTTGGTCGCGGCAATCGAACACGATATTTGGAGCGCGTACGTGACGCCGCTGTTGGCGAAAATGGGCGCGCGGGCGGTGGATTCGCTAGAACCGCTGCTCGATCATGCGCGCGCAGAGGTGCGGCAGCGCGCGCAGCGCGCATTGGAGCAAATGGGCGTGACGCGCGCGGCGCGTCCAACGCGTTCCCACGCGCAAACATCGCCCGCGCTGACATTGCGCGCGTTTGGAAATTTTACGGTGTGGCGCGGCGACGAATGTATCCAAGAGCGCGCGTGGGGCAGGCGCAAATGCAAACGGTTGCTGAAATATCTCGTACTCGCGCCGCATCACACGCTATCCAAAGATGCGGCTGTCGAGTTATTGTCCGC
>JAJVIA010000075.1 GCA_022072245.1 Anaerolineae bacterium
AAAAGATGCGATAGCACAAGACCCCAAGTGTTTTCTGCGATGTATTCCATCGCCAAACACTTGGGGTCTTGGCTTTTCGCTTTTTACTTTTTACTTTCTCAATGCCAGCCGTGAATTTGATGATGCGCTTTATTCAACGCCTGTTCGGTGAGCGTGTTGACGAGATGGGCGCGATAATCGCTCGACGCAAACATATCGCCGAGCGCGGTAAAACCGGCGGACGCCAACTGCGCGGCGGCGGCGATATTTTCGCGGCTCAACGATTTGCCGCGCAGCGCAGCTTCGCTCTGCGTCGCGCGCTGCGCGTGATCCGCCGCGCCGGTGACGCCGATGCGAATATCGCGGACCAGATCATTTTCGATTTTCACCACCACCGCCACGCCGGCGATGGCATAACGCGAGGCGGGATGCGGAAATTTGGCGTACGCCACGCCCACGCCGGGCCCGCTCGTTTTGGGCACGCGCACGCTGACGACCAACTCGTTCGCGTGCAACGCCGTTTGGAACAAGCCCGTGAACAGTTCATCCGCGCTGACGCTGCGCTTGCCGCCGGGACCCTGCGCTTCGATGGTCGCGCCGAGCGCGAGCATCGCGGCGGGATAATCGGCGGCGGGGTCGGCGTGCGCGAGCGAACCGCCGATGGTGCCGCGATTTCGCACCTGACGGTCGCCGATGTGCGACGCCACTTCGGGCAGCAGCGGACAGGCATGACGCAACGCGACAGAATGTTCAATGTCGTGATGCGTGGTCAGCGCGCCCAGCGCAAAGCCGTCATCCAGTTCTTGGATGCCGTTCAAAGCGGCGATTTTGCCAATATCAATCAACGCGGCGGGCTGCGCCAAACGCAATTTCATCAAGGGCAAGAGCGAATGACCGCCCGCGATAACTTTGGCGTCGGCATTTTGCGTGAGGAGCGCCAAAGCTTCGCTTACGCTTTGCGGCGCATAATATTCAAAAGACGCGGGATACATGATTAACCTTCCTTTCCGTTTCCGCCGTTAGCGTGCATGGCGCGCCAAACTTTTTCGGGCGTGAGCGGCATGTCGAGATTTTTGACGCCGAACGGCTTGAGCGCGTCCAACACCGCGTTCACCACAGCCGGCGTTGACGCAATCGTTCCCGTTTCGCCCACGCCCTTGACGCCGAGCGGATTGACGGGCGACGGCGTAACCGTGCGCGCAGTTTCGTACGAAGGCAGCATCGCCGCCGTCGGCACCGCATAGTCCATCAACGAACCGCTGACGAGCGTGCCATTGTCGTCATACACCGCGCCTTCGTACAACGCTTGCGAGACGCCTTGCGCGATGCCGCCGTGAATTTGACCGTCCACAATCATCGGATTGATCACATTGCCCACATCGTCAATGGCGACGTAACGCAAAATTTTGGTCTGACCGGTCTTGGCGTCCACTTCGACCACGCAGATATGCGTGCCAAAGGGATACGTATTGTTCGGCGGGTCGTAATAAGACGTTTCGTCAAAGAACGGTTCCATCCCTTCCGGCAAACTGTAACCCAGCGCCACGGCGGCGGCGAGCTCTTGGATGGTTTTGGTTTTGGCGGGTACGCCGCGCACAAACACTTTGCCGTCCTGATACACCAAGTCTTCGGGATTCGCTTCGAGCATGTGGGCGGCGAGACGCTTGGCTTTTTCCTTGATGCGCTGCACGCTGCGATGCACTGCGACCGCGCCGACGGCGGTGCTGCGGCTGCCGTACGTGCCATAGCCAAACGGCGCGCCTTGTGTATCGCTGTGCTGCACCACGACATCATCCAGCGCGATGCCCAATTCATCGGCGACCAATTGCGCGAGCGTGGTCTCGTGACCCTGTCCGTGCGATTGCGAGCCGGTGGTGACGACCACTTTGCCGGTGAGGTGCATCCGCACATTGGCGCTTTCCCACAAACCGGCGCCCCAACCTTGCGCGCCAATCCAAGCCGAAGGCGCCAAACCGCACGCTTCGATATACGACGAAAAGCCGATGCCGAGATAACGTCCTTCGCGGCGCGCGTGGGCTTGTTCTTGGCGGAGCTCTTTATAATTTACCATTTCGAGCGCCTTGTCCAACGCCAACGCGTAATTGCCGCTGTCATATTCCAAACCCGCCATGAGGTCGTCGGCGGGAGCGTAGGGGAACGCGTCGGGCGGGATAAAGTTTTTGCGGCGCACTTCAGCGGGGTCCAAATCCAATTCGCGCGCGACGAGATCTATCGCGCGTTCCAGCGCATAGGTCGCCTCCGGACGTCCCGCGCCGCGATACGCGTCCACCATCGCCGTATTGGTATAAACGCCTTGCACATTGCAATAAATGTGCGGAAACTTGTACGGACCCGACAAGAGCCGTCCGTACAACGTGGTCGGGATGCCGAGCGCGGCAGTCGAAAGCACGCCGCCGAGATTGGCAAAGGTATGCACTTTGAACGCGGTGATAACGCCGTCGCGCGTCGCGCCCACCTCGATATCGGTAATGTGGTCGCGGCCGTGCGTCGTGGCGACATAATTTTCGCGGCGCGTTTCGATCCATTTCACGGGCCGCCCGAGGCGTTTCGCCAAGACCAGCACGAGCGGATATTCGGGATACATGAAAATTTTCGCGCCAAAGCCGCCGCCGACTTGGGGCGCGATACAGCGAATCTTGTGTTCGGGAATTCCCAAGACAAACGCCGCCATCACGAGCCGATGCACGTGCGGCGCTTGGGAAGTGAGCCAGAGCGTGTAATCGTCGGTCGCGGCGCTGTATTGTCCAATCGCGCCGCGCGCCTCCATCGGCGTCGGAATCAAACGCTGATTGATGAGACGCTGTTTGACCACGACTTCGGACGCTTGAAGCGCTTGGTCGGTCCCGGCTTGATCGCCGCACGACCAATCAAAAACGATATTGTTGGGCGCGTTTTCGTGCAATTGCGGCGCGCCCGGCTGCGTGGCTTTTTCCGCGTCCACGACCGCCGGCAAGGGTTCATAATCAACCTGAATCAACGCCAGCGCGTCTTCGGCGGCATAACGGTCGTGCGCCACGACGACGGCGACGCCCGCGCCC
This sequence comes from Anaerolineae bacterium, assembly GCA_022072245.1. Taxonomy (GTDB): domain Bacteria; phylum Chloroflexota; class Anaerolineae; order UBA4142; family SHND01; genus SHND01. The sequence continues at coordinate 3,039 of JAJVIA010000075.1, forward strand.
GTATGATGCACCTCGTCAATTTCAAGGATGCGCGGGGTATTGACATTATTCTTTACGCCGCCCGCTTGCCACGCGCACGGCAGCGCGGGAATCTCTGCGAAATCTGCTCCGGTAAAGACCCCGACCACGCCGGGCGCTTGTTTGGCTTGGGCGACGTTGACGCTTTTAATTTTGGCGTGCGCAAAGGGACTCCGCAGCACCGCCGCATGTAACATCCCCGGCAATTCAATGTCGGCAATGTACTTGGCTTCGCCGGTAATGAGGCGCGGGTCCTCGCGCCGTTTAATGGATTGTCCTAATACACCCATAAGTCTCTCTCCGTGGTGGAACGCTGAGCGCTGAGCGCCGAGCGATGCGTTACAATTCTATCGGCCATCGCTCGCGTCTCAATCCTCAACGCCTACATCTTGTCCGCCGCTTGACGAATGGCGCGCACGATATTTTCGTAACCCGTGCAGCGGCACAGGTTGCCCTCGATGCCGTGACGAATCGCCGCATAATTCGGCTGCGCTTCATGCTTGATCAAATCTATCGCCGTCATAATCATCCCCGGCGTGCAAAAACCGCACTGCAAACCGTGTTCGTCCCAAAACGCTTGCTGGACCGGGTGATACTGCCCATCCTGCTTTAAACCCTCAATCGTCAAAATTTCGGCGCCATCCGCCTGCACCGCCAGCACCGTACACGCTTTGACCGCCCTATCGTTCATCAAGACAGTACACGCGCCGCATTGCGACGTATCGCAGCCGATGTTTGTGCCGGTCAAACCGAATTGGTCGCGCAGCACATGCACGAGCAGCCAACGCGGCTCGACGTCCGCTTCGAGCGCTTGGCCATTAACGGTCATACTCACTTTCATATGTTTGCCTCCCTTGAATGTATGACAAATCTAACATTTGTCGTACCACTGCCCATTTTCATTCCTCTGCAGGTGCGCCGCAACGCGGCAATGAGCAACTCTTGTAAAGCGGGTTTATCAAGTTGACAATCAAGTTCGTTCGCGCCGCGCCTCCTTTCCAATCCAATCAAAACAAAACCGCGCGCTGCGCGCGCCTCGATAGGCGCGCGCAGCGCGCGGTGCGCGGAACAACGCTGTCGTTCCGCATCCAAATAGCTTTGGTTTTTGTTTTGACGCACATGGTCAATTTGGGGCTCCTCGCCGCGTCATTGCGGCAGCCAATAGCAAACGGAGAAACAACGGCGGCGCGGCTCACGCGCAATGCGAATTCCACTCCGCGCGCCGCCGTGACAAATCATACGCCAATGGGTGAAAATTTTCCGTGCGTGTTGCGCCGATTATATCCAATCCGCAAGATAAAACAAGGGGGGGGCGCGATTTTTTTACGCGCGCATGACCGCCGCGCGCTTGCCCGCCGCGCGCTTGTGCTACAATCGCAAGCGCAATTTTTTCAAGCGTTCTTGCGGCAGCGGCTATCGCGACGGATAACCGCCGCTTGGGATTTCAACGCATGACAAACCCCAATCATTTTCGCGACGTCTGTATCGTCGGCAACATCGCTTCCGGCAAAAGCACATTGACGCGCCTGCTCGCGCAAACCATTCCCGACAGCGCCGCCGTTCTGGAAGATTTTGACCAAAATCCATTTCTCGAATGGAATTTTCAAAATCCGCCGCGCTGGGCTTTTACCAACGCCGTCCGATATTTTTACGATTACTTGCGCGTGTGGCGCGCGCAAACAGCCGACAGCCATTACGCGCATTATTTTATTGACGCGGGCGCGGCGACCAATCGTTACGTGTACGGCGAACACATGCGCGGCGAAGGCATTGTCACCGCCGCCGAATTTGATTTTTACAAAATCTTGTGCGACGTTATCGAGCGCGCCTTTGCCTATACGCCGCCGGACGCATACATTTTTGTCGAGACGACGCCCGAACTTTGTTTTGAACGCATGACCGCGCGCGCGCGCAGCGAAACTTGGGCGTATCAGCAGCCGATTTCACTCGCCTATTTACGCGGTCTCGCCAAATATTTTCAGATGTTTCGGGATGCGCTCCGCGCCCAAGCCGTTCCGTTGTTACTTGTGTCAAACAACGCGGACAATTTACACGACCCCGCCAAACAAGCCGTCGTCATTCAAACCGTCCAAACCTTTTTGAATCGTTCCGCAGCGTGAGCGTTTCGCGCGCAAAAAAAAACGGATGGTCTGCGCGCAGACCATCCGTTTTTCCAAATCTGTCGTTCAAGGCGCGGCAAACGCGCGGACGCGCTGAACGATGGCTTGGACGCGTTCCAGCGCGACGGGATTTTCTACGCGGCCGTTCTCCTTCAAGGATGTGCCGACCAGCACGCCGTCCACGTGCGGCAAATAATCCGCGACATTTTCGACCGCTGCGCCGCTGCCAATCAAAAGCGGCGCGTCGGGCGCGCCGCGCCGCGCCGCCAGCACATCGCTCACGTCCGTCGCAAAACCCGTCGCCTTGCCGCTAATGACCAACGCGTCCGCGCCGCCGCGTTCCCACGTGTCGAGCGCCGTCCATTGCATCTCCATCGGCGCGAGCGGTTCGGCATGTTTGGTCAAGCAATCGGTAAAAATCAAAACGTTCGCGCCGAGCATCTTGCGATAGCGCGCCAGTTCCGCCGCGCGCCCTTCGATAATTCCTTGATCGGTCAGCATCGCCCACGAAACGATATTGATGCGGACAAATTGCGCGTCGCACGCCGCCGCAATCGCCAACGCGCTATAGCCGTCGTTACGCAAAACATTTACGCCCAACGGCAGCTTGGTTTTTTGCCGCAGCGCGGCGACGACGCGCGCCATACTCGCCACCGTTTCGGGCGGCACGCGGTCTTTGAAAAACGGCGCGTCAAAAAAATTTTCAATCATGATGCCGTCCACGCCGCCCTGCTCCAGCGTCAGCGCGTCCGCCAACGCCGCATCAATCACCTCGCTCATTTTTCCGCCATAGCGCGGCGCGCCGGGGAGCGCGCGGAGATGCGCCATGCCGATTACAACTTTTTGTTTGCCAAATAATGTATCGAACGGTTCACGACTGGACATGAGGATTGGAGGTCGGCGTCAAAAAATCTCTCGGAAATTTTTTGACGCTAAGGAATCACCCTTTCAAGATTTCCGGCATAACAGGTGAACGCGACGACGCCCTGCGCTACGGTTCCCACATCGCTCGCGCGCGGCACGGCGTCATTCGCCTGGATAAAGCCGCGCCCGCGATTATAGTACGCATCGCCGCGTTTTACAAAGACCGAACCGTATGCGTACGGCAGCGGCGCACATTCCATAAAGCGCGGCGGTTCGGGCAAATGCTGCGGCACAATCAGATTGATTAATTTCGCGCGCGGCGATTTCACATGCGTACGCCATTCGCGCAAAAATAACTTGACCGCGCGCGCCGCCGGTTGAAACAACGCGACCTGCGAATCGTCCCACGTTTCATGCAGCCGCCGTTCCATTTCCGCATCCAGCTCTAAACTGGCGGCGATGCCCATCACATTATTCACCGCCGCCTCTAACGCCGCGCCCACCGTGCCGCTTGCGAGCGTCAACGACGTGGTGTAATTGGCGCCGAGATTGATGCCCGCAATAACAAGGTCGGGTTTGCGCGGGCAAAGATGATACATGCCCAGATTGGCGCAATCCGCCGGCGCGCCGTCTTGGACGACAAAAATTTCCGCATCGTCCACGCGTTGGGTTTCGATTGTCAATCCGCCGGGATTGGAGAGCGCTTTGCCAATCCAACTTTTGCCGCGCGCGGGCGCCACCGTTACGAGTTCAAAATCGTCAGCCAACTCGCGGCGCAGCGCGCGCAAACCGGGCGAAGTATAACCGTCGTCATTCGTCAATAACGCGAGAGGTTTCATCGAGACGCGAATGTGTCCACAATCCTTGGGGGTTTGGTTTGGAATCAAAGCGAAATTTATTTCAGGGGCGCGTGATGCGTTCGCGGAACAATTCCAAAACGCCCGCTTCATCCACGCCGACGCAAATGTTGGTGGCGACGCCGTCGTACCATTTGCCTTCGCGGTCCACCACAATTTTTCCCGTGCAAACGCCGGACGTATCTACGCGCACGCGATACGACGCGGTTTGAAACAACGCGGGCTGAATCAGGTACGCGATCACGGCGGGGTCGTGCGTGTGCAGCGCGCCGTCATTTTGATACGCGCGCGCGTGAAAAGTTTGATAGTGCGGCGCCATGCGCGCGACCAATTCCGCATACGGCGCGCGCGTCGCCGCGAGCGCGTCAATATACGCGCGCGACATGTCAATGCGCGTGGTCACATCCAAGCCGACCATCGTCACGTCCCACCCCGCGCCGAAAACCACCGCCGCCGCTTCGGGGTCATTATAGATATTCGCTTCGGCGACGGGCGACACATTGCCGGGCGCAAACGCGGCGCCGCCCATCAAGACGACGCGTTTTGTCGCTTTGACAAGGCGCGGTTCCAATTTCAACGCCATGGCGATATTGGTCAGCGGTCCCAGCGGAACGAGCGTGATTTCGCCGGGATGCGACATGACGGCTTCGACGATAAATTGCGCGGCGCGCGCGTGCGCGGGTTCGTCATCCGGCTCGTCCGTCAAACCCGCGTCGCCCAAACCGTCGCTGCCATGCACAAACGTCGGCGGCGACGTATATTCGCGCACCAAGGGCGCGCTGGCGCCGCGCGCGACGGGAATCTCATCGCGGCTGGCGAGTTCCAACAAGCGCAGCGCATTGCGCGTGGTGATTTCGACAAAATGATTGCCGTACACGGTGGTCAGCGCATATACTTCGAGTTCCGGCGCCTTGAGCGCAAACAAAATCGCCATCGCGTCGTCAATGCCGGGGTCGGTGTCAATCAGAATAGATTCGGGCATATAATCCAAGCGTAGATTGCAAATTGCAGATCAAAAGTTGCAAATTGAATCTTTTTTTTGAACCAGCGTTCCGTAAAATATATCACGCTTTTGGCGGAATGAAGCAACCAATCGGATTACAACACCATGACGCAGCCGCGCAACCCCTGCGGCTCGCCCACCGGACGGAAATCCTATGCAAATCGAAATACCTACAACGCTCATTGACGCAGTGCGCCAAGCCCGACACCTCGCAGTCTTGACCGGCGCGGGCGTTTCGGCGGAAAGCGGCGTGCCGACCTTCCGCGACGCGCAAACTGGATTATGGGCGCAATTCAATCCGCAAGAATTGGCGACGCGCGAAGCGTTCGCGCGCAATCCCAAAATGGTGTGGGAATGGTACGCCCATCGCCGCGAATTGGTTGGGCGCGCCGAGCCGAACGCGGGGCATTACGCGCTGGCGGAATTGGAAAACCGATGCCGTTCATCGGAACGTGTCGCCAAATTTACGCTCATCACGCAAAACATTGACGGCTTGCACGCGCGCGCGGGGAGCAAAAACATTATCGAACTGCACGGCAACATTTTTCACGCCAAATGTTTTCGTGAAGATACGCGCGCGGCAAATTGGTTGCCGACGGATGAAATTCCGCCGCGCTGTCCGCGCTGCGGTTCGTACATGCGGCCCGATGTCGTGTGGTTCGGCGAAGCGCTGCCGCGCCGCGCGCTCGACGAATCTTTTCGCGCGGCGGAAAGCTGCGACGTATTTTTTTCCATCGGCACCTCCGGCGTCGTCGAACCCGCCGCGTCGCTACCGTTCGTCGCCTTGCAGCACGGCGCGGTGGTTATTGAAGTGAATCCCGAAGAAACGCCGTTGAGCGCCAGCGCGACGTTTTGCTTGCGCGCGCCGTCCGCCGCAGCGCTGACGCAGCTATTGGCAGCGCTTGGCGAATAAAGACCAAGTGTTTGCGACGCGGATATTTTAATCAGACCCCAAGTGTTTGCGACGCGGCTGCTTTAATCACCGCGCCTGCGAATAAAAACACTTGGGGTCTTGGTCTATCCATCTCACTCGATTCGATATTCTGCGCGGCGTTTCGGCGGCGCTTCGGTCGTTCCACGTCCGTCATTCGTCCGCAGTCGTTCCGCCAACCGCGTATTCCGCTGCGCGATTTTATTATTCCGCACCGCCATCGCAATCGCTTTTTTATTGCCCACAATCACGACCAATTGTTTCGCGCGCGTGACGGCGGTGTAAAGCAAGTTGCGCTGAAGCAACAAGTAATGCTGCGTCAGAATCGGCAGCACCACCGCGCGGTATTCGCTCCCTTGCGATTTGTGGACGCTCATGGCGAACGCGTGAACGAGTTCATCCAATTCACTAAATTCGTACACCACGCGCGCGCCGTCAAAGTCAATGTCCACCGTTTGCTCTTCAAAATCAATTTCGACGATGCGCCCCAAGTCGCCGTTGAAAATTTGTTTATCGTAATTGTTGCGCGTTTGCAAAACTTTGTCGCCGACGCGAAAGACGCGCGAACCGTGCCGCGTTTCGCGCTTGCCTTGCGCGGGCGGATTCAGCGCGGTTTGCAATTGCGCGTTCAATTCGCCCACGCCCGCTTGGCCGCGATGCATCGGCGAAAGCACTTGGACATCGCTCACGCCGTTCATGCGAAAACGCTGCGGGATGCGCGTCGTCACGAGTTCCACCACGCGCGCCGCCGCCTTTTCCGCGTCGTCGGCTTGGAATATAAAGAAATCGCGCGCGTCGTCGCGGAACAGAGGCATCTCGCCCTTGTTGATGCGATGCGCGTTCGTGACGATGAGCGACGTTTCATCTTGGCGAAAAATCACGTCGAGCGCGACGACGGGAAGCACGTTCGACGCGAGCATATCTTTTAACACATTTCCCGCGCCCACGCTCGGCAGTTGGTCGGGGTCGCCGACAAAGAGAACGTGCGAAGTTAAATCAATCGCTTTCAAGAGCGCGTTCATCAAGAGCAGATCAATCATCGAAGTTTCATCAACAATAATCAAGTCCGCGTCGAGCGGATTGTCGCGGTCGCGCAAAAATTTTTTATGCTCGAACGGTTTAAATTCCAACAAGCGATGCAGCGTTTGCGCCGGTTCGCCCGTCGCTTCGCTCAAACGTTTCGCGGCGCGTCCCGTCGGTGCGGCGAGTTTGAAGGTTTTGTGTTTCGCCTTCAAGAGCTGAATAATCGCGCGCACCGTCGTCGTTTTGCCCGTCCCCGGTCCGCCGGTGAGGATGGAAACTTTTTCGGTCAAGGCGATTCGCACGGCGTCTTGTTGTTTGGGAGTGAGGTGATTGGGTGATGGAGAGATTTGGTGGTTGGGTGATTGGGTGATTAGGTAATTGAACGC
>JAJVIA010000048.1 GCA_022072245.1 Anaerolineae bacterium
AGTTCCGGCGTCTCCACAATCAACAAGCCGACCACGCGCCCGCGCGATTTGAGCGCAACGCTGGCGAGCCATTCGCCGCACCGTTCGCACGGCAAACGCGGCGCGGCATTTTGATTCCAGTGCTGCACCTCATCCGACAATAAATTTTCGCGCTGCGGCAGTTTCACCGCCAATTCCGAATAGCCGTCGAGCGCGCGGGCGAGCGCGCCCTGTCCCGCCGCCAATTCCAACATGCCGGTCGCATTGTCCAGACGTAACACGGCGCCATTTCCGATATTCAATTGCGCGTCGAGCGCGGCAAACAATTCGCGATAAATCTCCTCATGCGAACGCGTGGCTGAAAAAACTTGGGCGGTTCGCAAAAGCGGCACGAGCGTCCGCAAACGCACATTGTCGCGCCGCAATTTTTCCTTGTCCAAAGCGCGCGTAATATGCACGCGCAGCGCATCGGGCGAAAAGGGTTTGATAATAAAATCGTCCACGCCCAACCGCAGCGCCTGAATCGCCATCTCCATATTGCTATAACCGGTCATGGTGATAATCACCATTTCCACATCGCGCGCGCGCAACCGTCCCGCGACCTCCAAACCGTCCAAGCCCGGCAAACGAATGTCGGTGAGCAGCACATCAAACGGTTCGGTCTCGAGCCGCAGCAGCGCGTCCTCGCCGCGCGTAACCGTCGCCACGCGATACCCCTCAGGTTCAAGAATCCGCAGACACAGTTTCAAGATGGAGGGGTCGTCGTCCACAATCAATACGCGTTCAGTTGGCATCGGCGCGCTCTCCCGGCATTTGACGCGGCAACGTGAATGTCACTTGCGTAAATTTGCCTTCTTCACTTTCTAACCAAATCAAACCGCCGTGACTTTTGACAATGCGCTCTGCCGTGTACAAACCCAAACCGATGCCGCGCACAACGCCGCCCTCGATTTTGGTCGTATACCCCGGTTCGAACACGCGCTTTAAATCCGTCGCGGGAATGCCATAGCCGCTATCTCGAATCGCGCAGTACGCCATCGTCTCGTCCTTTTGACCGACGCTGACGTCAATGCGTCCGCCATGCGGCATGGCTTCAACCGCATTGGCTAGAATCTCGTTCAAGACCTGATCCACCAATTGCGGATTCGCCACGACCACCACCGGCTCGGGCGGCAGCGTTTCCAAAATCGCCACGTCTTGCGCCTCGCGCCGCAATTCAAATTTTCGCAGCGCGCCGCGCAGCGCCTCGTTCAAATCCATCTTGTCGGCGTGACCGCCTTCGACGTGCGACAAGCGAATAAATTCTTGGACGATGCGCGCGATGCGCTGCGCCGCAACGCTAATCGTATCCAATTCAGAGCGCCACCCTTCATTCGCGCCCACATCCTCCATCGCCTCTTGCAGCAGCTGCGAATGGCCCATGATGGCGGTCAAAGGATTGTTAACTTCGTGCGCCAGACCGGCGACCAGTTCGCCGACCGCCGCGCGGCGTTCCGATTCAATCAAGCGGTCTTGAGTCGCGCGTAGTTGGTCGAGCTGCGTGCGCGTTTGGTCGTACAAACGCGAGTTTTCAATCACGACCGCCGCGTGACTCGCCAGCGTATAAAAGAAATTGATTTCTTCATCCGAAAACAAACGCGGCTGTCGCGTCGCCACCATCAACACCCCAATCGGACGTTCTTCTACTTTGAGCGGCGCGCCCAAAAATGAAACCAAGCCCTCGTTTTGCGACGACGGCACATCGCTCCACCGTTCATCGTTCTGCACGTCGGGAATATATAACGGTTCGCCATTCGCAAAGACCCATCCCACCGCGCCTTCGCCCACTTTGATACGCAATTCGCGGAACGCGCCCAAATCCCACGTCCCGCGCTGGCGCACGCCATACAAATCGCGCGCTTGCAAATCGCGCATGAAAATGACGCCCACATCCGCGCGCATTTGCGTCAACGCATGTTCCAAAATCAAATCGAGTCGTTCGTTCAAATTCATAATCGAGAGAATCGAGACCTCGATTATTTGCAGCGCGTTGATGCGCGCCAGACGTTCCTGCGCGCTGGCAAACAGTTTCGCGTTTTCAATCGCCACCGCCAACTGATCCGTAATCGCCTCGAACATCCGCACGTCGTCCGGCGCAAAAGCGCCGCGTTCCGGGCTTTCTACATTCAAGACGCCAATCACGCGTTCGCCCGATTTTATCGGCACGGCGACGCTGGCGTGCGGCTCCCAATCCGGTGAAACATAAAAACGATTCGCCTCGAGCGTTTCATCCGTCAATTGCGTTTGACCGGTTTGCGCCGCCGAACCAATCAAACCTTTGCCGACGTTCAAGCGATACGCCGGCGAAATAAATTTGGTTACATCCGCCGACCCCGCCGCCGGAATCAATTGATTCAAATTCGTATCGAGCAAAAACGCCATCACGGCGCGGAATCCAAAATCTTGACTGAGCGCATCTACGATGCCTTGCAGTAGCGCATCCAAATTTAACGCGCCCGCGATGCGCCGACTCGCGTGATACAAAAGCGATTGCTGACTCGCGGTGCGCTGAACCTGTTGATGCAAGCGCGCATTGTCCACCGCAAACGCGACCTGCTGCGCCAACGCAAACAAAAAGCGTTGTTCTTCGGGCGTAAAAGGTTCGACCGGCGTGCGCTGCAACGCCATGACGCCAATCGCTTCGGATTTAATCAGCAGCGGGATGCCGATATACGAAGCCGTTTCTTGCGGTATGCCATGTTCGCCCGGCAGCGTCGGCAAACTGTCCCACTGCCGCTGTAAATCGTCAATCACCAACGGGCGCCGATTTTTTACAATCCAGCCCGCCAGCCCCGCCTCTGCCATCGTCCGCACGAACGGTTCCAGCGGTTTGCCCTGATCCATAAACATCACGAAATGCAGCGTGTCCGCGTCCTCGACCAACGCCACATCAAAACCCGTCAAGGTGTAATGCTTGGCAATCTGTTCATAAGTAATCCGCAACTGCTCTTGCAAATCGAGCGTCGAGCTGACCGCAAGCCCAATCTCGTACAAACTGCTTTGTTCTTTGGCGCGGCGTTGGGCTTCGGCATACAGGCGCGCGTTGGAAATAACCAAGCCCGCTTGCGACGCCACAATCGCCGCGCGCGCCAAATCCGGTTCGGCGAAACGCTGCGCGTCTTGACGGTCCGAGAGCAACAGCACGCCAATCACATCGCGCTCTTTGACAATCGGCACGACCAAACAAGCTTCCGCGTCCAGCGCCGTTCGCAGTTCCGACGAAAGTTGTCCCGACACGCGCACATCGTGCAGCACAAAACCGCGCGCCAACCGCGCCGTGCGCGCCAATAAATTGCCCAACTGTTCCACATCCGCCGCATTGCCCAACAGCGCGGTGCGCCCGTACCCCGCCGCCGCGCGACAGACCAAATCGGCGCGCGCAGCGGACGGCGCGGCGACGATGCTATTGTCTAGCGGCGCCAACTCGACGCTCTGACTATTGTTCAGTTCGCGCCGTTCCTCGCGAATATAAATCGCCGCCGTATCCACCGCGAATAATGACAGAGATTCGCGGCACAAAATTTCAATCAAAGGCACCAGTTCCAGCGTCGTCGTTACCGTCATGCCCAATTGACCGAGCCGCGTCGCAAAGCGTTCACGACTCAACGCTTCCCGATACAAAGTCGCGTTCGTCGCCGCAATCGCGAGTTGTTCGCCGAGCAGCGTCAAGAGCGCGAGGTCGTCTTGTTTGAGCGCGCCGACGCGCGCCTCTTCGACATTGACCACGCCCAACACGCGCCCTTCGCGCATAATCGGCACGCAGAGTTTAGCGACGACATCCTCATGGCCGACCACATAATCCGCATCGGCGGCGACGTTGGTGACAAACGCGGGGCGTCCGTTGCGCGCCACGCGCCCGATGATGCCGCGCGCCGTGTCCCATGTCGTCCCCACTTCTTGGCCGCCGATGCTGGCGCGACAATACAGCTGCTCGCCTTCAAAGGCATAAATCGAAACGTACCGATAACCCAATTGGTCCGATAGAGCATGAGCGGCGCGGTCCACCACCACATCAAAATCCAACGACGCGCTGATGGTGCGGCTGATTTCATTCAACAGCGTCAATTCGCGCGTGCGCCGTTCCGATTCGCCAAACAAGCGCGCATTGTCCAACGCCAGCGCGACATGTTGACCCACCGAAATCAAAAAACGTTCGTCCTCCGCGCTAAAGGTATTGGGCTGAAAACTTTGCGCCGAGATGAGACCGATGATGCGGTCTTTGAGCATCAACGGCACGCCGAGCCAACTGCGCGCCGGCCGCGTAATGTGCTGCGGCTGCTGCGGCAAATTTTGACTGGTTTGCAAATCGCCAATCAACAACGATTTTTGATTGCGAATAACCCATGTGGATAAACCCGCTTGCGCCAACGGCACCTGCACCGGACGCAAGAACCATCCTTCTTCGACCACATACTCGACGCGCAGCTCGTCGCGCGTCTCATCGTACAAACCGACAAAAAAAGTGTCGACGCGCAAAAGTTGATTTACATTTTCATAGAGCAAGCGCAGCTGCTCGCGCAAATTCAACGTCGAGGTCGTCGCCAAACCAATCGAGCGCAAGGTCGCCAATTCTTCGGCGCGGCGTTTGGTTTCATAAAACAGTTTCGAGTTGTGCATCGCAATCGCCAACTGCGGCGCGATGGCGCCACTCAAACTGATTTCGTTTTGCGTCACTTGATGCGGCTGCTCCCACAAAAATTGCAGCACGCCAATCACGCTATCATACGCGCGCAAGGGGACGGTAAAAGACGATGTGTATTGTTCCACATTATTTTTGCGATAATGCCGCGGGTCGGACGGCATTTCATACACCGCGAGCGGCTGTCCCGAACGCACCGCCTGACCGGCGAAACCTTCGCCGATGGGCAGCGGATGCGTTTTGAATTCATGCACCGCCATCGAAGATAAACCGCGCCAAGCCGCCAACTCCAAAAAGCCCTTGCTTTCGTTGTGCGTCGCAATCGCAATCGCATCCGCCGGAATCGCCGTCAAGATGGCGTCGAGCGCGTCGTTGAGCAAAGTCGAGAGGTCGGTCAATTGCGCCGCCGATTGCGTCACGGCATTGAGCGCCGAGAGTTCTTGAATTTTGCGCTGCACTTGGAGATACAAAGCCGCATTGTCCAGCGCAATTGCCGCCTGGTCAGCCAACAACAACAGCGCTTGCTGCTCTTGCTCGGTAAATTCATGCGGTTCGAGAAACGCCACATTCATTACCGCAATGACGCGCTTGGATTTGATGATGGGAAAACCGCCAATTGCCTTGAGCGACCAGGCGCGCGCTTGGAGCGATTGAAACAGCGGATGATTTTCGGCGTCGTTGATTAGAATGGGGCTTGCCGCGCGCGCCACTTGGGTGGATAAACCTTCCGTGCGCGGCTTGCTCAACACCGCGCCGCGATGTCCATCCGACCATACGCCCACGCCATTTGAAAATTGCTGCGTCTCGGCGTCGTACATAAAGATATGCGCGTCCGTCGCGCCGACAATCCGCAGCGCGCTGGCGCACACGGCATCCAAGACCGCGTTCAAATCCAACGACGACGCGAGGCGCTGCCCAATGTCGCGCAGCGTGTTGACCTGCTCCACGCGCGTAGACAACTCGCCGGCGGATTCGCTCAATTTGCGTTCGCGTTCCAACGTGCGGCGGCTAAACGTGATTGCCACAATCGTCGTCAATGCCATCAACGCGCTAAACACAATCAGCGCGCCATCCACATATTGTTGATTGCGCCAAAATTCCGTCTCGGCAAAATGAAAGGCGTTATAGCGCGGCAGATAACCGTAATACGTTGCGACCGTCATGACGATTACCAAGACAGTCGCAAGGACGGCGTGAAAAATGAGAGTGGACGTCGAAGAAGTGAGGCCGTCGCCAAAAAGATAAATAAAGAATAGCGGAATCAACGGACTCGTAATGCCGCCCGTGTAATAAACCGCCCATGTCAGCAGCAGTAATTCCACAATCACCTGCAACTGCGTCAGAATCCGCAGCAGCAGCAGCGCACGCGCCTCATCGGATGGTTCGCGCAGACGATTCAGAAAAAACCATACGACGCCCAGTTCGATGGCAAACAACGCGGCAATCTGGATGATGGAAACATAATCGTATGCTACGAACCAGCTGGCAAGCGCCAACGCCACGCAGACCAACGCCAAACCGATCCAGCGCAAACGCAAATTGGCGCGCCGATTTTCATACAAGCGCGCAAACGTATCATTCATAACTGCAATTCGCTCACTTTGCCGATGGAATAAAGTTCCGTCAGAGTGTACACTTGGCTTGACGGACTGTCAACAGGAACTATGGCGACGGGTGTGCGTAAAGTTTTTGGGCGGACGGAAAGAAGCGATTAGAAATCGCGCCAACAACGGCGCAAGTCTGCCTACGCAGACTGAATCAGCACAACGTCCGCAGGGACGTTTCGTGTCCTCGTTGTTGCGAATTCTATTCGCCGCACAACGTCCGCAGGGACGTTTCGTGTCCTCGTTGCTGCGAATTCTATTCGCCGCGTTATTGCGAATTCTATTGCCAAATCCTCTCGCCCGAAACCTTTTCAATCTGTGATTTTCCCGCGACGCGCAAAAAACAGATGGGCGCGTGAATTGACTTGTACCCATTTCAGAATACACTCTTTGCGATGTCTCTCGGAGATACCTTGCATCACGCGCGCACCGCGCGCAAAATCACGCTCAATCAAGCCGCGCTCGAAACGCGCATCCGTCAAAGCGTCCTCGAAGCGCTCGAAGCGGACGATTTCAGCGCGCTGCCGCCGCGCCCCTTTTTGCGCGGACTGTTACGCAATTACGCGTTGTATTTGAATTTGGACGCGGACGCGGTGTTGGAAGAATACGATATTGCATCGGGCGCCAAAGCGCCGCCCGCGCCCGCCGCGCCCATCGCGTCCGACAATGAACCGCTGCCGCCCGCCGCGCCGCCGCCGACAACGCCGCCGGAAACGTTTGTCTTTCCCGCGTTTGAAACGCCCGCGTTGTCGCAACCCAATAAACCGGTCAGCGAACCGCCGCCGCGTGAACCCGAAACGACATTTATCGTCGCGCCCGACCCCGAAGGAGTCGTACCCGAACCGACGCCGCCGCTCAATTTGCCGCAAGAGCCGCCAACGCTCGCGCAAAAAATCGGCGCCTCGCGCATCCCCGAAGCCATTGCCATCCTCGCGCTCGCGGTGGCATTGTTCGGACTCGTTTCGGTCGGCATGGATCAATTTGGACAAATTCGCGGTTTGCTTGGCGCGGTCGAAACGCCGCGCCCGTCGCCGTCGCCAGAACCGACCGCGCGGCCCGGCAGCACGCGCACGGCGATTCCAACGCTCGCGCAAACAGTCGAAGCGTTCACGCCCGTCACCTTTACCGGCGCGCAGCAAACGCCAACCTCAAGCGGCGCGAGCGTTACGCCCAACGCGCCGCTTTCGCCGACGCTCGAAATTCCCGCGAACGCGTTAATGACGCTCGCCGTCCAAGCCGAAGGCGCGATGGAAGCGTGGATTGTGGCGGACGGCCAAGAAGTTTTTAACGGTCCCTTGCAAAATGAAACGCGCACCTGGACCGCGCACGCGCAGCTCTTTATGCAAATCAAAAATATCGAACAGGGCCGCGTCGCGTTGAATGGCAGACGCATCTTGCCGCGCGACCAACAAGAACGCAGCACGCTCGTTCGCGCGTGGGTGATGAATCCAAAAGGTACGCCCGCCGCCGTTCCGCCCACGCCATTTCCGAACGCGATTACCGCGACCGCGACGGCGACAGTTTCGCGCACGCCCACCGCGACGGTTACGCCCACAGCCACCGCAACCTTTACGCTGACGCCGAGCGCGACTTGGACGCTCACGCGCACACCCACCACGACTCAAACGCTGACGGCGACGCGCGCCCTAACCATTTCGCCGAGCGTCACGCCGCGCCTCACGCGCACATTCACCGCAACGCCGACGCTAACGCCTACGGTCACAATCACAACGACGCCTACGCCTTGATTCTGTTATACAAAGAAAAGTGTAATTTACATGTCGAATCGTTTTTTCATTCAAACGTTGGGCTGCGCCAAAAATACCGCCGACTCGGACGGTATCGGCGCGACGCTGGAACGCGCGGGTTTTCAAGCGGCGGATGCGCCCGAAGACGCGGATGTTGTGATTGTCAATACGTGCGGTTTTTTGCAGGCGTCACGCCACGAATCGCTCGAAACGCTGCGCGCGTTGGGCCAACAAAAACACGACGACCAATTGTTGATTGCGGCGGGTTGTTTGATTTCACGCTATGGCGCGCTCGTGCAGCAAGAAGCGCCCGGCGTGGACGGCGTGATTGACGCGGGCAAATGGCTCGCCATGCCGCGCTTGATTCAATATCTGCGCGAACAACTCAAGCAGCCCGCGCCCGAACGCGACGGCTCGAATTGGCTCGACGACGCGTACTTGAATTTACCGCGCGAACAATTGATGGCGCGGTCCGTGACGGATTATTTGCCGCGTCACGCGCAGGGTCCCAGCGCGTACTTGAAAATCGCGGACGGCTGCGACCGCCCCTGCACGTTTTGTATCATCCCCACCATCAAGGGCGGGCATCGCAGCAAACCGATGGACGCCGCGCTCGCCGAAGCGCGCGAATTGGTCGCGCTCGGCGCGCGCGAAATTGTGCTTGTCGCCCAAGACACCACCGCCTACGGTTGGGATTGGCAGCAGCGCGATGTGTTGGCGACCTTGATGGAGCGCCTGTGCCGCGAAGTGGAAGGTTTGCAATGGCTGCGTTTGATGTATGCGTATCCGGGACACATTACGCCGCGTTTAATCGAAACGATGGCGCGCTATCCGCAAATCGTACACTATTTGGACGTGCCGCTGCAGCACGCGCATCCGCAAGTTTTGCAGCGCATGAAACGGCCGAACGTCGCGCCGACGCGCCGCATGTTGAATGATTTGCGCGCCGCCATGCCCGATTTGGCGTTACGCACCACCTTTATTGTCGGTTTCCCCGGCGAGACCGAAGAAGAATTTGACGCGCTGTTGGAATTTATCGAAACGGAAGAATTTGACCGCGTCGGCATCTTTGAATTTTCGCGCGAAGAAGGCACGCCCGCGGGCGACATGCCGCATCAAGTTTCGCGCAAAGTGAGCGCGCGCCGCCGGCACGAAGCGATGGCGTTGCAGCAAAAAATTTCGCTGCGAAAAAATCGCGCGCTCGTCGGCGCAACGTTGCGGGTGTTGATTGAAGGCGTGGGCGAAATCGTTTCGGATTCGCAAAATGCCGGCGCCGCGCGGCGCGACCCTGAATTGGATTGCGGCAACTGCGTCAGCATCGGCCGCAGTTATCGGGACGCGCCCGAAGTGGACGGCGTGGTGATTGTGCAAAGCGAACTGCCCATCGGCAGAATGGTCGAGGTAAAAATTACGCAGGCGAGCGAATACGACCTCGTCGGCGAACCCTGCTAAAAAAATCGAGACGGCGCGCCCATTGCCTCGCGTGATGGGCTGTGCTACAATCATTTCACCATGTGGCTCTGGCTCATCCTCTTGGTTGTCGCGCTGGCTGTCGCCGCAGGCGGTTATTACTATTGGCAGACGCGCGTCAATGTTCCTGTCCTCACGCATACGCAGTTATTGCCGTACGAAGTGCCGGACGTTATTTTGGTCGGCGGCGTCGTCGTAGAAAATCGGGGCCGCCAACCCGCGCCCAATGTAAAAATCACGGTGCAGTTTGACCCGCAAGCGGCGACGATGATTCATCATTTAACCGTCAAGGGCCAAGAACATGCGATTTTACGCAGCGGCGGCGAACGTCACAATTTTGCGACGGTGAGCATGAAAACGTTTCCCGCGCACGGTTCATTGATTTTGTATTGGGCAGCCGCGCGCGAAGTGATTCCGCAAATCACCATCACCAGTTACCAGCCCACGCCCGACAATTTCCTCGCCAAACTTTTGCCGCGCAAACATAACGCCTGAGCGCGGGCGGTATGGCGCGTTGACGGCG
>JAJVIA010000017.1 GCA_022072245.1 Anaerolineae bacterium
TTATTCCACCGTCACCGTCACGCTAAAGGTTTCATTGGGCATCGGCGTTACGTTTGTTTCCCATGGCCGCGTATAGAGGAGCGTCAGGGTCGTTTTGCCCTTGTCCAGCGCTTTGAATTGAAACGTTTCCGTTCCGCCCGCGCCGGGCATTGGCGCTTTGCCGCCGAGCGAAAATTGCGGTTCGCCCAATGGCAGTAACACCTTGTCGTCGTTTTGGCTCACCTTCCACGTATAACCCGTCGTCGGATTGCTGTCCAAGGTGATACTCAGAACGTCGCCGGGTTTGAGCGTCACGGGCGCGCCATTATCTTTGAAGGTTAGACTTTTATCCACGTCGCTCTCTGCCGCTTGATTCGCGCTCGCGCCGCCTGTGAATACATTCGGCAATTGCGTCGGTTGATAGCGCACGACTTTGCTCAAATCTACGCCGCGCACTACGTCGTTCGCTTTGTACGTCAAGCCCCACGCATCAATCATCGAACCGTCGGGGAACATGCACATACTGACGATTTGAAAATTGGTTTTGCTGTCCGGCGCTTGCGTCACCCAACCGCCGCCCGCCGCGTTATCTTGTCCGCCCCAAATGTCCGAGCCGCCCAATTTTTGACAATACATTGTCGCGGGATTTGCGCCGGTGAATGGCGGCAGCGCGACCGGTTCGAGATACGCCAGAACGGCGAGCGTCGGTTGGTCCGCGTACAACGTATCCAGGTCAATTGAAATTTGCGATTGGAAACCGCTGGCGTCGGCGGGCGCAAGAAAGGTGCAGAAATAACGCGACCCCGCGAGGCGCAGCCACTGCGCTTGCGACGCGTTGGTATTGTACGTCGGAAAACGCTCCGTCACCGTACCGCCTTTGGCTACACAATACGGGCCCGCTTCGTCCGTGCGATTGTCGGGAACCATGCTGAGCGTCGGCGTAGCTTGCTGCGCGGGCGGCTGCGCCAATACGTTTGGCGCGCTCCATAAAATGGCTGCGCTCAAAAATAGCGCAAGCGCGGTCAGCGTAACGATATAAAATTTTCGCTTCATCGGTTTCCTCCTGTGCGTACCGTGCGCGTCAAGCGTACAACACGAATGGCGCGCCTTGCGTGACTGTTACGAAAATGATAATGGGCGTTCTACCGCTAGAACGCCCATCGATATTTCTGAACGGTTCGCTTATTTCATCAAATTGGTCAGCAGACTCATGTCCGGCAGCTCCATGCCTTGGAACGATTTTTGTCCCGACATGCCCGCGCCCAACGCGCCCATCGCCATTTCTAAACCTTGCGACGCTTGCGTTTCGGACAAACCGGTCTTTTTTGCCAATTCGCCGGTCAAGCCCATAGATTGCAAAGAACCGGCGTCAATGCCGTCGCCCGAATTGAGTTTGCCCAAAACTTGATCTGCATTCAGACCGCCCGGCATTGGCGCGCTGCCCTGGCCGCCCGATTTTGCTTTCATCAGTTCGCCGATTTTTGCGAGAGCGAACGCGACGACGATTGCGCCCACTTCTTTGGGCAAGCCGAGTTTGCCGGTGATGCCGTCCGCCAAAGGCGTAATCATTTTGCCGAGCGGCGAATTGGCGTCGAGCTGCGCGCTGCCATTCATAATGCCGCCGAGCATGTCGGTCATTTGCCCCAAATCCATCTGTCCCGCCATGCTGGCGGCGGCGCCTACCGCGCCCGCCATTGCGCCGCCCGCGTCGGATGCCGCGCCTTGCGCCGCGCCCAGCGTACTGGATGCGGCAGCTTGCGTCGCATCCGTCGCGCTGGCAGCGACATTCGATGCGGCGTTGGCGGCGCTGGAAGCCGCGTCTTGGACCGCGCCCGTTGCGCCGGACGCGACATTGCTCGCGCCGTCAGTGATTTGTTTTGCCGCCGAAGCCGCGCCGCGCCGTCGCATGAAAAAGACGACGAGACCGACGACAACGAGGATAACCAATACGACCAGACACAGATTTTCCATTGCTTGAGCTCCTTGAATTATTTACACGCGCAATTGTATAGCGTAAGGCAGCAAGCATGTATTTAGCTTGGCAATCATCATACCACAAATGAGGGCGTTTGTGCGACGCAAAAAAAGGACGACGTAAATTCGTCGTCCTTTTTTTCTAACCGCCGGCTAACGCGGGCAGCAGCGCCACCGTATCGCCATCCTGCACATTCGTCTCCAAGCCGTTCAGAAAACGAATGTCCTCGTTGTTCAAAAAAATGTTGATGTGCGATTTCACTTGACCGCGCGAATCAAACAAGCGTTCGCCAATCGTCGGATACTGCGCGGTGAGCGTGCATAATGTGTCGCGCACATTTTCGTTCGCGGCAATTTCGATGGTCGAGAGTCCGTTCGTGTGCCGACGCAGCGGCGTGGGAATTTTGATTTTGGTTGACATGGTTTTGGGATACGGTAGCAGGTAGTAGGTAGCAGGTAGCAGGTAGCAGGTAGCAGGTTTGTCCTTACTACTTACTACTTACTACTTGTTACATACTACCTGCTACTGTTACGCAACTGCATACACTTTCGGTTCAAATTGTTCTTGGAAAAATTCCAAGTTCGGTTTCGTATCAATGCGTTGGTGCGCGAGCGGTTCGAGCGCTTGGCTCGTTTTCAAACCGTTGCCGGTGAGATAGGCGACGACGATTTCGTCGGGGTCGAACGCGCGCGCGTCCGCCAATTTTTTCAAAACCGAAATCGTGACGCCGACCGCCGTTTCGCCGAAAATGCCTTCGGTGCGCGCGAGCAGCGCCATGCCTTCCGCCACAGCGCGCTCAGGGACGGAAAAAATTCCGCCTTCCGATTTGCGCGCGACATCAATAGCGTACGAGCCATCGGCGGGATTGCCAATCGCGAGCGATTTGGCAATCGAACGCGCTTGGACCGGCGTAATTTCGCGCGTGCGTTGGGCGAACGCGTGCGCGATGGGCGCGCAGCCCGCCGCTTGCGCCCCAATCATTTTCGGCAGCGGTCCCGCAATCAATTGCGCGGCATACAGTTCTTCAAAGCCGCGATTGATTTTGGTGTACAACGCGCCCGAAGCGACGGGCGCAATCACCGCATCCGGCGCGCGCCAGCCGAGCTGTTCCGCGACTTCGTACGCGAGCGTTTTGGAACCTTCGGCATAATACGGACGCAAATTGATATTTACGAAACCCCAGCCATATTCTTCCGCCGCTTCGGTCGCCAGACGATTGGCTTGGTCGTAATCGCCTTGCACCGCCACAACCGTCGCGCCATAAATCGCCGCGCTGAGAATTTTTGCGGGCTCTAAATCGGCGGGAATGAAAACATACGCAGGCAAACCCGCGCGCGCGGCGTGCGCCGCCACGGCGCCCGCGAGATTGCCGGTACTCGCGCACGCGAGCGCGGGCAAATCAAACTCCAGCGCTTTTGCCGCCGCGACAGCTACGACGCGGTCTTTGAACGAAAAGGTGGGATTGACCGTATCGTTTTTCAGATACAAATTATTCAAGCCCAAGGCGCGGCCGAGATTGCGCGCGTGCAGCAACGGCGTCCAGCCGTCGCTCAAATCTACGCGCGGCGTGTACTGACTCGGCAAAAAATCGTGATAGCGCCACAAGGTGCGGGGCCCTTGCGCGATGGTTTTGTGCGACACATGCGCGTTGCGCGCGTGTTCGTCATAATACGCTTCCAGCGGACCGAGACATTCAGCGCAGACAAATAACGCGTCGGCGGGATAGCTGGCGCCACATTCTTGACAGCGCAAACCGCGTAACCAGGACATCCTGACTCTACTCCTCTTTATCCGCCGCTTTTTCGATTTTAGAGGCGTGACACGTTTTCGAAAACGCGTCGCGTCTCTAAAATTTGAAACAAAAAAACCTCTCCAAATAACGAATTGGAGAGGCGGATGTGTTTAGTGACGAATTGCTTGCGTTTTTTGCAAAGCAACTTCACAACGCTTGTTTCATCTTGCAAACAAAATTGTTTGCCGGAGTTGGCACCGAGACTTGCGGCATCTTTGCCACAACTGGTTGCCGGGCTTCCAAGGGCCGTTATCCCTCCACCTCTCTGGATGAAAAAGCGCGGACAAATTTTTATGCGATTGTTGGATGATTTATAACAAAAAAATTCGCGCGTGTCAATTTTTTTCCGGCGCTCAAGCGCGGCTTGACGGGCAAATCGTTTTACCCGCAAAATTTGCATAGCGCACGAATGAATTCGTTACGATGCTCGCGCTCATTTCATGCTTGATTATAGGTAACGCGCGTAACGCAAGTTATTATTGATTCGGCGCAATGGGCGGCAGCGAATGCAAGTACAAGTACAACGCCTCCAATTCCACATCGTCCAACTTGCCAATCGTTTGCCATGGCATCGGCGGTTGCATTTGATGTCCTGTCGGGTCAACGCCGGTACGCATCGCTTTAAAGAAATCGTCTTTGCTCCACTTGGGAACGATGACGGTGAGATTGGAACCGCCGGGCGGCGCGGGCGGCGGCGCGTTGCCGTCCAACTTTTCGCCGTGACAAGCGCGGCAATCGCCAAAGTCGGCGATGTATTTGCCGTACTCGACAGTCACTGCTTTCGGCGGCGCGGTAACGGGTTGAATCGGTTGGTCTGCGCCGGGGGCGGTGATGAACCCCAAACCGGTGAACGCGACGAGCAGCGGCGAAGCGCTCAGCGGAGGCGTTGTGTTTTCAACCGCCGGCGCTTGACGCAAATACGCAATCACCGCTTTCGCATCCTCATCGCTCAACGCGCGCACGGGGAAAAAACCCATCGCGCTGAGTTGCCCATCCGGTCTGACGCCCGAACGCAGAATACGAAACACATCCGCGTCGGTGAGTTCTTTTAATCTGCCGCCCGGCGTAATGTTCGGTGGATACAGATCGCCTAACGGCAGTCCCGAATCTTCGCTCAAATTTTTTCCGCCGGTCAGCGGCAGCGTGCCGTTCATCGAATGACAGGACGCGCACAACAAGCCCGCGAGATGTTCGCCGCGCGCCACCTGTTCGGGCGTATGTTCAAACGCGACGTTGACCGCAGCAACGGGATGCGGACGATTCAATTCATACATCCCTTTGGCGAAAACAAAACTGAACGCCGCGAAAAGCAGCGTCGCCGCCACGCCCAAAATGCCGCCGACGATTTTGACCCACAATTTTTTCGCGCGCAGCGCGCGATAGGTGAGCCATCCGAACAGCGCCGCGAGCGCGATGAGGAGAACGAGGACGAGAAGATTTCCCAACATGGTGACTATCTCCTTTATGGTTTCACCACTAACGTCCCCCGCATATTCGGATGCGGCAGACACACGTATTGATAAACGCCCGCGGCGGAGGGTTGAAATTCAATGACGGCTTGCTGCCGCGCGGGAATGTTTTGATTGACGCCGAATTCCGGAATCGTAAAGGTGTGCGCCGCGGCGTCATCGTTCTTGACAACCAAGCGCACCTTTTCGCCCACGCGCGCTTGGTACGTTTGCGGCGCAAATTGATAGTCTCGCATCGCCACTTGCGCGCCGCCCGAAGCGTTCGCGCCGCAGCCCATCGCGCCGACCATCAATGCCGCGCCGAGAAAGCCAATCGCCGCGCGTCTGCGCCAGAGTGAAAAATAGAATTCATTCTTCATCCTGCCCCCTTTTGCGTTTCTTCAAAACGGTTTGAACATCATCAGCGCCAAGATTATCAACAGCCCCACCCAACCGATGAGCGCGGCGTGGACTGCGCGCGGCGATTCCAACATTTTGGCGAGTTCCGCATCGCTCACGGATTGTTGCGGCGGTTGAATTTTCATTTTTTCCATGTACGGCAAGCCCGCCGCTTTGCGTAGATTGCCATAATAGGGCGTGACGTACACCGACATTGCGACGATGATAAGGATGAACAGTACGAGCGCTGCCCAAATCCAGCCCTGTCCCCACCAACTTTGCATAAAGCCGCCGGCGATACCGCTTGCCAGAATCAACAACAGTCCGCCATACATCATGCCGAATGTGCCGGGCGAAAGCATCAACAGCGCGCGCGCGCGTTCCATATTGCGTTCCTTGCGTAAAGCAAACGCCACCGCGTTCGACGCGCCGTGCGCCAGCACAAATATCAACACGCCGACGACGTGCAGAAAAATGATTCCTTCGTACATTTTTGCTCGCTCCTTTTTTTATTGCATTATCATCTGTTGCGCGCAAGCTATCATCTCGCCGTAACGCGTTCGTTACGAAAAGCGTTACGCCGAGCCGCAAGCGTCGGCATTTTTCGCTAGCGCGGATTGCTGAGCAGCGAATAGGCGAGAATCGCAAACAATACCGTCGCCGCGAAAATTTGCAGGCCCCATTTTAGCGCGAAATTTTTGAGCTTCATTGCGCCTCCGTATTGGCGTTTTTTGCCGCTGCGGCTGCCGCCATTTGTTCATTCAGGAAACGCAGCAGCGTTTCTACATCGGCAAACCCAAAGCGTTCGCCCGTGCGCGGGTCATCTAGACTAAAACGCCAAAGCGTCGTCTGTTCGTCTTGTTCTTGCCACAAGCGCAGCAAGTAAGAAGCGTAGCGTAAAGTGGTTGATTCGCCGCGCATAAATCTATTTGACGCTTGCCCACATCTCGCGCTAGAGCGTATTCGCACGCAAACGATCTGCGATAATACGTTCGGTCGGCGTTAGCGAACGCTTTCGACGGGTGGTGGGCAAGCGTCAGACACCTAGCCCTTGACGGATAGCCAGCCGCATGTTATTCTGCGCGCTACTGTATCATGCGAACGTAAGCTAATCGTAAGCTGCCCGCAAGTTCCCGGCGCCTTTCCTAAAAAAAGCGCTTTGGGTTCGCCTCATGCCGCCGACCCTGCAAATCCGTTTATTGGGCGGTCTCGCCATCGCCTTGGGCGACGCGCCGCTCTCTAATTTTTTGTCAGCCAAAGCGCCCGCGTTGTTGGCGTATCTCGCCGTCACGCGCCGCGCTCATTCGCGCGATACGCTCGCCGCGCTCTTGTGGGGCGACCTCCCCGACGTTGACGCCAAAAATAATCTGCGCCAAGTTCTCGCCAACCTCAAGAAAACGCTTGAACCCTATCTCGAAATCCAGCGCGATACGGTGGAATTGAAACGCGCGCAGGTAACGGCGGACGTATGGGAATTTGAAAAGATTGAAGCGTTCCAGCCCGAAACCGACGCGTTTACGCTCTCCCCCGAACAAAGCGCCCAGCTCCAAACCCTCGCCGCGCTGTATCATGGCGAATTCCTCGCGGGTTTTTACGTGCGCGACGCGCCGGAATTTGAAGAATGGGTCGTCACCCAGCGCGCGCGATGGCACGATTTGGCAGTGTCCGCGTACGAGATATTGACGCGCGTTTTCACCGCGCGCGGCGCGTACGGCAACGCGATGCAGTACGCCCGTCATTTATTGACGCTCGACCCCTGGCGCGAAGAAGCGCATCGCCAATTGATGCTGTTGTATGCGCGCACGGGGCAGCGCAGCGCGGCTTTGGCGCAGTACGAAACATGCCGCCAAGTTTTGCGCGCCGAGATGGGCGTCGAACCTTCCGCCGAAACCAAGAACTGGTACGAACGCATTCGTGACGCCGGCGCCGCGCCCCGCTTGAATATCCCCGCCGCCACCGATGTCTTTGTCGGACGCATCGCCGAGCTCGCGCAGTTGGAAAAATTATTGTTGAATCCCAACGCGCGTTTGCTCACCCTGTTCGGCGTCGGCGGCGCGGGCAAAACGCGTCTCGCTTTGGAAGCCGCCGCCCGCGTCCATAAATTGGGCGCGTGGCTCAACGGCGTTGTGTTTGTGCCGCTCGCCGATGTCGCCGCGTCCGACGCCGCGCCGTCCGCGCTGGCGCAAGCTTTGGGTTTGCCGCCCGCCGACGCGACGACGCCCTTGGCGCAGGCGACCGATTATTTGCGCGCCAAAGAAATGCTCGTCGTCCTCGACAATGCCGAAACGGTCATGGACGATACGCGCTGGCTCACCGAACTTTTGGCGCGCGCGCCGCGCGTGAAATTTCTCGTCACCTCGCGCGAGAAATTAAATCTGCGCGCCGAATGGGCGCTGCCGCTCGACGGCATTGCCTATCCGCGCGCCGGCGACGCGACGTATCTTGAAACGTTTGACGCGGCGCTCTTGTTTGTCGAACGCGCGCGCCAAGCGACGCCCGCGTTCCAACTCGACGATTCGAATCGCGCGGCGGTGGCGCGCATTTGTGAATTGGTGCAAGGTTTGCCGCTCGGCATCGAATTGGCGGCGGCGTGGACCGCGCAATACACTTGTTCGGAGCTCGCGCGCGAACTCGAAAGCAGTTACGACATTCTCGTCACGGCTTGGCGCGATGCGCCGGCGCGCCAAGCCAGTCTGCGCGCGGTCTTTGAATATGCGTGGGCGCGTTTACGCCCGGCCGAGCGCGAGGTGTATGCGCGGTGCGCGGTTTTTCAAAATGGTTTTACGCTCGACGCCGCGCAATCTGTTGCTCGCGCGGACGCGCGCGGTTTGGCGACTTTGCTCGACAAGGCGTTACTGCGCCGCGATGCGGGCGGACGGTACGACCTGCATCCGGCGTTGAAACAGTACGCGCGCGAGAAATTGGAACAGGACGCCGCCGCCGCCGCCAGAACGCATAGCCGGCACGCGGAATTTTTTGGCGCGTACGTTGCCGCGTACGAAAGCGCGCTCAAAGGCGCGGGCGACCAGACCGCGCTGCACGCCGTGACGCTCGAATTTGATAATGTGTTGGCGGGGTGGGAGTGGGTTTGGGCGCGCGCTCTGTGGGAATTGCTGCGCGCGTACATGGAACCGCTATTTGTCGTGTTGGAAATGCGCGGCGAATTTTTACTCGGCGCGCAGCTGTATGAACGCGCCCGCGCGCGTGTGGAAGCAATGCGCGCCGCGCCGCCCCAAGCCGCGCACGTCTTGGGGCAATTGCTCAGCCGCGAAGGATGGATGCGTTTTCGGTTGGGCGAATTTGCCAAAACAATCGAATTGGCGGAACGCGGGCTGCCGCTTTTGGAAAATGACGCATACGAAAGCGCGTATGCGTTGCTTTTTCTCGGCGCGGCGGAATGGGGGCGCGGCGACCTTGCCGCGAGCGAAAAATTTTTTCGGGCAAGTTACGCGTTGTATGAAAAAATCGAAAACGCGTGGGGCAGTTCGGGCGTCTTGAGCAATCTCGGACAAATCGCGCTCGAACGCGGGGAATACGAAATCGCCAAAAACGAACTCGCGCGCGCGTTGACGATTGCGCGCGCGGCGAATATCTCGCATCAAACCGTACACATTCTCAACAATCTCGCCATGTTGGCGGTGCGTCAAAACGATGCGCGCGCGGCGCAAAAATTCTTGGCGGAAGCGCTGGAACTTGCCAACGCGCGCGGCGAACCGCACCTCAGCGCGCTCACCATGTTGCATCTCGCGCGCGCCCTCGCCGCCGACGAACCGGCGCGCGCGCGTGAAAACGCCGAGACCGCGCTCGCAATGCTCCGCGAGTTTGGCGACCGCGCGAGCATTTTAGAAGCGCTCACACTCTTGGGCGAGCTCGCCCGCGCGCAAAACGAAATTTCCCACGCGGAAAATTATTTCCGTGAAGCGTTGGCTCTCGCGCGCGAAATCGGCGCGTCGGCGCAGACGCTTGAGGAAATTACGCGCGCGCT
>JAJVIA010000026.1:0-7831 GCA_022072245.1 Anaerolineae bacterium
CGCGTGCCGCATCATCTGATTGACGTCGTCGCGCCCGATGAGGAATTGACGTTGGCGGAGTATCAAACGCGCGCGTACGCCGCCATCGAGGATATTTTCGCGCGCGGCAAAATTCCGTTTCTCGTCGGCGGCACGGGGCTGTATATTCGCGCGGTGGTCGAGGGTTACAACATTCCGCGCGTGCCGCCCAATCCGACGCGACGCGCGGAATGGGCGCAAATGCCGCCGACAGAATTGTATGCGCGGCTCCAAACGCTCGACCCCGAAATTGCGGCGACGATTTTGCCCAACAACGCGCGGCGCGTCATTCGCGCGCTCGAAGTGATCGAGACGACGGGCGAAAAAATGTCCGCGCAACAGACGCGACGTCCGCCCCCATTTGTCTTTACCCAAATCGGTTTGCAGTTGCCGCGCCCGTTGTTGTATGCGCGCGTGGATGCGCGGATTGATAAAATGTTCGCCGCAGGTCTTGTGGACGAAGTGCGCGGTTTGGTCGAACGCGGTTACGCGTTCACGCTGCCGAGCATGACCGGTTTGGGGTATCGTGAAGTCGGCGCTTATCTGCGCGGCGAAATAGATTTGGCGGAAGCGACGCGTTTGCTCCAAAGCAATACGCGCAAATTTATTCGGCATCAGGCGAATTGGTTTCGCCCGCACGACGCGCGGATTCACTGGTTTGATTTGTCCACAACCCATGACGACGCCATTCAAAAATTTATAGCCAGCCAATTGCTCTGAATCCCCGGTTACGCAAACATCGCGCAAACGGTTTGATTTTGTTTGCCTAGCCGGGCGTTGGTTTTTTTCCATGACACACCTAGAGACTCTACGCTCCGACGCGCGCGCGATTTTCGATGCGGCTTTGCGCGCGGCGGACCCGCGGCGCGCGGTGGAACGCGTGTTAGCGCGTCACGGCAATCGTTTATTTTTGAACGAGCTGCCGATTTTTGATTTTACGCGCGGCAAACTCACTGTGCTGGGCGCGGGCAAAGCAGGCGCGGCGATGGCGCAAGCGATTGAAAAAATTGTACAGCCCGACGATTATCTCGGCGCGGTCAATGTCAAGTACGGACACGTTGCGCCGACCGAACATATTGTATTGTACGAAGCGGGGCATCCCTTGCCCGATGAAAATACGCTGCGCTTTACCCATTCGCTCGTCTCGTTGTTGGAGGAACAAACGGAAGCGGATTTGGTCTTGGGGCTATTTTCGGGCGGCGGCTCGGCGTTGATGGAATGGTTGGCGGAGGACATTACGCTCGACGATTTGCGCGGCTTGACGAATGAATTGCTGCGCTGCGGCGCGACGATTTACGAAATCAACGCGTTACGCAAACACATTTCGCAGGTCAAGGGCGGACAGCTGGCGCGGCTCGCGCAGCCCGCGCGCGTGGTCTCTTTGATTTTATCCGATGTGTTGGGGTCGCCGCTGGATGTGATCGCTTCGGGACCCACCGCGCCGGACGCTTCAACTTTTGCGGATTGTCTGGCGTTGATTGAAAAATATCATTTGCGCGCGACCTTGCCGCCCAACATCATCGCGCATTATGAACGCGGCGCGCGCGGCGAAATTTCCGAAACGCCGAAAGCGGACGACCCGTTATTTGCGCGCGTGACGAACGTCATTATTGCGGACAATCAAATCGCGTGCGCCGCAGCCGCTCGAGCGGCGCAAACGCGCGGTTATGCGGTGCAAATGCTTTCGACCCAAATTCAAGGCGAAGCGCGCGCGTTGGGCAAAGAGTTGGGAAAAATCGCGCGCCAAGAAACGAGCGAACTCGGTTTGTGGAACGGCGACGCTCCCTCTACCGGTTTTCAAACGTCCGATAAAAAATGCTGGCTGGGCGGCGGAGAGCCAACCGTCACGCTGCGCGGAAACGGCAAGGGCGGACGCGCGCAAGAATTGGTTCTAGCCGCCGCGCTGGAAATTGCGGGCGACACGGAGATTGTTGTCCTGAGCGCGGGAACGGATGGCACCGATGGTCCCACCGACGCGGCGGGCGCGCTGGCGGATAATGAAACGCTTGCCCGCGCGCGGGCGTCCGGTTTGGACGCCGCCGCATTTTTGGAAAATAACGACGCGTATCATTTTTTTCGCGCGTTGGATGATTTGGTTGTCACGGGCCCCACAAATACGAATGTGAATGATTTGATGCTGGCGCTGCGCGCGTAAAAAAAATCCCGAAATCAAAAGATTTCGGGATTTTTTATTATTGACTCCCCAACACCTGTACCGCTTGATTCAAAACTTGGGCGGCTTGTTCCTCATTCATGCCGGTTTGCGCGGTGAGCGATTGAATCATTTCATTCTGCTCGTCAGGCGAAAATGACATGCCTTGTGAGCGTTCCGCTCCGCCCAGCGGGTCGCCGCCGCGCGTTTGACCGCCGCCCGCGAGTTTGCTCAAAATCATTGGCACAATGATTGCCATGGCGGTCATGGCGACTTCACGCGGCAAGCCCAATTTTTCCGAAAGCATGTCCGCCAATGGCGCGAGCGCGGCGTTCATGCCGGTATTTGCGCCGCCCATGGCGCCCGCGTTTGGCGATGCGCCGCCCATCCCGCCGAGCAAGCCGCCCAACATGCCCATAACGGGGTCATTGCTCTGTCCGGCTTGGCCCCCGAGCAAACCACCGAGCAAACCGCCCAAATCGCCGCCTTGCGCGCCGCCTTGTGCGCCGCCGCCGCCCATCAGCGCGCCGAGCAGTCCACCCAAATCAGGACCTCCCGCCGCCGGATTATTCATGCCGGGACCGCTTGCGCCGGAAAGCGAGCCCAACACTTGGTCGCCGTCGGACACGGGCGCGCCGCCCTGTCCCCCCAATAATGCGCCCAACATATCCGCCATGGCATCGCCTTGCCCGGTGCCGCCTTGCCCTTGCGATTCCTCGCCCGATAATCCTCCGAGTAATGAACCGAGATCCATTGCCTGCTCCTTTCGTCTTGGAAAATTAAAACGCGCCCGTTTCAGCTTGCGCGACAATTTTTATCAATTGCGGATACACCGCCTCCGGTTTCACCGCCGCATCAATGGGGTCCAACAAATCGTGCGGCAAACCCAACGCGCGCGGAAATTCATACGCGCGAATTTGATCCGTCCCGTGCGCGCGCCACGCGTCGGCAAACATCTTACACAACGTGTTGCTGATGGCAAAATCGTTCGCGTTCGTAACCATCCACACTTGGCGCGCGGCGGGCGGTTGTTGGCGCGCCGTTTGCAACAGTTCGGCGCTGAATAGAAAAAGACGCGCGAGCGTGCGCGTGGCAAAACGCGGATACGCGTAGGCGATGCCGGTTTCCGCGCGCACGCGCGGGTCCCACCAGATAAATAGATTTGGCAGATGATTCACCGCCCGCGCCGCCGTTCGCGTTACGCGCGGCGGAATGGCGCTCGTCCCATACGCCGGCGAGAGCAAAATCGCTTGGTCCAACTCGGCGCGCGTTTCTGCCAACCATGTCGCCATGACGCCGCCCATCGAAAGCCCCATGACCGTAATTTTTTCGCCCAAGCCCAACGCCAGATTCAGCGCGTCGTTTGCCCATGTCTGCAATTCCGCAATCGTCAACGCGCCGTGCGCGGCGGACATGCGGTCACGATAGCCGTGATGGGGCGCGCGCGGGACAAACACATTATACCCGCGTTCAAACATCAATTCGCCCAACGCGTGAAATTGCCGCGTGCTGTCGGTATAACCTTGCAAACATAAAATCGCGCGCGCCGTCTTTTGAGCGTGCGTCCACAGTCGCGTGTGCGAAGCGGGATGAATGATTTGCGCGTCTTCCGCCGCAATCATTTTTTCAATGCGCGCGCGCGCTGCGTCAAAAGCAAGCGGCGGATTATTTTTCATTTTTGAACGCCAACAATTCTGCGCGGCGCGTACACAATTTTTCAATCAAGCCCGCGAGCAGCGCCGTGCGCGGCACAATGCTGTCGCGTTCGACGTATTCGGCGGGACTGTGGTCGGACCCGCCAATCGGTCCGAGTCCGTCCAACACGGGAACGCCCGTCGCCGCGACATTGTTGGCGTCGGACGCGCCGCCGGTGGCTTGGTCGTGAATTTCAAAACCGAGTTCGCGCGCGGTTGCCTGCGCCAAATCCGCCATGAACGCGATGGCGGGCGTTTTTGCCATCGGCGGAAAATTGAACGCGCCGGCGATTTCGACGCGCGTGCGCGCGACGTGCGTGTGCGCGGCGAGCTGCATCACCGCGTCGTGCGCGATACGCGCGCCGTCGGCATCCACCGCGCGCACGTCTATTTCAACGTGCGCGGCATCCGGCACCACATTCGTGCGCGTGCCGCCGCCGATGATGCCCGCGTTCACCGTCACGCCGGGCGCAATGCCGTTCAAATTGTGCAGCGCGAGGATTTGATGCGCGAGTTCCAAAATCGCGTTTGCGCCTTTTTCGGGTTCTACGCCCGCGTGCGCGGCTTGGCCCCGTACGCGCAAAATATATTCGCCGGTGCCTTTGCGCGCGCTGACGATATTGCCGTTGGCGCGCGCGCCTTCCAACACCAGTGCCGCGTCCGCTTTTTCCACCAGCGGCAGGTAAAACTTTTTGCCCGTCGGCGAACCGATTTCTTCGTCGCAACCAAAAAAGATGGCGAGCTCGGCAAAATTATCAAAGCCCTGCGCTTGGAGCGCGCACATGGCGTACATTGCCGCGAGGACGCCCGCTTTCATGTCGCCCACGCCGGGACCGATGAGTTTGTTTCCTTCCGCGCGCAGCGGACGTTCCGCCGCGACGCCTTCGGGATACACCGTGTCGAGATGCGTGAGCAATAAAAATTTTCCCGCGCCGTTGCCGCGCAAGCGCGCGAGGTGACAATTGCCAAACTCGCGCACGGGAAAATATTCCATGTCCCAGCCCCATTGCTGTCCGCGCGCATTGACCCAATCGCCGCAAAAATCTACGCCGCGTTTGGTGAACGTGCCGCAGTCCACATTGACGAGCGCCGCGAGGTCGTCCAGAAATTGAGGGAGAGAGGATTCGAGAAAAGAAATTGTGTTGAGCATATTCGTTGCAAGTCAACAAGACCCGAAGGGTTTTCAACGCGGGAGTTTGGATAAACATCCGCGCGCAAAACCCTTCGGGTCTGAATTCACCATTCTGCCAGTTTCCAAATTTCGGGCTGCCACTCGCCCGCGCCGCCGCCGATTTCGGCATAGATGGCGACGGCTTGTTTCAATTCGCGCATCGAGTCCTGTTCGCGTCCGAGCGCGTGATACAAGTCCGCGAGTTGATTGTGCAGCGCGGCTTGACGGTGACGGTCGCCTTCGCGCGTCACGATTTCCAACGCGCGCTGCGCGAATTCCAACGCGTCATTGTCATCGCCGCACGCGTGCGCGACGAGGGCGAGATTGTTGAGCGCGGCGGCATGCGCGCCCAGCGCGTTGATTTGTTCCGCGCGCGCGGCGCTTGCCTCCAAGCGCTTGCGCGCCGTGTCCCATTCGCCGCGCGTGCGCGCGAGAATGCCGAGAATGTTGTGCGCTTGCGCTTGCGCCAGCCCTTGCGCGTATGACAGCGGCGTTTTGTTTTTGCGGCGCGTCAATTTTAACGCGCGCTGCGCATGCTGCAAGGCGCGCGCGTCGTTGCCGGCATAATGTTCCGCCAACGAAAGCTCGGCATACAATTGCGCCGTCGTCGCGGGGTCATGCGCGTGGTCGAGAATTGCGCTCAAGAGTTGCGCGGCGTGCGCCCACTTGCCCTGACGCAGATACACGCGCGCGATTTTTGCTTCGACATCCGCGCCAAAAGCGAGCGCAGTTTCGTAGGAATGTAGCGCGGCGTCATATTCGCCCAACAAGGTTTGCGCGTCGCCGATGCCGGCATGTAACACGGCGGCATCGGGAAAACCGAGCGCCAACGCGGCGGTGTAATATTCCACCGCGTCGCGCTGGGCAAACAACGCGAGGGCGTAATCGCCTGCGCGTTTGTAAAACTCTGCCGCCTGCGTCTCGGCGCCGCCCGCGCGATAGTGCTGGGCGATTTGTCCCGCCAACGCGTCGAGCGCCAATTCGGAATGTGCGCGCTGTGTCAAAGTGTCGGCAGCGCGCCGGTGCAATAAACGCCGCCGCGCCAACGAAATTTCCTGATACACGAGTTCGCGCAATTTTTCATGGGTGAAATCGTACTGCGGTTCGCCGCGCGCAAGCGTTTCCGCAAGCAGCCCCTGTGCGAGCAGTTCTTCAATGCCTGTCACCGTTTCTTCGTCGCTGCGCCCGCTCGCCGCATGCAGCAATTCAAAATCAAACGCGCGCCCGATGACGGCAGCCGCGCCGAGCAATTGGCGCGCGGCTGCGCCGGTGTGCGTCAAACGCGAATGGAGCAGCTCGCGCACACTCGCGGGCAAATTTTCACCTTCGGGCAGCGCGCCGTCGCGTTCCAACAACTTGAGATACTCGACCAGAAAAAACGGCTGCCCTTCGCTTTCACGGTACAACCGTTCCGCCAACGCGGCGTTGATGGGCGCGCCGCGCGCGGCGGCGACTTGCATCAATTCTTGCGCGGGTTCGCGCGGCAGGCGTTTCAAATCCAACAACACGGCATGATGTTCGCGCCGCGCGTCGGCGTACAAACGGCGCAGTACGTGGTCGTTCTCTAACTCTTCGCCGCGCCACGTGAGCAGTACGCACAATGCGGTATGCCGCAAACGACGAATCAAATACGCGAGCAGTTCAAGCGACGCGTCGTCGAGCCATTGCGCATCATCCACAAACAACACGCCCGCGGCGCGCTGCCGCGTCAATGCCAGCGTTAGCTCGGTTACGGCATCGAAAAAACGCGCTTGCGAGCCGGGCGCATCGTTTGCGTCCTGCGCGGCGGGCGTGAGTTCGGGCAACAAGCGCGCGGCGTCGTGCAAAACAGCGGCGGGCAGACTCTGCGCGCGCGCGGTATTTCCGTTTTCGTTCAAGACGGCGCGCAATGCCTGCACGAACGGCGCGTAGGCGAGCGCGCGTTGTTCGACATAGCAGCGCGCCGCCACGACGCGCGCGCCGCGCGTTTGGACCTGCGCGATAAATTCGTGCGCCAATCGCGTTTTGCCGATGCCGGCTTCGCCTTGCAGGACAAGCAAACGCCCGCTGTCGGAAATTTCTGAATACGTTTTCGACAATTCCGCGAATTCGTGCGCGCGTCCGACAAGGGGATATTTTTGCTGTTCGTTTTTTGACGGTTCGGGTTTGCTCGTCGCAGGTTTTTGATTTTCGATTGCCGCAACCGTTGTCGTCGGTAGTCTGTCGTTCGTCGTCAAGCGATTTTCTTGAATCGCGCGATACAGTTCGGTCGTTTCGGGCAGGGGCGCGACGCCGAGCTCGGAATCGAGTTGACGCACGCACTCGTGATATTGGCGCAGCGCGGCGGCGCGTTGTTCGTCGCGCGCGTACAAAAGCATGAGCGCGCGGTGCGCGGGTTCGTGCAATGAATCCAGCGCGAGCCAACGGCGCGCGTATTCGATGGCGCGTTTGGATGCGCCGCGCTCGGATTCAAACGCGACGAGTTGTTCCAGCGCGCCTGCGAATTGTTTGCGGAGCGATTCGGCTTCAAAAAATTGCCATTCGTCGAACGCGGGGCTGTCGCGCAAAGTAAAGCCGGCGAGGAAATCGCCTTGATACAGTTCCGCCGCGCGGGTGAGGGATTCAAAATCGTTTTGGCGGGCGAGCGCGCGAAATTCCAAAACGTCCACGCGAATTTTTTCCAAATTCAAGCCGAGCGTTTCGCGCTCAATGTCGAGAGCATTTTCGCCGAGCGCGGTTTTGAGGGTCGAGAGCGTGCGACGCAACGCAGCGCGGGCGCGGGCTGTATCGGCGTCGGGATAAAAGAACGCGGCGAGC
>JAJVIA010000026.1:7931-9557 GCA_022072245.1 Anaerolineae bacterium
TAAAGTGAAGATAACACAAAAGGATTACATCGCGGAGGGTGAAATGGAAAGCACAAAACAAATTTCTAAACCGATGACGATTGGCGATGCGGCAGTGGAAGGGCTGATTTATGGCATCGTGGCGGGGCTGGCGATGGCGCTGTTTATTGTGCTGATCGAATTCTGGTCCGGCGTCGCGCCGACGACTGCGCTGGGTTATTTCGACGCTGGCGGGAATAGTTCACCCATCATTGGTTTGTTCACGCATCTTGCGGTTTCGGGAATTTACGGCGTGGTGTTTGGCATTGTGACGATGGGCGTGGCGCGGATGTTTGGCGCGCGCATGAATCTGGGGGTGTGGCTGGCGCTGGGCATTTTGTACGGCGCGCTGCTCTTTGGCATTGCCGAGTGGATTGTTTTGCCGCGCACAAATTCGCCGTTGATGGATATGCCAACATGGGGTTTGGCGGTCGCGCATTTTATCTTTGGCGCGCTGTTGGCGGGGTTGTGCGGGCGGAGGAGGTGAGATGTGAAACGGGAAGCGTGAATCGAAATTCAAAATTCAAAATTCAAAATTCACAAATCCGAAATCACAAATCCGAAATCACAAATCATAAATCATAAATTCAAAAGGGAGGGTATATGATTGATTTTGTCGGACTCGCGGTCATTTTGCTTCTCGCGCTCGCGTTTGGGTATTTGACAAAACGCGCGTGGGGGGCAAAAAATAAAATCGTAAAATGGGCGGGCGTGGTTTTGGCAGGACTGCTCACGCTCATTTTCGCGGCGGGGTTCATCGCCGCCGTGATGGGAACGATTCAAGTGAACGCCAATTACAACGCGAGCAATCCTGCGCCAAATGTTCAAGTAAAGGCGACGGCAGAGCAGCTCGCGTGGGGTGAAAAATACGCGAAACTTTGCGCGGGCTGTCATTCGCCCAATCAGCAACTCCCCTTGAGCGGAAATGATTTCGCGGGGGAAGCGGGCTTTGGCTTTGTGGGAACGTTGTATGCGCCGAACCTGACCCCGGCGGGTGACATTAAGAATTGGACAGATGGCGAAGTGATTCGCGCAATTCGCGAAGGGGTGCATCAAAGCGGACGTTCGTTGATTGTGATGCCATCGCAAGAGTTTCATGCGTTGAGTGATGAGGATGTCCAAGGGTTGGTCGCGTATCTGCGTTCGCAGCCGGCGGTCGAGCCGAATACGCCGCCGAGCAATCTAAACGTTCTCGGCGCAACCTTGTTGATGGCGATGGGCGGACTGACGCATCAACCGGCGATTACACAACCGATTGCGAAACCCGCCGTCGAAGCGAATGCTCAATACGGCGAATACTTGGCGAACAATCTCGGCTGTCGCAGCTGTCACGGCGAAAAATTGACGGGCGGCGTTGGCTTTGATGGTTCGCCCGCGCCGAATCTGACGCTCGCCATTCCGCAGTGGACAGAAGAACAATTCAGCGCTGCATTTCGGACGGGCGCGCTTCCGAGTGGCGTGATGCTGGACAATAACAAGATGCCGTACAAAGAATTTTCGGATTTTATGACGGATACGGATATGAAAGCGTTGTATCAATATCTGCACGGACTATCGCCAACGCAAGCGAGCAAGTAGCGAGGGGTAGGTAGTAGGGGAGAGGTAGCA
>JAJVIA010000034.1:0-6491 GCA_022072245.1 Anaerolineae bacterium
GACCTGCCGTAAAACCCTTTGGAACTCAGGGTAGACGCGGCGTGAGAATACATTCCGCCCACGCGGATAATTTGAGCCAATCAAAAAATAACGCGGCGCGAAAACGGCGATTGCATTTGGCGATTTTTGTTTCGGGCGTGGGCGAAGGAGCGACGGCAGCGCTGGTTGCGGAAACCTGCGGCGTCGGCTGCGCGTTGGTGACGAACGGCAGCGAATAGTCTCCCAACGCGCGCGCAATCGTCGGCACATTCGTCGAAGCGATGGCGTGTTCGATGGCGATTTCGGGACCGATGGAACAGCCCCATTCGTTTTTGCCGAAATACACCGTCGAGCCGCCAATCCAAAACGGGTACTTGCACGCCGCGCCCGTTTGCGGATGCGCGGTGGCGATATTGTCCTGCAATGTGTTGCCCTGCGAAAAGGTGAATTCAAAACAATTGTTGGGCGACGCCGCGCAGTAATTGCCGATGAAACGATTGTTGTTGGACGCGAGTCCCCGTTCGCCGCTCAAGTAGTAACAATTGCCCGAATACTCGCAGTGATTGTTGGCAATCAAATTTTGTTCGCATTGCAAACAGACCCAGCCCGCCGTCTCGCAGCCATTTTCAAATTTGCGGCCGTCCGGCGTCGTACACGGATGGTCATCGCGATTGAATGTGTTGCCCGCAAAAACGCTGTTGCGACTGCGAATGTTGAAATTGCCCCAGCCGTTCAAATCGCTCAAATTGTTGCCGACCAAAAAATTATTATAGCCGTCCACGCTCGCCACGCCAATCGTGCCGCCGCGCACGGTCGTGTTATGCGCAACGTTGTTGTTGCCGAGCAATAAAATGCCGCCGCCGTAAGCGATGCCGCCTTGAATTTTTGTCGGTTCGGGTTGTGTGGGAAAAATACATTCGTCGTACTGACACAAGAACGCGCCCGCGTCGCGTTCATCCGGCGCGGACTGAATCACCACGCCGTCAATCCAATTTCCGGTTCCTTCCATCACGACGACGAATTGCCTGCCGCCGCCGTTGATGACCGCCGAACGCGCGTCGTCGCCAAACAAACCGATGCCATTGCCGACGAAATGCATTGGCGGATAAATCTCGTTCGGGCAGAGTTTAACGCTCGCGTTGATGATTGGCGGCAAAGCATTCGCGGGCGTGCAATTCGCGGGAACGATGGGCGAGGTGAGTTTTCGATTGCCGGTCGGCAAATTGACGTTGAGGTTGATGCGTCCGCCTTGTGTGGAAACGTTTGCGTTTTGGGGCGGCGCGCTCTCGACGATGCGTCCCACGCCGCTGACGCTTTCGCCCAACACCGCGAGACTGTACAAAATCGGACCCGGTGTATTGTTGGTCACGATTGCGCGATACACGCCGGGCGCGCGAAATTTGCCGACCCAGACCATTTCATTCCCGCGCCGCGTGCCGCGCCCGACCGGTTCCGTCGCGTCGGGTTCATACACGCCGAGTTCCACGCCTTCGGGCGCTTCGGCGACGACCGTGATTTCCGTCTTGTCGCCTTTGTATTCAAAACGCCAAATATGCTCCTGACCGGGGAGCAGCGTGATTTCGGTTTCTTGCTGCGCGCGCGCGGGGGATGCGATTTGCGGGCTGAGGACAGCGCCAAAGGCAAAGAGCAAAGCGCCAAGCGTAAGGAGGCGTCGCGTTTGGAAAAGGGACGAGTGGAACACGGGGCGAATTTTACATCAAGCCAAGCCGAGCGCAAGTGGAAAAATCTGGCGCTTGCCAAGCGCGTCGGATTCAAGCAAATGTTGCGATAATTGCATCGCCCAATCCTTGAGTTTTGAAACCGCGCAGATTTTTGCGATATGGAAAGCGCCAAGAAAAATTTGCTGTGCGCAGTTCTGATTTGCGAGTTATAATAGCGCGCGCCATGAATCCGAGACGCACCCGCCAAGTACGCACGCGCAAAAACAAGCGCGTTGCCCCGCGCGAAATTCGCGCGGTGGTCAAGAAAATCACGCAGCATTTTGACCCCGAGCGCGTGATTCTTTTTGGCTCTTGTGCGTATGGCAAGCCAAATGCCTTTAGCGATGTGGATTTGTTGGTTGTTTTGAAAACGCACGAACGCCCGCGCGCGAAACAAATTGAGATTGTCCGCGCCCTGTCGCCTCATCCATTTGGAATGGATATTCTCGTTCGCACCCCTGAACAATTGGAGCAGCGAATTCGTCTGGGCGACCCATTCATGCAAGAAATCGCGCAGAGAGGCAAAGTATTGTATGAACGCCCTCGTCGTTGAGTGGATGCAAAAAGCAGCGGGCGACCTCACGGTTGCTGAACGCGAATTACGTGCGCGCAAGGCGCCGGTCTATGACGCATCGTGTTATCACGCGCAGCAATGCGCCGAAAAATATCTCAAAGCGTTTCTGGTCTCTGTAAAACATACTCCACCGCGTATTCATAACCTCGTCGGTTTGTTGAACGATTGTCTATCCTACGATACGACATTTGACCTCATTCGTCTCGACCTCGAACTTTTGAACGCTCATGCTGTGGAAATACGCTACTCCGGCGATTTTGCGGCAAAAGAAGAGGCGCGCGATGCAGTCCGCGCCGCGCGCCGTGTACAATAATTTGTACATCCCAAACTTTAGATTGTTTCTTGGCGCTTGCTCACGAAACAACTAGTACGCTATCGTACTCTCCATACGGATTGGTTCGCCGTTGGGGATTCTCCGGGTCATCCAACCACGTTTTGTCGTCAATAAAAAACCGATAGGCGTAAAAACCATTGGCGGGTTTGGGCATTTGCGCGTGCCAGACGCCATCCTCGATGCGCTGTGCGATGAGCGACGCCTGCCAATTGTCCCACTCGCCGCGCACCTCGACGCGTTGGGCGCGCGGGTCGCGATACAGAAAATGAACATCCGTTGCCGTGAGGTGCGGCGATTTCGTTTGCGCGAATTTTTGCGCGGTAAAAGCCAACGCGGCGCGCACCGCCTCGCCCGCCTGTAACGCGCCCGCGCCCTGTTTTTCGTCCGAAGCATTGGCAAGACGCTGCGCGGTGGCGACCAAGATGCTCCGCACGTCAAACGGCGTGAGCGCGGGATTCGCTTGCAGCATGCACGCCACCGTGCCTGCTACCATCGGCGTTGCAAAACTGGTGCCTTCGACGTGTTGATAATGCGGCGTAATCAGTTTTTGCGCGTCAATGTTGGCGCGGTCATTTTCGGCAAACCACACTTGCGCCTGCGCGGCGAGCTCGCTGTTGGGCAAAATTGGCGCGGCGACCCAAATGCTCGGCGCGACGAGTTCGGGCTTGGGCAATTTGCGATTGCTTTCGCCGTAATTGCTGTGCCATAATTCGGTGTCGGCAGAGTCAAAATTGTTGTGGTCGTCAATTCCGCCAATCGTCAACGCGTCGGGCGCGGTGGCAGGTGGCGTGAGGCGCCGCACGCCATCATTGCCTGCGGCGGCGACGACGACGATATTTTTTTTCACCAACGCGTGAACCGCTTCATCAATCGGATTGCCGAGTAATTTTTTGTACGGGTCGCCCGAAACGGAAAGCGAGACGACGCGAATGTTGTAATCTTCCGCGCTGGCAAGAATCCATTTCAATGCGCGTTCGATATTTTCATTCGGGATGCCGCCCTTGGCGCGCGATACGCGAAGCAGCACAATCTCTGCGTCGCTCGCCATCCCGCGATATTTTCCGTCGCTCAAAAAACCGTTGCCCGCCGCGACGGCGCTCGTCATTAGACCATGCCATTTACGCGACGCGTTGTCGTCAAAGCCGGGCCACGTCGGCGTTTCATCGCGCTTGAACGGCAGCGCGCGGACTTGATTGTCGTTTGCGTCCACCCACGCGCGAATACGATTCGTCGGTTTCGTCAAATCGTCTATCGGATAGAAACCGGAATCTACGAGCGCGATGGTGATGCCTTTGCCGGTGAAACGCGGGTCGGCATTCAAGCGTTCGGGCGTCGGCAAAATTTGGGTATTGTCAGACATGTCCAGCTCCAGAGTAAAAATGGTTAGGGTACGCTCGCGCCGCGCGCGGTTTGTAAGAGCAGGTACCACTCTTCGCGCGACAAAGTAACTTTGTCGGCGCGACAGCACGCGGCGAGGCGTTCGGGTTGGGTCGTGCCGAGAATGGGTTGAATCGGCGCGGGATGTTTCAAGAGCCACGCGAGCGCCAGCGCTTCGCGCGTCGTATTGCGCGCGTGCGCGATATCCGCAATCAATGCGGCGACGGCGCGCGCGCGTTCGCTCGCAGCGGGCGCGGGTTCAATCAACGCGCCGCCCGCGAGCGGCGCCCACGCCTGAATCAAAATATCGTTGGCGCGACAATAATCGAGCGTCCCGCTGAGACCCGTATAACCGCGCGGCGTGACGTTGAAAAATAATCCGTCGTCAATCAAATCCGCGTGCAGCAAATTGACTTGGACTTGGTTCGTGACGATGGGCTGCGACACGAATTTTTGCAAGAGTTGAATCTGCGCGGCGGTGTGATTGCTCACGCCGAAATGGCGCACCATGCCGCGCTGGTGTAACGCGTCAAACGCGCGCGCGACCTCCTCCGGCTCGACCAATGCGTCGGGCCGATGCAGCAGCAAAAGATCGAGATATTCCGTTTGCAAGCGTTCGAGAATGTGTTGCACGGCGTCCAGGATGTACGCATAGGAAAAATCAAACCGCGTCGGCGCGCCGGGCGCGGGCGTGTCCGCCAAACGGATGCCGCATTTGGATTGAAGAATAACGCTTGCGCGCGGGACGCCGAGTTCGCGCAGCGCGTCCGCAAAAACAATTTCTGTTTTGCCGCGATAATAAATATCGGCGTGGTCGAAAAAATTGATGCCGTGCGACAGCGCGGTTTCGATGGCGCGGCGCGCGCGGGCGCGGTCGGTCGGCGTCAACGGCGCATCGTCCCACGTGCCGCCGAGCCGCATACACCCATAGGCGAGACGCGAAATTTTCAACGCGGTGTGGGCAACGGAATATGTTTTCATGCGGCATAGCATAGCCCAAGCGCGCGCTTTGTCAATCGCGCTCCAATCAAGAACGGACACCGCATGTCGCGGCTTGCTCCGCAAACCCCCATTGACAATTTTTTGTCGCGCGTGGTAATGTACAACATATTCTACCGAGGCGGTTCCTCATGCTGCAATATGAAACGCTCGACGTATTGATTGAAAAAAACGGCGGCGAATATAAAGCGCGCATTGTCAATTCGCCGACTGGCCAGGCGAAAACGACCTTTGCGCCGCCGTTCACGGCGGACGAATTAAAAACTTTTTTCGCGCGCGTGGCGGGCCGCGAACCGACCTCCGGCTCGACGCTTTCGCCGCAGCAATGGATTGAACAAATGGGCGCGCGACTGTTTGACGCGGCGTTTCACGATGAAACGCTGATGACCTATCGCCGCAGTCGAGACGAAGCGGAACGCCAAGCCAAAGGTTTGCGCGTGCGCCTGCGCTTGAACGATGTTCCCGAATTGGCGGATTTGCCGTGGGAATATCTGTACGACGCGACGCGGCGCAATTATTTGGCGTTGAGCAAAGAGACGCCGATTGTGCGGTATCTTGAATTGTCCGAACGCGTGAAACCGCTTGCCGCGCCCGCGCCCATAAATTTGCTGGCGGTGTTGGCGAGTCCCCAAGACCGCGACGCGCTCGATGTCGAGGGCGAATGGACGCGTCTGCAAAACGCGCTCGCAGAGTTGGTCGCGCAAAATAAAATTCGCTTGACGCGGCTCGCGCCGCCGACGCTCGACGCTTTGCGCGCGCAGCTCCGTCAAGCGGAATATCACATTTTGCATTTCATCGGTCACGGCGATTACGACAATGTGAACCAGCAGGGAA
The DNA here is from genome assembly GCA_022072245.1 of Anaerolineae bacterium. Classification (GTDB taxonomy): domain Bacteria; phylum Chloroflexota; class Anaerolineae; order UBA4142; family SHND01; genus SHND01. The sequence goes on from JAJVIA010000034.1 coordinate 5,819, forward strand.
TTTTAGTGTTTGAGAATGAACGCGGCGACGCGCGGCGCGTAAATCAAGACATGGCGGCGACGCTGCTCCAAGACGCGCGCACGCTGCGCGTGATTGTGTTGAACGCGTGTCAGGGCGCGCAGACTTCGACGCAAAATCCATTCGCGGGGACCGCGCCGCGTTTGGTGCAAGCGGGTTTCCCGGCGGTCTTGGCGATGCAGTTCAAAATTAGCGACCAAGCCGCGCTCGATTTTTCAGCCGAGTTTTATAAAACGCTTGCCGACGGTTATCCCGTTGACGCGGCGACGAATGAAGCGCGGCGCGCGGTCTTTGCCGGCGGCAACTTGGTCGAATGGGGCACGCCGGTTTTATTTATGCGCGCCGAGGACGGCGTGATTTTTGGGCAGGAGGATTCCATGAGCAACCAGCAAAATGCAAAACAGGAACAACCCGCGCGCGGCGGCATCAACATTTCGGGCAACGCCAAAATTCATGTCGGCGGCGATATAGTGAACGGCGACAAAAATGTGCAGGGCGATGAGATTCATGCGGGCGGCGCGGTGAATGTTGTCAACATCGGCGCAGGCGCGCAGGTCGGGCAGGTCGCGGCGGGAAACAATATCACGCAAACTCAGGGCGCGAGCGCGCAAGACCTTGCCGCGTTGTTTAGCGCGATTTACAAACAGATTGACGC
>JAJVIA010000034.1:6591-9510 GCA_022072245.1 Anaerolineae bacterium
GATAAAAATGTTGCCAACATTGGCGAGAATGTCCAAATCGGACAATTCGCGCAAGGCAGCAACATTTTGCAATTGCATATCGGCGCGTTCGTGTTTCCGGTGCGGACATTGCTCGCGCTCATCGGGATTGTTTTGGCGGCGGCGGTCGCGGTGTGGTGGGTCGTGACGCCGAGTCAAATGCCGCAAGGCGGCGCGGCGGCGAATGTGGCGCTGGTGGCATTTGGCGCGCGCGACGCGCAGGGTAAAGTTACGTCGTCCGCCGAAGGCAGCGCCTTGAGCGAATGGCTCTATAACCGTCTCAATCTGGAACTGGCGGATATGCCCGAAACGGTGCGCCCCAATTTTTGGCAGCTCGCCACCAATTGGGATCTGCCGCATCTGTTTCAAAAGCGCGTTACCGCGCCGCCGCAAACCGAAGCGGACGTTGAACGCGTCGCGCAGCAGGTGGGCGCTTCGATTGTGTTGTACGGCAATCTGGTTCAGGGCCAGAGCGCGGAAGCGTTTGTGCCGCAATTGTATGTGGCGCAAAAAAAAGGCGAAGCGGATGAATTGACCGGCAGTCAACAATTGGGGCAGCCGATTTCGCTGCCCACGCCGCTGAACGATGAATATCTCGCCGCGAATTTGCAGCCGCTTGGACGCGCGCTGGTCTGGTTTTCGCGCGGTTTGCAAAACGATTTGAACGGCCGCTATGATTTGGCGTACCAGATTTTGAAACAGGGCGAACAAAATCTGACCGATTGGGACGAAAATCAGGGCAAAGAAGTTTTGTATTATTTCATCGGACGCGAGGCGCTCTTTTTGGCAAACTGCGAAAACGACGCGCGCATCGTTTTTACGCCGACGGATGCGACGAGCGCGGTCGCGCAAGCGCTGACCGAGGCGGAAAATTATTTTACGCGCGCGCAAACGCTTGCCGAACGCAACGGGCGAACGTATGCGCGTGCGACGTTTGGCTTGGGACAGGTTGCGATCCAACGCGCCCAGCGCGAATTGATTCCGCCCGACGCGACGACGGTCGGACAATGCCGCATCAATGCCCCCCTGTCCGGCGCGCCCTTGACGTGTCCGCCGCGCAGCGCGCCCAATACGGACGCGGAATCCTTGCAAAGCGCGCGCGCTTATATCGCTCAAGCGACGGCGCTGTTTGACCGCGCGCTGACGGAATTGCCGCAGCCCGCGCCGCCGCGCTTGGAAAGCAAAATGCGCGGCGCGCGCGCGAGCGCGGACGTATTGCGCGCGCAGTTGGAACTGTTGGCGCAGCAGCCAGCGGACGCCGAGACTTGGGCGCAAAGCGCGCAGACGGCGTTGACGCCTTTGACGCGCGCCACCGCGCGCGACGACCGCCGCACTTTGGCGACAATTTATTTGGCGTTGGGCGCCGCGCATTTGGCGAACGCAAACGCGCGACTGGCGCAGCAAGATAAGGTGAATGGTAAAATACAATTGCAGAACGCGCTGGCGGCGTACGACGCGTGCGTTCAGTTGATTCCATCCGACGAGCCGGACGCGTTCTTGCGGACGAATCTTTTGCCGAATTGCGTTTGCACGCGACGCGACGCGCAAACGATTTTGGACGGAGCGCCATAATGCCGATGAAAGCAATCTATTGGACGTTAAGCTGCATTGTGATTGGCGCGTTCGTGAGCGCGTGCGGCGGCAGTACGCCCGCGCCCGCTCAACCCGCCACGCAAATTATTGCGCCGCCGTTCGGCGCGGTTTTTGTCGAAGGCGAAGAAGTGGGCGTGCAATCCGTTTCGACAGATGCCGACGGCATTACGCGCGTCGAGTTATGGGTGGACGGAAAATTAGCGCAAACGGAAACCGCGCCGAGCGCGCAAGGCGAAAAACAATTCAATGTCGTGCAGCGCTGGCGCGCGGCGGGCAGCGGCGCGCACGCGCTCGTCGTGCGCGCTTTTAATGCCGCGAATCGGTCCGCCGAAGCAAACATTCCGATTGCGGTGAATCCGCGCGCCGTCGCGCAAGCTACCGTGCCGCCGCCTGCGGTCACGGCGACGCCGCCGGCGCCTGTGGCGACGGCGACTGTGCCGCCCGCATCGGCGACGGCTATACCGTCCGCCTCGACGACGACCGCGCCAACCATTCCGCCGCCAACGCCGCTTGCGCCGACGCCCATTCCGCCCACTGCGCCGGTGATTGTGTTTTTGCCGCCCTTTGACGGCGGGACGAATATTTTGACGTCATACGTCGGCGGCGAGCTGGCGCTTCAGGTGACGGCACATGCCGGCGGCGAGGATGGTTTCAACATTGACCGCGTAGAGTTATATATCCAAGATTTACAGGGCAAGGTCTTGGCGTCGAAAACGGAACGCCGCGCGCCGTATTGCTATTTTGGCGAAGCGGATGGCGAATGTACGAGCGTGTTCGCGGGAACGGAGCAATTTCGCTGGAACGAACATACGCCTATCCAAGCCGGAATCTATTTGATTCGGACGGTCGTCTATTCGGTTGACGGACGGATGCGGATTAACGAAAGCCCGGTGAGGATTACGCTGCCGCCGGATGACCGCGAAACTTTTTTTGTAAATATCGAACAGCCGACGGAACAGGTTCTGCGACGCCAATTGGATTATCAAGCGCGCGTCAGCGGTGAGGGCGTGAACGACGCGAATGGCGAAGGAATTGACCGCGTGGAAATGTTTGTAGTGGAATTCAACGGCAACGTTGTCAGCGCGCAAACCGAGCGCAATCCGCAGTACTGCGGTTTTGGCGATGACGGATTGAATACGCCGTGTCACGTTTGGAATTTTTCGCAACGTCAAGGCAAATGGCCCAACGGCGCGCCGATTCATCTGACGCAATATCTTTTGCGCGTAATCGCGTATGCCAAAGATGGCCGCATCGCCGCCGACAGCCGCATGTTCCAGATTGACGGGTTTAAATGAAAAAAGGGGCGCG
>JAJVIA010000046.1 GCA_022072245.1 Anaerolineae bacterium
TATTCCATCAACGGATAATGCTGCCGCTGGTCGGTGGGGCGAAGATATTGACCGATGGCGAGCAAATCTACGTCGTGCGCGCGCAAATCGCGCATCGTTTCCAACACTTCGTCGGTCGTTTCGCCAAAGCCGAGCAGAATCGAACTTTTGGTTTTGCGCGTCGGGTCGAGCTCTTTGACCGCGCGCAGAACGTTCAAAGTTTGGTCGTATCCCGCGCGGCGGTCGCGCACAGTGTGCGTGAGGCGGCGCACCGTTTCGATATTTTGCGCGATGACTTCGGGCTGCGCGTCCACAATTTTTTTCATTTGCAGCGCGTCGCCGCGAAAATCGGGCGTCAAGACTTCGACGATGGTGCGCGGCGTGCGTTCTTTGATTTCGCGCACGGTCTGGGCAAAGATGCCCGCGCCGCCGTCCGGCAAATCGTCGCGGTCCACGCTCGTAATGACGACGTAATTCAAATCCAGTTCCGCCAGCGCTTCGCCCACGCGGCGCGGTTCGTCCACGTCCACCACGCCGCGCGGATTGCCCGTTTTCACCGCGCAAAAGCGGCACGCGCGCGTACACGTGTCGCCGAGAATCATAATCGTCAGCGTACCCGCGCCCCAACATTCGCCGATGTTGGGACAGCGCGCTTCGCTGCAAACGGTATTCAGTTCGAGCGTGCGGACGAGCCCTTTGAGCCGCGTGTATTGTTCGCCGAACGGCGCGCGCACGCGAATCCATTCGGGATGGCGTCGGGGCGGCGCGGGCATTAATTCAATTGGTTGTGACATAGTAGATAACGGGTGACGGGAATTTCCCGTCACCCGTCGTTTTTTTTATCTGCGATACTTGTCCATCAATTTCTCGAACGAGTACGTGCCTTTGGTCGCTTTTTGACGGACGCCGCTATAGGCATCGTCATACGTCGGACGTTCCTCTTGATAATACTTGCCGAGAAACAGCGTTTCTTCATTCATCGCATACAACATCCCCGCCGCTTTATCGGACGCGTCATGTCCTTCGGGCAACGGTTTCGTCACTTGTTTGAAATGGTCGTAGGTGTCATAGAAGGTTACGCACGGCGAATACACTTGGAGGAATGAAAACCCTTTGTGCGCTATCGCTTGTTTGATGAGTTCGGTCATTTCTTTGGGGCGGGATGAAAACGCGCGCCCAATCCACGTTGCGCCGCCGGTGAACGCCAAGAGCAGGGGATTCAATGGACGGTCCACATTGCCGTAGGGCGTGGATTTCTTTTCCAGACCGAGCGGCGAGGTGGGCGACGCTTGCCCTTTGGTCAAACCGTAAATCTCGTTGTCCATGACAATGTAGGTAATGTCCACGTTACGGCGCGCGGCGTGCGGGAAATGACCCATGCCGATACTAAAGCCGTCGCCATCGCCGCCCATCGCGCAGACGACGAGTTCGGGGCGCGCCATTTTGATGCCGGTTGCCAGCGGCAGCACGCGTCCATGCACGCCGTGAAACCCATACGAATTGCAGAACGCGGGAAAGCGTCCCGAACAGCCGATGCCCGAAGCGATTACGAGTTGTTCCGGCGGGATGCCGAGTTCCGAAACGGCTTTGTAGAAGGAGGACAAGACGCCAAAATCGCCGCAGCCCGGGCACCACACCGGCTTGACATCGCTTTTATAATCGTTCGGTTTTAGATTGGCTTTATCAAAATGAAGCGGAATTGTTTGAATCTCTGGTAACATTACGCGTTCACCTTCATCCCTTCGTACACTTGTTTAATTTTTGCATATACATCGCGCGTCGCCAGCGGCGTGCCGCCGTAACACGTCAACGGAATAATTTCGCGCCCGAACTGCGCTTGAATCATGCGTCCGAATTGGCCGGTGAAATTCAATTCGGGGACAATCACGTGTTCGCGTCCCGCAATGAATTTGCCGATATGGTCGGCGGGCAGCGGATACAAAAGTTTGGGATACAACACGGCGACGGGCATCCCTTCGCTTGCGGCGCGCAAGACCGCTTCTTTGACGGGTCCGATGGTTGAACCCCAGCCGACGATTGCGACCGGCGCGTCCAACGCGCCAAAAGTTTCGTACATCTGCCACGCTTCGTAATCTTGTAACGCGTTCGCCAACTTGCGCGCGCGTTTTTCAAAATTGCGAATGTGCGCTTCGGGCGTATAAATCGGCGCGCCGCTTTCGGCTTTTTCCAAACCTTCCGCCGTGTATTGTCCGCCGGGCATACCGGGCAATGACATGGGCGAAACGCCGCTCTCGGTGATTTTGTAACGCAAGTATTCGCGGTCGCCGCTGCCGCCGCCGCTCGCGCCATTGCCGCCGTGATTGGCGCTTTGCGGGTCCCACAATAAACGCGGTTCCAATTTCACTTTATTCAAATCAAAGGGCGGCACGGTGACGACGCGGACGGACATGTCCTGGTCGCTCAAGAAAATCACGGGCGTCTGATATTTTTCCGCGAGATTGAACGCGTGGACGGTTTGATAAAAACAATCTTCGACGGAAACCGGCGCGACGACGATGCGCGGCGAATCGTCCGCCCCGCCGAAAATCGCCAGCCGTAAATCGCCTTGCGAAACTTTGGTCGGCATCCCGGTCGAGGGCCCCGCGCGTTGAACGTCCACCAACACCAACGGAATTTCGGTCATGGTCGCGTGACCCAACGCTTCCACCATCAAGGCGAGACCGGGGCCCGAGGTCGCGGTCATGGAACGCGCGCCGGTGAACGAACCGCCGAGGCACATGTTAATCGCGGCGATTTCATCTTCGGCTTGGATCATCGTGCCGCCGATTTGCGGAAATTCCGCCGCGAGAAATTCCATAATGTCGGACGCGGGCGTAATCGGATAGCCCGCGTAAAAACGGCAGCCGCCCGCGAGCGCGCCCATCGCCAGCGCTTGATTGCCGTTCATCACGAGCCGTTCTTCTTCGACGATGCCCGTTTCGGGAATCAAATGATAGGGCGATTCCTGCGCGATATTTTGTTCGACATAAGCATAGCCCGTTTTGAGCGCGAGCAGATTTTGGTCGAGCAAGTCTTTTTTGCGACCCAATTGGCGGCGGACGACTTCTTCGGCTTTGTCGTACGGCAAATCAAAGAGTTTGACCATCGCGCCGATGGTGACGATATTGCGCCCTTTGGTGAAATTGATTTTTTTGGCGAGCTCGTTGAGGGGCAAGCCATACTGTTTGACGCCGTTGCCGTTCGCGGCGGGGGCTTGGCCGTCGTTGCTGTTGTAAATCAAAAAACCGTTGGCTTTGATGAGGTGATAATAATTGTCAATGGATTCTTGGTCGAACGCAATCAACATGTCCACGTCGTCGCCTTGCGAATAAACCGGTTTCTCTGAGGTTCGCAATTGAAACATGACATGGCCGCCCTTGATTTCGGCGGGAATGGTCCGCGTGGTATAGACTTCGAGGCCTGAATATGCCGCGATGCGCGCGACAATTTCACCGGTGGTAACGATACCACCGGCGGCTGAATCGCCGCCGACGCGGACCGTAAGGTCAACTTGAGCCATTACAAATACTCCGTAAATTTATTTTTAGAGACTGGATGATTGGGGCTGGCGCGAACAAGAACGCAAGCCCCGCACTCTGTTTCAATGCCTGAAATGATTGCTGCCGCCGCGCCGTTTGACCCGCTTATTCTCGTGACGCGCCCAAACGCTTGCCCGTACGAGTTTTCGATTTCTCGGACGACAGCCGACGAAAGCGTAACCGTAATACTATTTAGTGAAATAGCAGCGCCTGTCTTACCTCATTGATGGCGCGGGTGACGTCAATGCCGCGCGGACACGCTTCGACGCAATTATAGATGGTGCGGCATTTGTACACGCCGCCGGTTTCGCCCATGATATTGAGCCGTTCCGCCGTGCCGTGGTCGCGCGAATCATAAATGAAACGATGCGCTTGGACAATCGCCGCGGGGCCGATATATTCGCGGTCCGCCCAAAAAGTGGGGCAGGAGGTCGTACACGCCGCGCACAAGATACATTTTGTCGTGTCGTCGTATTTTTCGCGGTCCTCGACCGATTGAATCCGTTCGCGTTCGGGCGCGGGTTCGTCGTTGATTAGAAACGGTTTGACCGCGCGATATTTGGCAAAAAAGCCCTCCATATCCACCACGAGGTCTTTGACAATCGGAAAGCCGCGCAGCGGTTCGACCAGAATGGGCTGTTGTTTGCCCGCTTGCTTTTGCGCTTCCGTCATGACGATTTTGCACGCCAATTGATTGTGTCCGTTAATCATCATCGCGTCGCTGCCGCAAATGCCATGCGCGCACGAACGGCGATAGGTGAGCGTGCCGTCATTGTACCACTTGATTGCATTTAATCCGTCCAACAAACGGTCGGTCGGGTCGGCTTCAATGTTGTATTCTTCCCAATGCGGTTTCTTGTCCGTCTCGGGATTGTAACGCTTGATTTTGAAGCGATATTCTGTCACGCTAAATTCTCCTCGCTGAGAGATACGTTCCTCGCGCAGCATTTTCGATGACAATCCAACTGCCGCGTATAGTTTGCAAGCCAAGTAATTTGGTTTGAAAGCGCGCGCGCCGCAATGCGCCGAACGCGCAAAAGAGGGCGCTTGCCGACATTTACCAATGTCCCGTTTTCCAATAAAGACGCATTCCAATTGGCACGCCGATTGCCAGCCCGATGACGATGCCGATTATCAAACCCACCAAACAGGTAATATCAGGCAAGCGGCGCTCCGATAGCTTGAAATTTTGCCAAGAGATTGGGCGGCATGTGCGCGCGCAATTTTGGATGCGCTTCCAACAAACGCATAATGTCCGACAAATCTTTTAGCCGTTTCCACGCGGGTCGCGTCGGCTCTTGACTGGAATCAATTTTTTCTTGCAGCACGTCTTGGAGGCGCGCCACCGGCAATTGTAAATCCAGCGCTGGACGCATTTCCGCGCGCGTCACAAATTCGATATAACGCGAATCCGTGTGAACGTTCACCGTGAGCCGCGATTGGGGCGCCGTAATTTCGAGCAGACGCCGCCGGCGTTTGATGGTAAAAACGCGCGCGACCAACGATTCAAAACGGCCGAGTTGATAATCGGTGACCACCATATCGAAATCCAGCCCAAGGACCGGCTCGACAAAGGCGCTGACGGCGACATCGCCAATCACGCAATAATGAATCGCCTGGTCGTCCAAGAGTTTGAGCAGCCGTTCCAGAAAATTGCTCTTGTCCGCCGTCACGGTTTTGTAAAACTGGAGCGCAGTCACGAAAATTGTCTTTTGTCAAAACATCCGCGCGCGTAAATCGTCGGTCACCAATTCGTTCAAGTGCGGATACACTTCGACCATGCGCGCCATGTCCGCTAAATCTTTTTGCCGCTTGCTCGCGCGGCGAGCCGGGTCGCGCGCGGCCCACACTTTGCTCAAAAAAACATCGCGCAAACTTGCCACCGGCAATTCCATGTCCAGAACCGGGCGCGGCGTCGCGCGTTCGATAAAGCCCGCAAACTGCGCGTCGCTGTGAATCTGCACGCGAAAATCGGAATTGCCGAGCGAGACGCTAAAGAACGGTTTAAAGCGCCGCACCTGAAAATGCTGCGTCAATAATTTTTCCGCTTGCGGCATCTGCTCCGGCGAAATTACAATGTCGAGGTCGAGACTGACCACCGGCTCGACGTACGCGCTCACGGCTTGGCCCCCGACGACGCAAAAGGCGATGCCGTGTTCCTGCAAAAATCGCGTGACGGTTTGCAGTAAACGCGGCGGGTCCGAAATGACGCTTTTCCAAGCGTCGTATTTGCGCGGTTCTGCCCCTTCGCTCATGCTCGCCTCCTTTGGCGTGCGCCGTTTCCTCGCCAGCGGTCAATCCCACGTTCCCGCGCGTTTGTACAACGAAAAGCCGATGCCGACGCCGATGATGAGACCGATGAGGAGACCGACCGCTAGACCAATCCAGAGCCACATTTTACCGATTGACGCGCGCCCCGCGTGTGTCGCGAATTGGATTGCGACGCCGTACAAGCGCGGCGCGCGCTAGTATTTGCGTTCTTGCGGTTGATATTTTGTAATCGTCACCGGCTTGTAGCGAAATTCGACGCCGCCGGCGCTTTGGAACGCAAAGGTATGTTTGAGCCAGTTCACGTCGTCGCGATTCGGGTAATCTTCGCGCGCGTGCGCGCCGCGCGATTCGGTGCGATTCAACGCGCTGGTCGCCGTCACGTATGCCAAATCGAGCAGATAGCCCAATTCCAACGCTTCGAGCAAATCGGTGTTGAACTTTTTGCCCTTGTCCATGATGGACACGTTTTGATACGCTTCGCGCAAATCGTTAATGACGCTGATGGCTTGCTTCATGTCTTCGCCCGTGCGGAACACGCCGACCTTTTGGTCCATCGTGAGCTGCATCTGTTTGCGAATCGCGGCGACGGATTCTTTGCCGGTCGCGTGGAGCAAACCTTCCAATTGCGAGATGGCGAGTTCGTCCGCTTTGGGCGAAATATCGCTCCATGCCGTTTCGCGCAGATAGCGTTCGGCGTCCAAACCGCTGCGTCGGCCAAAGACGAGAATATCAATCAAGGAATTGGTGCCGAGGCGATTGCCGCCGTGAACGGATACGCAGGCACATTCGCCGGCTGCGTACAACCCTTTGACCACTTCGTTCTTTTCATTGCGTAGCACGCGCCCGTTCAAATCGGTGGGGATGCCGCCCATCGCATAATGCGCGGTGGGTTGAATCAAAAACATTTCCTTCATCGGCTCAAAGCCCTCATAGAGCCGCACAAATTCCAAAATATCGGGCAGCGCTCTTTCCAAATCGTGCGCGGTGACCTGTTTGCCGCCCGGCGCGCTCTTGTAGCGGTTGATGGTTTCGGGCCGCACGTCGAGCCACACCGCATCCTTGTGCGGGCCCACGCCGTTGCCCGCGCGCACTTCTTCAAAAATAAAACGCGAAATCATGTCGCGCGGCGCGAGCTCTTTCATGCTCGGCGCCTGCCGTTCCATAAAGCGTTCGCCGTGCGCGTTGAATAAAATGCCGCCTTCGCCGCGCGCCGCTTCGGAAATCAAAATGCCTTTTTCGTACACGCCCGTCGGATGGAATTGGAAAAATTCCATGTCTTCGAGCGGGATGCCGCGCCGATAAGCAATCGCCACGAGATCGCCGGTCAACGAATGGGCGTTGGACGTGACTTTGAAAATTTTGCCAAAGCCGCCGGTCGCCAGAATCACCGCTTTGGCGTGAAAGATATGAATTTCGCCCGTCGCAATTTCGACCGCGATGCAGCCGCGACATTCGTCGCCTTCGATAATCAAATCCAGAACTTGGAATTCGTTAAAGAAGGTTGTTTCGTGTTTGACGTTTTGCTGATACAGCGTTTGCAAAATCATGTGTCCCGTGCGGTCGGATGATTTGCACGAGCGCATGACGGGGATGCGTTTGCCCGGATTGGCGGGGTCGGGTTTGGTGTGACCGCCAAAACGGCGCTGTTCAATTTTGCCTTCGGGCGTACGGTCAAAGGGCAAGCCCATGTGTTCCAATTCGACGACGGTGAGGATGGCTTCGTCCGCCAAAATTTCCGCCGCGTCCTGATCCACCAAATAATCGCCGCCCTTGACGGTATCGTACATGTGCCAATCGGGATGGTCTTCTTCCATATTGCCGAGCGCGGCGGCGATGCCGCCTTGCGCTGTGCCGGTGTGCGAACGCGTCGGATACAATTTGGTCAAGACCGCGCAGTTCACGCCCGCGCGCGCCAATTCCAAAGACGCCCATAAACCTGCGCCGCCTGCGCCGACGACGACTGCATCGTATTTGTGTAGAGTAGCCATTGTGGAATGAATCAAATATCACGTATCAAGCAGCAGGTTTGCGATTGCATGGAAACGATGGTCTGCTGCCTGTTACCGCTATGCCGTTGCATTAAAAGTAAAGATGACGTACGCGCCCATTGCGAGCAATGCGATTTCGACCAAAATGGCGAGACCCAGCAGCGTCATTTTGAGACCGCGATGATGCACATAATCTTCAATCGAATAGCGCAAACCAAACATGCCGTGAATCAGCGCGAAAAAGAGCAGCGCCAAATCATAACTGCGCCAGAACAAACCGAGAACCGGGTCCATCCAGCGTTGAATGATGAAATTGAAATCCATATTCTCGACGCCGTAAATAAAGTGCATCAAGAAAAAGTGACCGAGCGCGAGGACAATCAACAACAAGCCGGAAATCCGCATGAAAAGCCAGATGTTGAGTTCGGTGCGATTCATGACGCGGTGCGAACGACTGGCGACGATGCGGTCAAAGCCGTCTTGGTAATTGCCGACGCTGGCGTCCGAATCAATTTTGATGCCGTCGCGCAGCGGCATGAACGAAAATAGCGCGACGATGATGGCGGGCAGGGCGATGACGCCAAAGGTGACCAGAATGGATAACGCCGCATTTTGCCCGAATTGATCCGCGGGCAAATTGTACATCATGTAAATTCCGGCTGGCACAAAGAGCAGTAAAAAGACCGCGAGTTGGATATAGATAAAGTTGCGCGTAATTTTGCGGCTGGCGACGATGGGGAAAAAATCCATCAGAATCAGGCGCAGCCCATTGAGCGCGTGATAGAGCAGGCCGAACAAGAGTACGATTTCGAGGACGCGGGCGAGCCATCCTTTGTAGAGGAACAAGAGTTCGTTAAAGAGCGCGGGCCCAAACGCCGCGAGAAAGATATCGAAAATGTGGAGCAACAAAAAGGCAAGGACTCCGAGACCCGCTGCGCGGTGGATTGCCCATGCCCATTGTCCTGCGCCGCCGCGATATCGTAACACGCTGGACGCAGTTTGAATCAAAGCAGCCATTGCTCGTTGCCTCCTATCACTTTTGAATCCGCCAAAAGTGAGGGTGAATCTGAAATGTACGCGTTGGTTGACTTATGCCGCATTCGCCGCGGCGGCTTGAAAGACCGGAATGCGTTCTCCTTTGTCGTTCAGACGAAATAAATCTTCGGGTTTTTCGATGCGGTCAGTGTACAAAATTCCGTCGAGATGGTCAATTTCGTGCTGCAATACGCGCGCCAAGTTGTGCGACGCTTTGAATCTCACCTCTTTGCCTTTGCGGTTCAAGGCGCGCACGGTGATAAATTTCGCGCGGCGCACATTGCCCACATAGCCCGGAATCGAAAGGCAGCCCTCTTCGCCGAATTGTTCCTCGCGCTGTTCGACGATTTCGGGATTGACCAATTGCAGGCGGACCGGTTTTTCTGTGTCCGCATCGTCCTCGCCGGGCAGCGCGTCCACCACAATCACGCGCAGCGCGATGCCGATTTGCGGCGCGGCGAGACCTTGCCCCGGCGCGTCCTCCATCGTTTCAATCATGTCGTCAATCAGTTTCTGGAGCGACGCGTCAATCTTTTTTATGCGTTTTGCCTTGTGGCGGAGCGCCGGATGCTCCGACGTCAAAATTTCACGGACTGCCATTATTAACTATAGATATAACTGTGCCTAG
>JAJVIA010000133.1 GCA_022072245.1 Anaerolineae bacterium
AGCCCGCGCGCGAGCATGGAGCGCAGGCCTTGTTTTCCAATCGCCTCACCCCGGCCCTCTCCCACTGGGTGGAGAGGGAGATGATCGGGAAGGTCGCCGGTGTCCGCGACCGAACGAAGCAGCGCTTCATAGGCCGCGTCGTCGGAGCGTTCCTTGCCGAGCATGACCCCGCCCGACCAGGTGGCGGACAGAGCGCGGAAGGGGGCGAGTTTTTTGTCCATCTCGGCCTTCAGTCGTTTTTTGTCCTCGATCTGCGAGAGCGAAATACCCACATGCGCTTCGAGGTGTTTCACATGACGGATCGCATCCCGCAAGGCTTCTGTGAATTTCGGGATCAGGTCCTCATCCCAAAGCCCCTCGATGTGCTGCTGCGTTCCGGGGCGTTTGAAAAGGTGGTGATAGAATGGCCCTGTAAGGGAATCACCCACTACCAAGCGATGATCCATGAAGGTGAGTGGCAATCCCTCAGCATGCGATTCAATCCACACGGTCAGTTTGGCCAGTTCCACAGCGAGCGGGTTTTTGTCAACGCCGTAGAGGCAGTGCACCGCGATCATGCGACGGCACAGCGCCAGCGCCTTGCGCTGCGACAGCCCGGTCTCCTCCCCCTCAGGGGCGCGGCTGGGGAGATAGCGGACCAGCTCATCGTCGGGATCGGGGAGCGCGAGGATTCGTTCGCGATACTTTTGCGCTTCGGCCTCGAAAGATTCGCGATCCGGTTTCTTCTTCGCCTCCTCGGCCTTACGTTCGGCGGCCAGGGCGCGTTCATCGCAGAGACGGCAGGCTTCGTACAGGTTCTCGCCGAGGAATCGGCAGGCTTCGACCAGAAAATGCCCGCTCCCCATCGCGGGATCGAGGACTCTTAACTTGAGGATCTCGATCGGCTTGGGATCATCGCGTGGAGATCGTTCTTCTACCTGTGGGCCGAGGGTTTCCTGCACCAGGAAGCGGACAAAGGAATGCGGGGTGTAATACGAACCGCTCGATTTTCGGCCCAGGCCGACACGAAGGTAAAACCGGCCGGGGGGGATTTCCTCGATCCACTCGACTTTGGTTTTCTTGCCGCGTTTGGGAGTTTCGTCCTCTTCTTCCTCGACTTCAGACTCGTCGTCCTCTTCCACCCCCTCACACCTGTCCTCTCCCATAAGGTTGAGAGGGTTTTTCGGTTTGTACTTTTCGCCTTGCGCGACTGGGACAACGACTTCCAGTTTGGCTCGGCGGAGGCGGCACATGGGCTGTTCGGTCATCCCCGGTTCGAGTTCGAGGAGGGCTTCGTAGACTCGGCCCAAGTCTTCAACGTCGAGGGGGCCATAGTGGACCCTCTCGCGTGAGTCGGAACCGCGTTTCTTGGGGGTCCACAGGAGACGATCCAGCATTTGGGCGACCGCCAGTTCGCCCCAATGGAGGGAGGAGAGAATCGGGGTGGCGTTCTCGCCGAACAAAACGCCACCCAAAGGTTTCACATTGAGTTCAGTACATTCAAGCCCGCGCTCGAACATCCGGAACAGGACACGCAATCCTTGTTCGAGGAATTCGCCGGTGTCGGCACCCTTGTCGAGCACGGAGCGGACTCGCGGGGCCAAAGCCACGGTGGGCGAAAAAGTGTTTCGCCAGAGACTTGTGGAGGCGAACGAAAAGGCCCGCGCTGGATCGTCGGTCGATTCGAGCTTCAGGATGAAGAGAATCCGGTAGATGGTGGCGAGACCTTCATGCCAAAGCTCTTTGGCCAACTTCTGACGATCCGGGAATGCGGCCAACTTTTCACGATTGGCGGGATGATCGAGCACGCATTGGACGAAGCGTTCAATAGCCTGACGCGCCTGGACACGGAGTTCCTTGGTGACTTTCGTCTGTTGAAGCCGTGCTTTGTCGACCAGTTCGGGAACAAAGGCGATCCCTTCGGGCGATGCGAGTGCCAGCAGGAGGCGATACGAATCGGGCACATCCCGGCTGCGTTTCCAACCGGATTCGATGGGAATGACGATTTCCGAATCGGGCCGAGCCGGGTCAGAAAGCAATATTCGCAGTTCAACGCCGTTGGTGAGAAGACCAACCCGCTCGCCCTTGGCGAGGAGCACACGCTGTGCGATACGCAAATGGCTGAAACGGTAGGCCAGCCCACGTTTGGCGGGAGCGTCGAGATCCTCCTCGAAGGGCGCGGCCCAGACCCGCAGACTCGTTTGGCCATTAAGGAGAAGGAACCCGCCGTTTTCCCGCCCTTCGCGCGTTTCGACCGTATCCGCGCTTTCGAATCGTTCGTAACCGAGGCGATTGACCAAGGGTTCGATGACATGGTTCCGGACTCGGATATCGCCGCCGCGTGAAACAAGCTCGCGGAGTTTGCGGCGATAGGCTTCCCAGGATCCCTGAAGCTCTTTCCCCTCCACCCCGGTGGGCTTGGGAAGCAGCTTCTTCTTGTTCAGCTCGTTTTCGAGTTCGAACTGAACGAACGGTTCCGGCAGCGCCGGGCCGATGAACTCGCAATCACGGAGGACATCAAGCGCCATGTTTGTCCTCCGGGAGCAGCATGAGGATCCCCAATGGAACGATTTCGGGCTCCTTGAGATTCATTTGCGCTTCGATTTCTTCCATCCGCTTCCTGAAAATCCGAAGCACGCCATCAGCCTCGGTGCGTTTCGATGGAGGTTGGGTTCCGTCGTTGGCGAATGCGGAAAGCCGTTCGACCGGATTTGCAGTCGCGGCCCAGGCGCCGGGAGGCGCATCATCGGTTTCGCCTTCCTCGTGTTGGGCGAAAAGATCCCTTTGAACGGCTTGAACCGCGCGGACCTCACCCGTGATCTCCTCTGTGCGCTGTTTCAACCAAGCGAGGTGGCTCTCACGTTCCTTCGCAAGTTGATCCCGCAGCTCGACGGTAAACTCGGCGGCAATATCCTGGAATCCGCGAGCGGCTTCCCGTTTCGCCCGATCCACAGCCTCGGTTCCCCACTCGGAGAAATGTGTCTCCCAGATTTCCGGCAAGGCTCTTATTGCGCGGTTCGGATTCGCATACGAAACCCATTCACTGGGAGAGGCGAGGAATTCCTCGCCTCCGGACCGCTCCACACAAACTGCGAGGACCCGTTCCATCTCCCGCCCCAAACCGCTCAAGACACGCCCAAGCAGTGTCACGAGGAGCATGGGTTCCTTCACATCGGCCCGGACTACGGTTACCCGGTTGTCCAAATCCCCATCGGACCTGCCGCCGAATGAAAGACTGCGAACACGGTCAATCGCGCGCCGGACCAGCGGATGCGCACGGCCCAGATAGCCAATAGGGCGTTTCTTGGAATCCATTGTCAGGTTCTTATCCGTGGTGAGCAAGAGACGGTTCGTGGCGCTATCGTATCCGGGGAGATCTTCAAGCCCATGCGCCCAGGCAGGAGGGAGGAGGATTTCAAAGATCGGGTCATCGACCTTTCCCTCCATTGCGCCACCATCGATAAGGACCGCGTCACTCACGAAACGAGCAAGATCCACCGTGGAGACATTCTGACCGGTGGAGTGGGCCGCACGAGCCTCCTCCATGATCTTCTCTCCCGCGTTCAGACCAGCATCGCCAAGCCAGGTGTTGGTCCGGGCCGCCTTCTCATATCCGGAAAGGCTCTTCTCGATCTCCTCCAAGAGTTCCTTGGTGGCCTCATCGGTCCCCACTTCTTCCTTGCCGCTTGTCAAATCAAAAAGTGTGTCTTGCTCCTGGAAGAGCCTTGTGTCCTCCTCAATAAACCCTTTGAGAAGGCGCTCGGCGGAAGCATCGGTCGAAGTCGTGAGCCCCAGGGTGTTGGGGACAAAGGTCAACCTTGCTCGTTGCCTTTCGTACTTCGCGATCAAACGCAGCAGGATCCGGTCTTCGAAGGTCCCGCGCAGGTACATGTAGTGGACAATGGGATTCTTCTCCTGCCCATAACGGTCGATTCGGCCATTACGTTGTTCGAGCCGGTTGGGATTGAACGGAAGTTCGAGATGAATGAGATGGTGGCAACGCTGGTGCAGGTTGAGACCTTCGGCGGCGGCGTCTGTGCTTACCAGGATGATGTCATCGCTGTTGCGGAAGGCGCCAGTGATGTCGCGACGCTCCTTCTCGGAGTGATCGCCGGACAGTTTCAGCATGCCTTTGAAACCTGCTCCCTCCAGCGCCCTCGCAACCGCGATTTGGCTGGTCACATACTCAGTGTAAACAAGGATGTTGGCTTTCGGCTCCTCTTCGCGAATCTTCCGAGTCAGGTCGACGAGCGATTCGATCTTCGGGTCCTGATCGGCGGCTTTCTCGGCAAGTTCGACCAGGATATCCAGGGCCTCGACGACGGTAGCGACTTTGGTCAGCTGCCTGGACTCGCGGCGGACCTCTCGTTCCAGTTCGGCCAATTTGTGCGCGAGGTCCTCGGCTTCGAGCATCTCTTGCTCTTCCTGTTCCTCCTGGCTGCTCGCTCCGAAGCGTTCGACTTTTCTCCGATAGTCCCTCAAGTTCCGGAGCCGCTGACGACGGCTCTCCTGCGATTCGGCTTCTTCAGTCAAAACATTCTGGAACCGATCCGCCACGACATTGAGGGTCGACATGCAGGCTTCGACCGTGGAGACGCTCCGCTTAAGGAGGGAGATATACGATAGGACATCGCTGTAATTTCGATTCCGGAAGGCGCGACGGAGTTCGGGCGCGATCAGTTCCAGCAGGCCCTTCATCAGTTCGATGAATGATCCATGCTTTTCAGGAATTGCCGTGACGGGGAACGGATAGACCTCGCGCTCTTTGAACAGAGGCTCTCCGGTGACGGGATGCTTGATATGGGATTTCAACCTCCGGACGACGTGGGCTTTATACAGGTCGCCCCGTAAGACACCCCTCCCATCGACCAGTGAAGGGTCCAGGAGTTCACAGATCGAAGCGAACGAGCGGTCGTTTCCGTCGTGAGGTGTCGCCGTGAGAAGCAGGAGCGAGTCACATTGGCGCGCGAGAACCTCAGACAACCTGCGGCGCTGGGAGTCCTCGCGATCCTGCGCCGCACCGAGGTCCATGCAGTGATGGGCTTCGTCGATGACGATCACGTCGTAAGAGGACCTCTCAATCAGATCGAGGACGCGCTCTTGTTTGAGGAAGTCGATGGAGACCAATCCGAGGGGGATATGGTCGAACGGATTGCTTCCCAATTCGGTGGACTTGCGAATCTCATCCAGGCGCGCACGGTCGACGATATCCATTCGCAGCCCGAACCGGTCGAGGAGCTCCATGTGCCATTGGTCGAGCAATGGACCTGCCGGAGAGACAATCAAGATGCGGTGGGCGATCCGGCGCGCCATGAGTTCCGTCAGAATGAGTCCCGCTTGAATTGTCTTTCCGAGACCGACTCCATCCGCGAGGAGCAAGCGAACCCGGCTCATGCGGATGGCGCGAAGAACAGGCACGAGTTGGTAGGGTTGAATTTCCAAACGGCCCGGTTGAACTGAGACGAGGGCGTTTCTACCGAGCGCTTGCTCAAGGAGAAAAGCCTGGTGATATGTCAGCCAGTTCGGCAGGGGTGCGGGCCGCTCCGGATCGAAATCTTTTCGCGTGGCGCGGATTTCTTCAAACGGGTGGAGGAAGTCGATCTCGGCTCCCCGATCAGCGCCCTCGATGGCGCGCAATCGGAAGAGCGTCTGCGGCCCCAGGGGTTGCGTCAGGACAACGTGCCAACGTTGCCCACGAGCCTTAACTTCTGAGCCGGGAAGAATCGCCTCCATAGATGAAAAACCTCCAAGTGGACGAAACGGTTATAGGCTACCTGCCCTTGGCTGACAAGACAGAAATCGCAGAAAAGATCAGACTTCAAACCCCAGGAACCGATCAAACAACCCCGATTTCCTCACCTCATCCGATTCCCACAGGAGTTCCTTCCCTTTCTTAGTGACTCGGAGACCTTTATCTCTTCCAGACTATACCACCCGGGTATGACAACAATCGACCACCCACACTCCGACACTTGGATCGACCGCCTCTGGCGTGTCAAGTACATCAACCTTCGCGAGATGGATCTCTAGATAGAGGACGAAAGCCCGCCGGATTCGGTTCCTGTCTTTGATCCTTCCAGTTGCCACCGGCCAGGATTCAGGGGTTAGATCCTTTTATTCTGGAGTAAGAGGCTTCTGGAGAACCTTCGTCTCAGGACCAAATATCGAACCCAAAGAACCGGTCAAACAGATCCAACTTCCTCACGTTATACTCTTGCAGCAATTTCTTCACGAGCAGGATTTCCCGGCGTTCAAGGACGCCGAAATCTTCCAGTCGGTCAAGAATGTGCGACTCGCAGAAGGAGAGTAGGTCCCCTGGGAATGATTGGACCAGTGTGGCCAACTTCCCCTCCGCGTGCAGGTGTGCAGATGTGCAGACGCCTGGAAGGCCGCCGCCCTTGGCTTGCCTAGAATCACTCTACCCTCCCCCCTGATTCTTTTCTGCTTTTCAAATGTTCGGTTTATGGCCGTGTGCAGGGGGTGATGACGCGCAATGGCCGGGTTTTTGGTGAGGTCTCGGCCCCCAACTGCGACGGTTTGGCCAGGTTTATGTCACCGGGGTGGAAGCGGAGGGGACTTTTCCAAGAGTATCTTGGCACGATTTCGGTTTGTGTGTGTGGTCTGCACGGTGCACAGTGCACGGGTGTGGATTCCTTTGTTTCTTTTTGATTCTTGGGGTGGTGTGCAGATGTGCAGAGGGTGGCCTTTGGTTCTTGGGTCGTTTGGTTTCCCGCGTAGGTCCGTGTGGTGTGCGTTTTGGCTTGTGCACGGGGGTGTCTTCTGGAAGTTGTGGGAATCTTGAAGGGGTTGTGTAGGTGTGCCTGGGGACCGTGGCCTTTGTTGTTCTTTGTGTTGGTTTCGGGTTTTGTTTCTTTTCACTGGTTTCTTTGTCCTTGCTTGTCGGTGGCTGATTCCGTTTCGGTATGTTTGTGGGGTTCGTGGTGGTTGGTTTATCCCCCTTGGTTCTTTGGGGGGATAAACCGGGCGAAGGATTACACATCTGGTCAGAGAGGAGGGTCTTTCCAATGTTCGATGATGATTTCTTTCAACCGTTGTTTGGGGATGATGATGAGGTTCCGTTTTTTGGTCGGCCTGTGGGTAGGCGGTGGCGGAGTCCTGAGAGTCCGAATATGAGGGGGTCGAAGTCGAAGGGGACTCCTTTGGGAGAGTCTGGGAAGCCTGATTGGCTTCGTGAGGGTCGAGTTGTTGACAAGGAGGAGGAAGAGGAGAAGGAAGAAGTGGAGAAGGAAGAGGAACCGGAGGAGGAGCCTGAAGAGGGTGAGGACATCGAGGAAGATGATGATCTCGATGACGAGTATGATCTTGATGATGAAGATGAGTTGGATGGGGATGATGACGACGATGAGGTTGGTGATTGGGGAGAGGATGAGGTTGATGGTTCCGATTTGGAAGATGGAGAGTCTGATTGGGATGAGGGAGGCTTCCATGGTGGGGCTGATGTTGAGGGTGGCTTGGGTGGTGCTTTGGGGCGTGATCTTGGTGGTGGCTTTTCCGAGCGGACCATTCTTGATCATGAGGATGACGAGGATGATTCCGGCGAGGATTCGTTTGATTCTGATTCGACTGAAGCAGACGCGAGTGAGTCGGATGGGGATGATTCCTCCGAGAGTGATTCCGATGAGGGTGATTCCGATGGGGGTGGGTCTGACGGTTCCAGTTCGGGTAGCGGTGGCTCAGATTCCTCCGGTTCGGATTCTGGCGGTTCGGATGGGAGTGGTTCGGATGGTGGGGATTCTGATGGGGGAGATTCTGGTGACTGAAGTGAGTTGCTCAGATTCCTTCTCTTAGCTCGATCGTGGAGGGTTGATGGCGGGACATTGTTACGTTGTGCGTTGCTACTGGGACGTGATCAGAAAGTTTTATTCAATTGCGCTTGTTGTTCGAGATGGATGGTGCGCTTTCCTCAGCTTGTCATGGTGTTTCTCGTGCTTGCCAGTTGTGTTCCCCACGAGGACTTCGTTTCTGAGGTTTGTGAGGGGATTGATGTGGGCGGTTATGTCTCTTTTGGGGAGGATTGTGGTCTCAGGATGAACCCTGATCTTGCTCTGTATTACCCGGAGTGCGCGAATGAAGTCCTCTTGGCCAATGGGATGGAGAATGTGCATGTGGCCACGTTCGAGGAGCGCAAAGCCCAGTTTGGC
This sequence comes from Anaerolineae bacterium, assembly GCA_022072245.1. Classification (GTDB taxonomy): domain Bacteria; phylum Chloroflexota; class Anaerolineae; order UBA4142; family SHND01; genus SHND01. The sequence goes on from JAJVIA010000133.1 coordinate 8,142, forward strand.
GCTGAGTGGGAGGAGGCGTTCTACAGTGAGGCGTGTATCAATCGGGCATGGAACGGTCGGCGGCCCACAATTTGTATTCCTTGAATTCTGGGAGGTAAGGCGTCAGATCGGTACAGAGCTCCCGCTATTTCCAGGTGAAAAAAGGGAGCATTACGCTCCCAAGAAAGAGAAACAAGGACAACAGTTCAGTTGGACTGAGCAACGCAGTAATCGAGACCGTAATGGTCTCGGACGACGGGATCATCGAGGGCTTCAAGGGTGGGTTGGAGTTCGAGGGGGACGGTGAGGAAGTCGCCGTTGGTGTAGATGACGTCGTAGGCGCTGTCCCAGCCGGGGCCGTAACAACGGAATTCGGCAGTTTCGATTCTGACCGCCTTGGCAATCTCCCGCAGACAGGCGATGAGATAGTCTTCCTCGACAGGGCCGCGTGGACCCATAGAAGAATCCCGGTACTCGCCATCGAGTGCGAATTCGCCTTCCTGGGGGGCGAGGAGCAGATCGTTGATCCCCCACTCCTTAAGGACGATTTCGATGGCGTCCAATTGCCCTTGATACTTGCAGGTTCCGTAGACATTGATGTCGTTCGACATTTTCTCGTTCTCCTTAGTTCGGATTGATTGAGGTGCGGATCGCGCCTTTAGGAAACGGTTGCGTAGGCTTTGCGGATCTCATCCAGCGGGGCTCCGCTGATGAGGGCGTCGAGACGGTCTTCGACGTCAGCTTCATCCACCGTGACACCATCCTCTTGCCAGTCCTCCTTCAGGTCGTCCAGGAACTTCTGCAGGTCGATTTCCTGTTCTTCCTGCTCGAAAAGACGGCCGTCCAGCGCAAGGGAAGCGGCGGCTTCCTTGTCCTTGATGAGGTCCCACATCTTTTCGTCGATGCTGCCGCTGGTGAGAGCGACATAGATGTGGACCTCGCGTTTGGAGGTGAGCCGGTGGGCGCGGGCGATGGCTTGGTCGAAGGTGGCGTAATCCCAGGGGAGGCCTGAAACGATGATCGAGGAGGCGTTGTCCAGGTTGTGGCCTAGGGACATGGCGTTGATCCCGGCGCACAACACGCTGAACCCTCCACGCCGAAAATCTGTTACCAGATCCGCCCGTTCACTCGGACCTTTGGTCGTGGACTCATCCCCGTTCATCTTTACGATGTGGCAGGCGGAGATTCCGGCTTCATTGAGCAACCCGGCAACGAGTGGCCCGTACTCCATAAGGGACGAAAACACAACCACTTGCTCGCCGCGTTTGACACACTC
>JAJVIA010000059.1 GCA_022072245.1 Anaerolineae bacterium
TTCCAAAAATACTCTCAGGGGGCTACATGAGTATCGAGAATACCCATCAAATAATGTCGTCGGAATTTCCGTAGAATTCCTGTGACTCATAATGGGGAATTAATTGACTCCCGCCGTGTAAAAGAGCCGCTGTACGTGGCTCTTTTATCTTAACCCAAGCGAGGTTGAACATGGCAAGAGTTGTCATATATCTTCTCGAACCAGAAATGAACGCACTCAATCAATTAGCCCAACAGGAATATCGACCCGTGAAGTCGCAGGCAGCATTGATCATCAGAAATGAACTCAAGCGTCTTGGTCTGATCGAGGGACAACTGGCAGGCGGAGACAAACAAACCGAGTTATCTACCGAAACCGATGACAGGGGTGCAGCATGCTAGAACAGCCCACCCAGGAAATCGAACTGACAGCCGAACAACGCCGCAATCTGGGGCATGTATATCGCATGATCCTTGGCTGGCGAAGGGATCGTAAAAATAAAACGGCATCCCCACCTGTAACCGAATCGATGCACGGAGAACACCAATCACCACAGGCTGAATCGGATTCCGCCGAACAGACAGAAAGCGAGTCCTGAGATGTTCACAGGAATTGCCGTCGGACTCGCCATATTTGGCGGAAGCATTCTTATCGGGGTGATCGTTTTCTTTCTTTTGTTCTGATCCCCTCAGAGCCTGATCCATCTTCATCGTTTTCAAAAACAGGAACATATCATGTCCACCAAAGTCATCTGTATTGCCAATCAAAAAGGCGGGGTCGGCAAGACCACGACTGCCGTATCCCTCGCCCACTGCCTGTCTCAAAAAGGCCGGCGCGTATTACTGGTCGATCTTGACCCACAAGGTCAATCCGCCACAGCACTGGGACACAACCCTGAACCCGGTGCGTTTTATCTTCTCACAATGGGAAGCACACCGCAGGAGACCACCTTTGTGCAGTCATGGGTGCGTTTCTCCGGTCGTGTAGGACTCTACCTCCTGCCCGGCAACCAACAGACGATGGCCGCCCAGACCGTGCTCAACGCGCAGGACAAACCCATCTCTGCCATCCGCCAATCCATCCAGCGCTTTTTCAAAGATGGACTGCACTACATCCTCTTCGACACCGCGCCCAGTGTTGGTGGCATCCAGGAACGCGCGGTCTGGGCCTCCGACCTGGTGATCGTGCCGACTGCCACCGAGTTCCTTTCCGCCGACGGCGTCTCGAAGGTGCTGCTCATGATGAGCGTGCTTCAGGAAAAGAAAAACTGGCGCGGAAATCTATTGGGCATCCTGCCGACCTTCTTTGATGAACAAACCCGCGAGAGCAAAGCCACGATGGAAAACCTGAAGGAACGGTTTGATGCAAGTGTTCTGCCGCCCATCCATCGCTCCACGCTGTTACGGGAATGCGCCGCCGAGGGGAAAACCATTTTGGAATTTGATCCTGTGTGCCGGGCTGCCAAGGAATATCAAACATTGACCCAGCACGTGCTGAAATTTTAGGAGGTGAATATGACCGGACGACGTGACCCATTTGAAAAGACTGATACACCGACCCCAACTCAACCACCCAGCCTCTACGACTCCCTGCGCGTGGCGGCGCCGCGTAAACGCAACCGCCAGTGGGAAAAACAGCAACAGAGCCGCAAGGTGGTCTATCGCGGCATCGATCCCAAACTGGCATTGAAGGTGAAGGCAATTGCGGATGATCTACAAGTCCCATCAGGAGAGGTGGCATGTGCGGTGCTCGAATACGCACTGCGTTCCTATGAACGCGGTGATTTTGATCTCCACCCGCGTCCCAATCCGGAACGCATGCGCATGACCCTCTTCCCACGAAGCGACTCCGCACATTCGATCAACAGACCTCAACGTACTGCCAAACATAAACGACCGGAAGCCTTGTGGCGGGTCATCACCACCTGGCGCGGCTTCTCTCCTGAACTCAAGCAGGAACTGGCAGCGCTGGCCTCCGATGATGGCTTGCATGTACCTATTGGAGAATTGATCACGGCCCTGCTGCGCTTTGGTCTGAAAGCATATGAAACCGGATTGCTGGTGCTTGAACCCAAACCGAAATCCACCACATTTACTTTAGCGCACAAAGGCAAATGATGACGTTCCGCCAAAAATTACATTATCAATTGAATGAGATGAAGAACGTGGGCGGCAGAGACAACGTGCCGCCTGCGCCCTGTCCACGTTCCGCCCACGTATCCGCCTGCGTTGCCGCCTACGTTGAACGCACAGGAAAGGCTGAGGCGAAAGAAATCCCGCGTGAACGGTCTGTGAGACCTGTGGAAAAAAACAGGCTTGTTTTGCGGGGAGGTTCTACATGAGCGATCTTCAACAAGCCTGGGGTTCCGTGTTGACTCAACTACAGATGGACATGCCGCGCGCCTCCTTCGAAACCTGGGTGCTGGGTACGGTTGCGTTGGGATTGGAAAACGATGTGCTGCTTGTCTCCACACGCAATGCGTATGCCCGTGACTGGCTGGAGTCAAGACTGACCAGCACGGTGCAGCGATTGCTGGTTGGCATTTTGAATCGTTCCGTCTCTGTGAAGTTCGTTGTCGGTGATGAGTCACCAGAAGAAATGGAAACAGAAGCGGAGGAAATGGATGACCCAGAATTAAACATCGAGCCTGTGCAATGGCTGGACTATGACCGCATCGTCCAGCCGCACAAGCAGGTTGTGGTGAAGGGCTATTTGCGAAGATTGGGGATGGAGATCGGACCCAAGGCGGTCTGGTTGTATGTTGGATTCCATCAGGCGGCGTGGAGGGTGCAGGATCAAAACAATCCATCCGGAAAACCATTGCACAGCCGCGAGGTGATGCGCTTCAGCGCCTTGAGTAATGGCGCCTTCTGGCGATTGTTAAAACATGCCGGCATCCAAGATCAGTTGAATGGGCTGGTTCAGCGCGTGGATCCACAGGATGCACGCCGTTTCCGGCGTGGACGCGACGGACGTCCCCATCGCGCACCGATCCGCTATCAGGTCTTCATGACTCCGCGCCTGACACGCGCCGACGCCATTGCGGTTCATCTGCGGTTGAAAGCATTGATCGAAAAACATAACTCCGTCTCCAGTGCTCTGCAGGAGTTGCTCGCCGTGGAGGATGTCATGGAAGTGCTTAATCCTCTGGATATGAAACTGCCTCATGCACCCATGAACACGGTGATGGATATGGCGCGTTTGGAAACAGGTGAAAAGTTTTCACCTGAAATCGAGCGTCTCGCGCAGGAACTACATCGCAGGATCATCAACTGCCTGGGTGACATTCACATTCCCCACTACTTCATCACGGAGACCATCCACCGCTATAACCTGACGCCCGCGCAGGCCTGGTTGATCACGGTCGCGCGCGATATGGCGTTCATCAATGCCCGCACTGGCGAGCGGCGGGATGTGGTGACATTCAAGCGCGGATATCAGGAGATGGCAGAACTGGTCGGTTCCAATCGCTACAAGACCGTACAAGCCTGGCTCAATCAGCAATGGGCTTCGCAACAACGTGGGGGCAACATCTCCCGCTTTCTGCAAGAAATCGAACTGCCCGATTCAAAGACCTACGCCGACCTGCGCGTGGAGTCCATGCCGCGAGCCTTTCGAGTATTGCTGGACGAACCGCTGGACGCAGATGGGAGTAATAAGGTGGACGCAAATGGGAGTCATATGGCAGACGCAGATGGGAGTATTAGCTGGACGCAAATGGGAGCATTAGCAGACGCAAATGGGAGTCATATGGTGGACGCAAATGGGAGTGATTTAAACTCTTTTAAACACCCATTGAACACCTACAAGAAAAACACTTCCACCACCCAGCACGCGCAAAGCCGCTGCGCGAAAGCGGCGGAGGCGGTCGCTCCTGATTTTTGGAAACTCGAACTTCTTCTTCAGCAAAATGACGTGCATCCCAAAGTGCAGAAGGAGCTGCTCGAAGTCCAGGCATCGGTACATGCCTTTGTCTCGTGGGTGCTGTATGTCGCCAGCCCGAAAAGCGGAAATCTTTCCGACCCGTTGGGCTATGCCATCAGCCGCTTGCGCGAACATCCCCTGCGTGAAGCACGCGGAGTCTTCCGGCAATTTGCCGACCTGCCGCCGTCGGAGTTGCTGATGTTAATCGACACCACTCCCACCCGGGCGTATGAACTGCCCACAAAATTTGACCACCCACTCGCGCACGCCTGGAAGAAGGCAATGGGTTCCAACAACCCCAGGCTGCCCGTTGTGCGTGAAATCCTCTTTGGCGAAGGAGCCAGTGAATAACATGCAAATCCAGTTTCTGATCACCTCCGAACAACGCGCCTCCGGCGCCATGTTCATGGAGTCTTTGAACGGTACCGTCCTGGCGTTTATCTATCCCACGGATGGAACGCGGACCTTCCACACCTTCTTCTGCCCGCCCATGCGAATCATTGCACTCAGCGCAGATGAACAGGTGGTATTCGATGAAGTCATCACCAAATGGCGCTGGGTGAAATTGCCCGTTTGTAAGTACGTGATCGAGACCGGCCCCAAGGTGGACTATCGCCCATATCTCCAAACGGTTTTATCCGTTGCGCCAGACCTGCCTCAGCAAGGTTCAATCGACCCAAGCCTGCGCATGGACAGCCTGCTGTTCGCACTGCTGGCGGAAGCGGTCGCCGACATCCGCCGTATCCGCGATGCTCATCGCGGCGAGGTGCGACCCGAAATCCAACGGCGCAGGTTCGAAGCCTGGGAACGCGGGCAGATCGTGAGTTCCGCCGGGTTCCTCCTGGATCTTTCGCATGCCTGGCATCTGCCGGATGGCGCCGTGAAGTTATCGTATTCCGTCTTGAAAGCGGAGGAACCCTATCTGGATGAGATCGTGGCGGCGTCCGTGGCCGGCATCCCCTGGCGGCACGAATTTCCCAATCACTGCATTCGCTGCGGCAAGTCCGCTTCCTGGCGACCGATCCTCAACCCAGCTCCAAATGCACCGGTGGAAATCCTCTGGCGTTATCAGCGTCCTGAGAATGCCATCCCGATCTGCCATCACTGCACGGAAACCTTGAACCTGCTGCGAGATGAGTCGTTGCAACTGGATCTGGTTTGGGGACTTTGGGGTCCGCGCTTTGAAGCCTTTTGGGGTTGGCATCGCGCAAAGAAGAATAACCGTTTGCCGAAGGAGTGGGATATGTACACCCATCCGCTCTGGCCGGCAGACTTTGGCGGAGAAAGTTGGGAGACGGGCAGCGGCGCTTTGAAGTTCGCCGAACCGCGACCACCGCATCAGGTTATCCGGGATGAACAACACATGCAGGCCTTGCGCCGTGGGTTGTACACTAAAAAGTTTCGCGGGCGACAGCCGGGGGAGACCCCCTTGCAGAAGTTATTAGACTTCCGGCTCGATATTTCACAAGGAGAACCTCGATGACCTTTTTTGCCTTTCTCGGCGCGCTTAGTTTGAGCGTGCTGGCGTTCGAACTCTTGAACGTCTTTCAATCCGCCTTCAGCACCTTTGGCGGCAATCGTCTGATGAACTTTCATTCCCAGACTCCCATAAAGAGACGCTCGACCTGGGAGGCGTTATTGATCGCCGTCCTGCCGGGACGCTTCGATCCCGATCAGGCGAAGAACATGAGTGATGTGATCAGCCTGCTTCGTCGTGCCGGCTATCCCTACGATACCCCCGGAGAATTCTATGCGGTAGCGATCCGCGATTTCTCGACCTTCCTGCTGGTGGGCGGGATGCTGGCAGGGGCATTGGCGGCGATGAACATCATCGCTGCCGCGCCGGTGATCGCGATGATCTTCATTCTGCTTGGACTGCGCCGACCGTATGTGCGCTTGAAGACACTCGCAAAGAAACGCGCCGAGTCTTTGCGCAATAACATGTTGATCGGTCTCTCTGTATTGAGTTCATTACTTTCTTCCGGCGTGGGCGTGCAGGAAGCCCTGCGCCGTGCCTCGACTGTGGGTGGACCATTCTGTAATCTGCTTGGGTTACTCGTTGCGCGCATGGAGGTGGAGGATTTCACCAAAGCCATTGATGTGACCCGCGCCCATCTGCCCGATCCGAAAGATGTCGAAGCCAATCTCTTTCTGCGCGACATCTATGACTTCTTTGCAAACAATCGTCCAGTCCTGTCCAGTGTGCAGGGACTTCAAGAGTCAGTCCATCGGTCCGTGGTGGAATCGACTGAAGAACGTGCAGCTCTGGTGCGCCAACGCGCCGGCTTGTTCGGGGTGATGGCGGTGCTGGGTCTGGTGCTGGCGATCATTGCACCCTTTATGGGATCAGGATTGATGTAATGCCAGGCTCGCGCTATCCGAACGTATACCATCCCTTCTGGCGTTCGCTTGCCTATTGGATCTTTGTAACGGTGGCTATGCTTGCTGCGTTTTTCATCGTCCGCAAACTGACTCTTTGCTGGACGCTGACTGCCCTGCCAGGTGTGCCACCCGCAGAGTGCGCTCTACAAAACCAATCACCATCCAACCTGCCGGTATCTCCCGATCCGACAACTGCAAACGATCTTCCAATTGAAATATCCGTACCGGAACTGGACTTGCCACAATGGGATGGCGCCAGCCGGGTCAACATCGCCTTCTTTGGCTTGCGCGGTGACGATGGACAGGGAGAAGGCTGCCCGACCTGCACCGATACGATCATGGTTCTGACCGTGGACCCTGTCACCAAAACCGCTGGCATGTTGTCCATCCCACGTGATATGTGGGTCAACATTCCCAGCGCAGGATACAGCCGCATCAATACCGCTTGGGCGATTGGCGAGAATGCCAAACTTCCAGGCGGTGGACCACAACTTGCGATGCAGACCGTTTCACAGTTCATCGGGGTTCCGATTCATTATTATGTTCAGGTGGATTTTGGGACGTTTGTGTCGTTCATCAATCTGATCGGCGGCATCGATGTGTATGTCGAGGAACGCATGGTGCTCGATCCGCTCGGCGCGGGACAGGATCATTTTGTGTTAAAGCCGGGAGATTATCGCCACCTGACCGGACCGCGAGCCCTGGCGTATGCACGCTGCCGGCATGAATCACAGGGCTGTTCGGGTGGAGATGTGGGTCGTGCCAAACGTCAGCAACAGGTCATCCTTGCGATCCGTGACAAGGTACTGGAGCCGGAAACCTTTGCCACCTTGATTACCCAGGCGTCGCAGTTGTATGCAGAATTTTCTTCCGGCATCCACACCAACCTGTCACTGGAGGATGCAATCCAACTGGCAGTATTGGCGAAAGATATTCGGGTGGAGGACATCAAGAGAGGCGTGATCGATACCACGATGGCGATCCCGGCGGATACAACCATCAACGGTGTGCAGGCAAACGTCCTGCGTCCGGTTCCCGATCTGATCCGCATCCTGCGGGATGAAATCTTTGTCCCTGGTGGTCCGCTCAGTCCATTGGCACAAGGTGATCCAGCGGCATTGATGCAGACTGATCAGGCAAAAATCAGAATTATCAACAACACCTATGCTACTGATCTTGAACAGCGCACAGCCGCATACTTGAATACCCAAGGTATGCAAGTGGTTGAGTTTGGCGCACCGACCGGATATACCAGCCGTACCAAGGTGATCCTGTATTCCTCCAAACTATATGCCTTGCGATACTTGAAGGATCTTTTTGGCTTGGGGAGTCCGCAGATCGTGATCCAGCCGGATCCGGCGTCCACGGTGGATGTGGAGATCCGACTTGGAGAAGATTGGATTGGTAAATTACCCACAGGGTATTGAAGAATACGCTACAATGCAGCCATCAATATATTCTCATCTCTTGAATGGTGGCTGCCAATATGACTCGTCGTCGTAAAACTCCAATTGAAAATGATCTCCAAAACAGTAAGCACACAGATGGGCTAATTCCATCAAATGCCCCCACTCATTCTTCCGTACATACCACAACCTATGCCAACAGTTCCGCTGAGAAAAAAGCATTTGACCCAATGACGAGAATGCTATTGGACATTCTAGCCGTCATTGCCTTGCGAATGGCGGTAAAAAGACAACAACAGGAGCAGCAGGATACGTAAGGCATGAAACAGGGCAATCACCTCCATGTGAAGGCGACATCATTTCATCCTGCCCTCTTTGCACAAAAGCAATAACGACACATCTTTATATCCCCCCCTGGTATTTCTTTATTATCTCGGCTGGCAGAAACTTCTGTCAGCCGATTTTTTATTTCAAAAAGGAGATTCCATGTTCACTTTGTTCAAACGTTTCATCCGCGAAGAGGATGGTCAGGACTTTGCCGAGTATGCCCTGATCCTGGGCGCCATCGGTGTGGTCGCGATTGCCGTGATCGCCCGTTATCGCAACGAATTGATCGCCGCTTTCGAAGCTGGTATCGAAGCCCTGCGCATGGCGCGAGGCGGTTAGATGTTTTGCCGCAAGGAAAAAGGTCAGGCTATGGCAGAGTTCGCTTTGGTCATGCCGATCCTGATTCTACTTATGTTCGGCATGACCTTCGCCGCGTTCTATGCCTTCCGATCCGCTGCCACGGACTGGGGCGTGTTCATCACGGGCGTTGCTTCAGGTTCATACAACACACCCGCCACCGAACATGCCCGTCGTAATGTCTTATGGCCTGACCTGGCGGATCGGATCAACGCCGGGCAGATCGGTCCACGTCAGGTACGTTCGTTGATCAGCGTGGAGGACTCGCGCAATTGGATCTTTGGCATCCAACTGATCGAAGCGCAACGGGCCGAGACCAACTTTCGCCTTTGGCGCTTCTATCCTGGTCCGCCTCCTGCTGGAGGGTTTGAATGAAAGCCCATTATCAAAAGGGCGAACGCGGACAGGCACTGGCAGAGACCGCCTTATTCGCAATGCTGGCGGTCATCATGGCATTCGGTTTGCTGGCATGGATTCCGACCCATCGAGCACGTACCGCCGCAACCGCCGCTGCCTATGCCTGCTCGCAATTCCTGTCGCAATCACCTGATCCTGCCCGTGCCCGGCGCAATGCAGTCAACGTCGCCTGGCAAACCCTGAATGCAGATTGGTCTGCGACCGCAGGCGTGCAATATCGGGTGCAGGTCTCGCCGCCCAGTGGACCGGGAGAGCCGGGACGGTGTCTGGTCTCGTTTCAAGCACCGACTTTGTTTGATGGTCTGCTGGGGTTGAGTCAAAGCGGATGGAACAGCGAGTGGTTCATCTCGCGGTCGGAAACATGGAAAGCAAAATGGCGATGAAGGTCA
>JAJVIA010000033.1 GCA_022072245.1 Anaerolineae bacterium
CCCTTGCCCAACTCAAAGCCCGCGATGGTGACAACCTCGACGCCCGCTTGGCGCATTTTCGCAATCGTGTACGTGTTGCGTTCGTAGGAAACGACGACGCCCGGTTCCAACGCGACGGTGTTGTTCGCATCGTCCCACTGTTCGCGCTGCATCTGATATTCGTCGCCGCCCGTTTCGACAACGGTGAGCGCTTTGACTTTGAGCGCGTCCGCGACGGCCGCTAAAAAAGATTTTTCTTGCGTGACATGAAAATCGCCTTCTTTTTTGCCGGGGCGCAAACTGATGGCGCGAATGTTATTGACCACCTTCGGAAACGCGGTGGCTTTGTCGCGGTCCAACAAGGTGAACACGGTATCGAGGTGCATGTGGGCGCGGTCGCGGGTCATGACTGCGACAATGACGCGTTCGGCGGAACCTTTGGCAAAAAGATTTTTCGCGATTTGTTCAATCATGCGGCCCTGCGTGCGTTCGCTCATCCCAATCAGAACTGTACCGTTGCCAATGGGCTGCACGTCGCCGCCTTCGAGCGAGGAACGCCCGAAATCGTTCGCCTGAAATTTTCCGTCGCTGCCCGGTTCGGGATACCACCAATTAAAATTCGCGCCCTGAAACATCGGGTGATAGCGATAGATTGCCAGCACGTTCAATGCTTCGCGGCGCCGCGCGGGCCAATACATCGGATTCACCGAAACGCCATTGTAAATCCAGCACGACGAGTCGCGCGTGAACAGGGTGTTTGGCACGGGCGGAATGACAAAATAGCCCGGTTCGTCCATTGCCGCCGCGCCGAGTGAAATGTCGCGCATCCGCGCGAGGTCAAACCCTTGTTCCTCCATCTCGCCGACGGTCAAACCGCCGATGAGATGTTTGGCGAGAACATCCGGTTTCAGCGTACCCAAGAATTCGCGCACTTCGTCGGTGAGCGACCAGCCGACGGTATAATCGTTCGCGACCTGTTCGATGATTTTCGTGCGCGCTTCGGCGCTGACCGCCAACGCTTCGCCCAACATGTCGAGAAAGAGATAGACCTCGATGCCGCGCTCGCGCATCCGCGCGACAAATTGGTCATGCTCCCACTGCGCGCGTTCCACCCACAATACATCGTCGAACAACAAATCATCGTGATTCGTCGGCGTCAAACGCTTGAGCGAAAGCTCGGGGCGATGCACCAACACTTTGCGTAATTTTCCGACTTCAGAATTGACGCCGAATTGATTGTCCATCTTGAATATGCTCCTTTGCTCAGAATCATTCTCCACATGCCCATTGGACCGCTTCGTTCACTTGGTCGGCGCGAAAACTTTTCTCTTCGGCGCGCGTAAAAGGCCCCGCAAGTTTGACGAACCATGCTAGCCATTTTTCATCGCCGACGAATGCAGCGCGCCGAATGTGACGATAATCCTTTACCCCAAAATGCGCGTCGGCTTTCATCGCATCCCATTCAGGAAATTCCAAATCTTGCATAACATATACAAGATTTGCTGTGCCATGTTCTTTGATTGCGCTTTCAATCTTGCCGATGAGTTCTCTGTATTCGGTCCCATTCAACTTGCCGCTCATTTTCACCGCAAAGCAAGTCGGTGTGCTTGAAGACAAATACTCGATCATTTGATTTTCTCCTCACATCTCACATAGGCACGACGTTCGTACCCGCTTCCCCCGCTACAATTTTTTCAATCTCTTCCAACGAACCGATTGCGGCGCGCTTGCCTGTCGCCTCGACAAATTTTACCGCCGCATCCACTTTCGGACCCATCGAACCCGCCGCGAATTTTTGTTGTTTCATTTCGGACGGGGTGACGCGCGTCAACAAACGCTGTTCGGGTTTGCCGAAATCGAGATAGACGCCGTTGACATCCGTTGCCATCACAAACAAATCGGCGTCCAATTCGCGCGCCAAGAGTTCGCTTGCCAAATCTTTGTCAATCACCGCCTCGACGCCGACGAGCGTACGAGTTCCATCGGGCAAATACATCGTGGGAATGCCGCCGCCGCCCGCGCAAATGACGACGGTATTTTGTTCCAACAACCATTTCACCGGACGAATTTCAAAGATGCGTTTGGGCAAGGGCGAGGGCACCACGCGCCGCCATTTGTTGCCGTCCGCTTTGACGACCCAATTTTTTTCCGCCGCGAGTTTATCCGCTTCCGCTTTTTCATAAACGGGACCGACAAATTTTGTTGGGTTCTGAAACGCGGGGTCATTGGGATCCACTTCAATCATCGTCAACAATGTTGCAAACGGCACTTCAAAGGGCAACAAATTGCCCAACTCTTGTTCGATCATGTACCCGATCATGCCTTCCGTTTGCGCGCCGAGAACATCAAGCGGATACGGCGCGACTTGGGGATACGCCGCTTGCTGCAAGGCGAGCAAGCCAACTTGCGGACCGTTGCCGTGTGAAATCACAAGCTGATGCTTGCTTGCAACCGGCGCGAGCGATTGCGCGGCGGTCTTTACATTTTTGCGTTGAACGTCCGCCGTCATCGGTTCGCCGCGTTTGAGCAGCGCGTTACCGCCCAATGCTACAACAATTCGCATAAACTTTTCCTTTCAGAATTTTTATTTGCCCGCCTCAGCTATCGGCTGCCGTTTGCTGATGCGTACCCACACCCACTCGACCACCCACGCAAGAATGATTGTGATAAGCAATGCCACGAACGTCATCGGGTCAGTGAGTAAGGTGTACGCCGCAAAGATGAGGACAGCCAACAGCGATGCCAACAAAGCAATCCAGAGAATTGGCTTGGACGCTTTGGTGTCTTGGGTCATTCGCAGATGCGCGATGGTGACCAACACCGAAATTGCCAACACCACCGCGCTGCCGACTGACGCAATCGCGCCCAAGTCGAACAAAACCGCCATGAGCACAATCGCAGCCGCCGAAATCATCAGCCCGCGACTCCCTTCCGTTCCGCCGCGATGCTTGAGTCCAAATGAGGGAGGCAACATGCCATTTTTCGCCATCAAATAGCTCGCGCCGAGCGAGGCGTACAACGTTGCGTTGATTGCGCCTGCGCAGGCAAAAACTGCCGCGATCGAAATCAGCGTAAAGCCCACCGCGCCAAAAATGGGTAACGCCGCCGCCGCGAGCGCCGTCTCGGCGTTCGCAATCACTTGTTCAACCGTCAACGTTCCAAAGACGCCGATGGCGAGCGCGATGTAAAGGATCATCGTAAAGCCGAGCGAAATGTACATCGCGCGCGGCATATTTTTTTGCGGCTCTTGAATGTCTCCGCCGGTGAACGCCAGCACGCCAAAACCCAAGTACGAAAAAAAGGTCAAGGCAACGCTCGCCAGAACAGCCGACAGGGGCGGATAGTTGGCGGGCGCGAGCAAGGAGGGATTGATTTGTGTGAGCATCGCAAGCGCAAAGCCGGTCAAAATCACGAGGACGATAGTTGTGAGGACCGTCTGCGCCTTGACTGTGTTTTGCGCGCCAACCATGTTGAGAAAGGTCAACGCAATCACAACGGCGGCGGCAAAACCCTTGACCCAAACTTGCGACGCGTTATCGCCCAAAAAGAGACTCGCGGCATAATTGCCAAACGAGACGGCGACCATTGCGACGGTGATGAGATACGAAAAGTAGCCGAGCATCACAATGCCCGCCGTGAACATCCCCGTACCGTACCCGCGCACCATCCAATCAATCACGCCGCCCGAAGAAGGAAAGCGCGCGCCGAGTTTTGCAAAGGAATATCCTTGCAGCAATGCGATGATGCCCGAAATCAAAAACGAAACCCACACCGCCGCGCCCGCGATGGAACCTGCCTGTCCAAACAACGCGAAAATGCCCGCGCCCACCATCGAGCCGATGCCGAGAAACACCGCCCCGCGCAGTGTCATGGTTCGCGTTTTTTCTGTTGGTTGCGCTTCGACTGGATTGGTGGACATGGTGTCTATACAAGGAGATGGAAAGATGGAGCGATGGAGAGATAGAGCGAGAGCGTCTCTCCGACTCTATCTCTCTTTCTCTAAATCTCTCAATCTCCCAGCGTTGCCACCATCACCGCCTTGATGGTGTGCATTCGATTTTCGGCTTCGGCAAAAACAATGGAGCGTTCGGACTCGAATACTTCTTCCGTCACCTCTAAACTTTCCATGCCGGTCTTGCTATAAATATCCGCGCCGACTTTGGTTTCGCGATTGTGGAACGCGGGCAAGCAGTGCATAAATTTCACATTCGGATTGCCCGTCGCGTCCATCATCGCGGCATTGACTTGGTACGGTTTCAGCAAACCAATGCGTTCGTCCCACACCTCTTTGGCTTCGCCCATCGAAACCCAAACATCGGTGTATATAAAGTCCGCGCCCTTGACCGCCTCTTGTACGTTATCAGTCAACAAGAAACGCGCGCCGCTCTGCTTGGCGAGTTCTTTTGCTTTGTCAACTACTTCGGGATGCGGATGCAATTTTTTCGGTCCGCAGATGCGAACGTCCATGCCGAGCAGCGCGCCGGTGATGGTGAGCGAGTTGCCCATGTTGCTGCGGCAGTCGCCGACATAGCAGTAGGAAATTTCTTGCAGGTTTTTCGGCGAATGTTCTTGCATCGTCAAAATGTCCGCGAGCATTTGCGTCGGATGCCATTCATCGGTGAGACCGTTCCACACCGGCACGCCGGCGTACTTGCCAAGAATCTCAACCGTCTCTTGTCCGAACCCGCGATATTCGATGCCGTCGTACATCCGCCCCAACACGCGCGCCGTATCTTTCATAGATTCCTTGTGTCCGATTTGCGAACCTTCGGGACCGAGATACGTGACGTGCGCCCCTTGGTCGTATGCGGCGACTTCGAACGCGCAGCGCGTGCGCGTGGAGGTTTTTTCAAAAATGAGCGCGATATTTTTGCCTTTGAGACGCTGCTGTTCGTACCCGCCGTATTTTGCCGCTTTTAATTCGGCAGAGAGTTTCAAGAGGAACATGAATTCCGCTTGCGTGAAATCAATTTCTTTGAGGAAATTGCGATTGCGTAAATTGAATGCCAT